>CAZZMV010000132.1:0-5409 GCA_964655425.1 uncultured Bifidobacterium sp.
TGTGCTTCGTACAAGCGCCGGTAGGCGCCTTGCTGCGCCATCAGTTCATCGTGCGAGCCAATCTCGACGACTTCGCCACGCTCGAGCACCACTAAACGATCAGCACGGCGCAAGGTCGACAGGCGATGCGCGATCGCGATCGTGGTTCTGCCTTTCACCAAGTTGTCGAGCGCTTTTTGAATCTCTTTTTCAGTTTCGGTGTCGACGGATGAGGTCGCCTCATCCAACATCAGGATATGCGGATTAATCAGCAAGGCGCGCGCAATCGAGATACGTTGACGCTCACCGCCAGACAAGCCTTGCCCGCGTTCTCCGACGATGGAGTCATAGCCATGACGCAAGCGCAGAATGAATTCATGCGCATGTGCAGCGCGCGCGGCGGCAATAATTTCGGCGCGTGTCGCCTCTGGTTTGCCGTAGGCGATGTTTTCTGCCACGGTGCCGTGAAACAGAAAAGGTTCTTGCAGAACGAGTCCAATATGCCGACGATAATCTGCTACCGAGAAGCGACGCAGATCGACACCATCAATCGTAATTGAGCCATCGGTCACGTCATAAAAACGACAAATCAAGTTGACCAGCGTACTCTTACCGGAACCACTATGGCCCACCAGACCGATCATTTCACCCTGACGAATTTCGAGATGTATGCCCTTCAAAATTCGACGGCTACCATAGCGAAAACCAACATCACGCAGCGCGATGGTGCCGGGTGCCTGTGCCACCGGCACCGGGTTGGCGGGCTCAGGCACACTGGAACTGTGATCAAGAATATCGAAAATCCGCTTGGCACCGGCTGCAGCTTTTTGAGTGTGCGAAACAATGCGGCTCATGGTGTCAAGCCGGCCATAAAAACGGCCGATGTAGGCAATGAACGCAACCAGCACACCCACCGTCACCCCGTGATGAATCACCAGCCAGATACCAAAGCCCCACACGATCAGCAAACCAACCTCGGTCAGCATGGTGACGGTGGGCGCAAACAAACTCCAGGTGCGATTCAGTTTGTCATTCACCGCGAGGTTGTGCATATTCGCTTCACGAAAGCGCTGCGACTCGCGCTTCTCTTGCGCGAACGCTTTCACCACGCGAATGCCGGGTATGGTGTCGGCTAATACGTTGTTGACATCGCCCCAGATACGATCGATTTTTTCGAAGCCAGTGCGCAGCCGGTCGCGTACTGAATGAATCAACCACATAATCAGTGGCAGTGGCAGCAAGGTCACTACAGTCAACCACGGGTTGATGGTGAACAGCACCACGGTAGTCATCGCCAGCAGCAGCACATCGGTGGCGAAATCCAGTGCGTGTAGCGATAAAAATATACAGATACGATCTGATTCATTACCAATCCGAGCAATCAGATCACCCGTACGCTTGGCACCGAAATAATCCAGCGACAGGGTCATTAAATGATTGAACGTCGCAGTACGTAAATGGGCACCAATTCGTTCAGATACCAGCGCCAGCAAATAGGTGCGCCACCAACCCAGGCCCCACGCAGTCAGCGCAGCGACCAGCAAACCTGACAAATACAGAATCACATCCTGCGTATCGATTTGCGCACCGGTTTGCTGCGGGATCAGGATTTCATCCATCAAGGGCATCGACAGATACGGTGGGACCATCAGCGCAGCGGTCGACGCCAGCGTGAGGAAGAAGCCCAGCAGCAGTTGCATTTTGTAGGGCTTGGCAAACCGCCATAACCGCAACAGCACCCAGGTCGATACCGGCTCAAGTAATTCGCGATGGCAGACCGGACATTCTTCGCTTTGATCGGGTAGTAGTGCGTGACAGCTCGGGCACCTTGCACCCGCTTCCTCAGGGGCAGTGCTTTGCCCGCCACGCGCGGCCTGTACCTTTTCAAAATGTTGGATAAAGCGCAGCGCACTCACCTCTTCAGCGAGCGTAAAACGCCAACGCGCCAAGATTCCATTTTGATCATGCAGCGCAAGTGTGGCGATACCGCCGTGATCGCTGTGATGAAGTGTGAGTTCAGGTTGTAACGGCCACGCAGACCACCCCTCGCCATCTGAATGGCTTATCATTCGCTCGGTTGTCAGCAGCAGTCGGCTGGCGGCAAACTGCAGTGCCGGACTCAGATCGGGTTCAAGCGTGGCCAGTACATGTTCATGCGCGCGCAGTGGCGGGTTATCCCGATCATCATTCGAGGTGACGGTTGCAGCAGATGCTGCATGAGTTGAGGCGCTAGGCGGCATGAATCAGGAACGGATTGTCGCGAGCTGATCGTCGAATGGGTTGAACTGAAGTGGTTTGCCGCGGTCGCAGCTTGCGCGCATTGTCGCCGAAGTCGGCCGCCGAGTCCTGATAATCCAACATCTTACCTTTTTGCCAGAACCATAATCCAATGAGCACCATCACTCCCGCCGTGATGCCGCCCGGCCCGCATGAGATTCAGGTGCCGCGCATTACCTTCCTGCGCGGTCCGAATATGTGGACCTACACACCCGTACTCGAAGCCTGGCTAGATTTGGGCGTACTCGAAGAATGGCCCAGTAACCGGCAGCCCGGGTTTATCGATCGATTATTGTCGGTTTTGCCACAGGTGGCTGCACATCACTGCAGCCCCGGGGTGCCCTACGGTTTCGAGCAACGGCTGCGCGATGGCACCTGGATGGGCCACGTACTCGAGCATGTGATCATCGAACTGCTGGAGTTGTCCGGGCTCGAGGCAGGATTTGGTCAGACCCGCGAAACCACGCGCGCCGGCACCTACCGTATGGTGTTTCGTGTGCCCGATGAAACCGTTGGCCGCACCGCATTCGACGCTGGACTGAAACTGATGCATGCGGTGATCAACCAGCAAGCATTCGAGTTGGAGCCTGAACTCGCAAAAATTCGTAAAGCGATTGACGAGTTTTATCTTGGGCCGTCGACTGCCCATATCGTGGCCAGTGCAAAAAAACGCAAGATTCCTCACATTCGCCTCAATCAAGGCAATCTGGTTCAGCTGGGTTACGGCGCACTACAAAACCGTATCTGGACGGCCGAGACCGACCTGACCAGTGCCATTGCCGAGGGAATTGCTGGCAATAAGGATTTAACCAAGTCGCTGTTGCGCAGTTGCGGCGTGCCAGTACCGAGTGGCGAAGTTGTGCATAGCGTCGAAGCCGCCTGGGAAATCGCGCAAGAGATCGGTTTGCCCGTCGTGGTTAAACCACGTGATGGCAACCGCGGGCGCGGCGTGATGCTCAACTTGCGCACGCAAGATGAAGTTGAGTCAGCTTATGCCATTGCACGCGCGGAAGACCCGGATGTCATCGTCGAGCGCTACATTGAAGGTGACGAGCACCGCGTACTGGTGGTCGGTGGCAAGGTGATTGCCGTGTCGCGCGGTGAAAGCGCCTGGGTGACGGGTGACGGTCGCTCGACCGTAGCCGAATTGGTTGAGCAACAAATTAATAGCGATCCGCGTCGCGGCAATGCAGACATTCATCCACTCGAAAAACTCAACCCGTTCACGAATAGCGTTATTCAAGGCAACCTGCAGCGTCAGCGACTCACCACCGAATCCGTACCCGCTGCCGGGCAGCGCGTACTGATCGCTGCCAATGGCAACCACGCGATCGAGTGCAGCGATCTGATTCACCCGGATAACGCATTCACCTGTGTACTGGCCGCCCAAGTCATTGGTTTGGATATTGCGGGTATCGATATCGTTTGCAAAGACATCGCGCAGCCACTTGATGCCCAGCGCGGCGCAGTGGTTGAAGTCAATGCGGGCCCCGGTCTGTTGATGCACTTGAAACCAGCGCAAGGAGAAGCGCGTCCGGTCGGTGATGCGATTGTCAGCCACCTGTTTCCGGAAGGTCAGCGTGGCCGTATTCCGATCGTAGGCGTCGCCGGTAGTGAAAACACCACGGCGGTTGCACGATTAGTCGCATGGCTGATGCAGCTGTCGGGTGCACGTGTCGGTGTGGCGTGTCGCGAGGGCTTGTTTGTCGGTGCCCGCCAATTGGAGCGAGGCGACTGCGCGCACTGGGAACCCGGCCAGCGCTTGCTGATTAATCGAAACGTCGAAGCTGCGGTATTTGAAAATGATCCGATATCGCTGCTGACCGAGGGGCTTGCTTATGATCGCTGCTGGGTCGGTATCGTCACCGACAGCAAACCCGTACCCGGTTTGGAACAAGAGCTCATGACCGAGCCTGAGCATCGCTACAAAATTCTGCGCACACAAATCGATGTGGTGCTCGAAACAGGTGCTGCCGTACTCAACGCTGATGATGAAACCGTGCTGGATATGGCCAAATTATCCGATGGTGATGTGCTGCTGTATGCACACGACGGCCAGCACCCTGCCCTGGTTGCGCATCGCGAATCTGGCCGGCGTGTGCTGTATCTGGAGGATGGATTTCTGGTGCGCGCCCACGGCAACGCAGTCGCCGACAAAATCAATCTCACGCGCGACTTGAGCCCTGCAGCAGCTGCGCTATCGCATGCTGCGCTGCTGGCTGCGATTGGTGCGGCTTGGGCGCTCGGCCTGGAGGCACAATTGATTCGAACCGGGCTTGACACCTACGGCACGGTTCAACCTGAAACGCTGGTGATTGCATAAAGCATGGAACTGAAACTCACTCGGGCCCTGCGCGGGCCCAACCTGTGGAGCCGCTACACCGCACTCGAAATCGAAGTGGCTTGCAGCGCAGATGAATGCGAGATTGATCGCTTACCTGGCTTCGTCGACAAGCTGCGGGCAATCTGCCCCGGGGTAGCAGATTTACGTGCGCCAGGCTATCACGGCCCCCTCACGATGGCGCATGTGCTTGAGGCGACATTGCTCGCACTTCAGGCCAATGCGGGTTGCCCGTTATCGTTTTCACTCACCAACGCTACGCCAGTACCACAGTTGTACCAAGTGGTGGTGGAGTACAGCGAAGAAGATGTTGGCAGGCTCGCGCTCAAATACGCCATGCAGGTGTCGCAGTACGTATTTGATGTCTGTCGTGGTCAGCTCAGCGAGGGCGCTGCAGCGCCCGATGTATCGGCGATGGTGGCTGAGCTGCGTGAGATGGATGAAGATAATCGCCTCGGTCCCTCCACCGGGTCGATTGTTAATGCTGCAGTTGCCCGCGGGGTTCCATTTCGTCGTCTGACCAGTGGCAGCTTGGTGCAACTTGGCTGGGGCTGTAAACAACGACGAATCCAGGCGGCTGAAGTTGATTCAACCAGTGCGGTCGCAGAAACCATCGCGCAAGATAAAAACCTCACCAAGCATTTGCTGCACGCAGCCGGTGTACCGGTGCCACAAGGCGCGCCGGTCAAGACTGCCGAGCAAGCATGGGAAGTGGCGCAGCGCATCGGTGTGCCAGTCGTCTGTAAACCGCAAAACGGTAGCCAAGGCAAAGGCGTCACTGTCAACATCATGACGCGCGAGCAGCTCGATCA
>CAZZMV010000133.1:0-1428 GCA_964655425.1 uncultured Bifidobacterium sp.
TGGCTCTCGTACATCATGTTGTACAGCGGGCCGCTCTCGCTGACGACAATCGCTTGACTGTCGCGCATATTCGCCACTAACAGACGCCAGCCATCCTCGCCGAGTAAATTACGACCGATCGAAGGCACACTGGCCAGCGCCACGTGAAACTGCAATGCCACCTCATCAGGCTTGCTGTCAGCAAGTTTGTCAGCCCCAGCAGCCCGGGTGCCGGCGAAGGCTTTTTCGATTTGTGCGCGGGTGAGTGACATCGGTTCGACCATGCGGCGCGACAGCAGTTGTTCCCAGCGCAGTGGCCGAATCTCTTGCGTGAGCAAATCACCACGCGTCAGAGATACTGCGTTGCCCTCACCCAAAATACTGCCTTTGCTGGCTGCATCGAGATGCGCTCGCGCGACCGAGGCGGCCGATTGCATGATGGTGCGATCCATCGCCTTCACCGTGACCGTGCCGGCTTGCACCCCATGAAAGGTTGCGCGCTTTTCATCGAACGAAGTACGCGCACGAAAATCCAGAATATGGGTTTCGTGTCTGACCGTGATACCCACATACTGATTTGCGAAGTCGGTCAGCTTGGCGATCCCGGCTTCCGACCGAAACAATGGCTCGCGATGGTCGATCAGATGAGATAAAAGGAATTTACCCTCGGTATCGATCGCCACCAAGATATTGATTGGCTTGCCGCCATAACCACGTACCGGCTCGAAATCAATCGATTCAAACGCGTAGCCGATTAATTTGGGCTTTTCATTTTCTGCGACGGGATCGCGCGAGAATAATGGCCAGACCGGAACACTCGGATTGATTTCACCCACTTGGTACTGGTTCGACAAAAAATTATCGACATCAGTTTTTTTCAAGGTGACCGCATTGCTTGCCAATGGCAGCGCGAATGCGATCAAACACCACCGGATCAACCGGCGCCCCCAATGTCCCATGTGTCCCTGTCGTTATCGTGTTAGGTGACGACTTGAAAGCCATTCAACCACTCACCCACGCCCCAATACAACCCAGCAGGCGTCGGCCCAGGTCGGTTGGTGCTGGCTAAAAACCAACCGCACTCTTTTGGTGCCAAGCTAATCAGGCAGTTGGGATATTAAGCGTAACCATCGAGAATTTAACCGGATGCCTGAGCATCTTTGGGGGTTAAACGCCAATAAAGTTATGTTTTTGGCACGCGGTGGATTACATATTTTGGGGCGCCGGTTAAATAGATTCGGTACCCAGAATAAAGCCTCAATAAATGCCGTGGCCACCCGTTACTCGATGCAGGTTTAGCGTAAAATCTCATTTGAGATTACGTCACCACTTCAATTACCGGTAACCCATGGCAGAAACTCTTTTTGATAAATACGGTGGCGTACCGGTCGTCACCGAGATTGTCAGAGATTTTTACAAGCGCCTGATGCGCCGCCCTAACCTGCGGCG
>CAZZMV010000133.1:1528-5324 GCA_964655425.1 uncultured Bifidobacterium sp.
GCGGCGCAGACAGTACTGGACGTACGGCAAGCCGCCACCAACAACGCCAGCGGCTTTTTTGACCAGCGTTTTAGAGGCGGACTTCGATGGGGCCAATCACATCCAAAATCTTCCAAATCGCAACCGAAGCGTCGTTCGACGTTTCCTCATCCTCGAGCATCAGGTCCAGCTCTGAGACGGTAAGGCGACGGAAGGCCTGAGCAGCGGCATCGGCTTGGTCTTCGAGCAATTGCATGGCGACACTTACTTCACCGATGCGGGTGTCATGCTCGATTTGAGATAGCGCGCTTCGAACATTTGTTTGCATCGCCTTGAGCGCACTGATGAGCGTTGCTGACGAAGTCTCGATCATCGTGTTGGCGTGCACTTTCTCTGAGCATCCAAGAAATCGATCAAGCGCGCATAGCTCGCCGCGCTCAAAATCGATCAAAAAGTCAGAGGATGAACTCATATACGTCCCGATTCATGGGAGCCACAAAAGACGCGCAAACCGCTTTTGCCGGGCGTTGTGATGAGGGGAAACTATCACACACTATCCAGATATTCCAAGCAATAATCGCCGGACGGCGCTAAACCGGCGGCTGGCGATCATCAAAATATAAATCATAGAATCTCCCAAAACGCTGGGTTGATTAAATCGAATACGCCATATTTTTAATAAAAATGTAATGCTTTTTTTGTTTTCACCGGGATCGACTCAAGGTTAGACTTGCCTTCTGCGGTACCGGGTCTTGACGGTTGTTGCGAGATGCCGCGCTGCTGAACTGTAACGAAAAATTTGCCCTCGAATCATGCAAGCTAGTTTGGAGGACTTCATGGAAAACCAAGCGCATGCTGCACCACCGAGCCAAGGCGAGGCGCCACAGCCACATGCCTTGGATAACGACACAAACACCCCAGCGCCGGTCGAACGATTCCTGATACCGCCGAAAGAATTCATTCGCGCGGTTTACCTGACCAGCCTTGGCGTTGTCGTGATGCTGAGCCTGGCGATCTGGCTGATGATGAGCCTGGCCTGACCCGATCCGGCTAGCCTGCCCCTCTGGAGGAAATCCCATGGTTTACGCAATCTTCGCTCTGATTTTTATCTCGCTGCTGCTGGTGATGCGGCAAACCTTCAGCCAGCTCGATAACTGGCGCGGCGGCAGCAAGCACTAGACAGTCACCCAGCGAGGCGCCCGACGGTTTTTTGGGCTGATACTTTAGTATAATCCGCTGCATGTTCCCCTCGGTACCTGCAGCGGACAGGGAGCAGCTCTCTCGGGTCCGGGCGTCGCTGGCGCAGGATGGCTTTGATTTGGCCATGGTGGCGCGCGACCGCCAACACCTGCTGGCCTGTGCCGCAAGCCTCGCCACCGAGCTGGCCGAGCACGGCGGCTGGCAAATCGAAAAGTATGATCCACACCGACTCGAGAGCCTGCTCGCCGATCTGACCTTGGCGCGCTTTGACAGTGCGCTTAGACGGCTGACCGACCAAGCGCTGGTTGCCGGATCGCCCACTTGGCATGACTGCCTGCTGTTCATTCCCGATGCACACAATCTGTCCATTACCGAGCTGCGGAGGCTACTGCAGCTAATCCAAAGTACCGGCCATCGACGTTTACGACTGGTTGCGCTGTTTGTTTCCGATGCCGCCGCATGCGAATCTAAAATCGCCGCATTAGGCCAGCGCGTCGCGCGCTGGTACCTGGATGAATCGCCGGATGATCTGCCCAACAGTTTTGCCTCAGCCACTACGCCGTTACATGACGCACGGCCAAGCGCGCAGAAGCAACGCACCACTCAAAAAAATACCCACCGACGTACAAGCTACCGACCACGCAAGCGAACTTCAGCGCGCGCGGGCCTGCTGGGCGCCGCCAGCCTGGCGTGTTTACTCACACTGGGCCCAACACTTTGGCCCGATCAGCAGCAACTCGCACGTCTTGTCGAGTACCTTCATCCGCATACCGTCAATGAGGCGCACAGCTTGGCGGGTGTGCCCACGTTTAAGCCCGTGTTGATGGATGTATCGCCCGACGCTGCCCGCGAGGTATCACCACCCCCATCGACAGTCGATCGCGGAGCAGCACGCTGATGAACCTGTCGAGCGATCTGTTGCTGTTCTTCTTGCTGACCAGCGCAGCACTGATCGCTTTGGACATCGCGCGCTACCCAATCGCACCGAGGCCGGCGGACTATCCGGTGTGGATTGCTGCGTGTGGTGTGCTGGTACACCCGGTGGCGGTATTGATTGCTGAGCGCTTTGCGCTCGCGGGCGATCTGACACCATTCCTGGCATTTGATTTGATTACTGCTGCAGCAATCGCAGCGGCAGTGGCCGGTCGCCCACCGGCAGGGCGGGTGTTTGTGCCATTGGTGTTGTTGTTGGCGTTAGCGCTAAGTATTGGCGTGCAACACCTGCCGTCGCGCGGCGCGGGTGTGACTGGCCCGATGATGGCATCGCTGCTGCTCTGCATCACATTTGCCGGCGCGGCTACAGAGTGCAGCAGGCACGCACGTTTAAATCCGATCTCGCGGCGAGTCGTGATCCTGCTTGCGATGCTGTGCAGCGTGATAGCCATGCTGCAGTTGCTGATGGTGCTGATTGTGCTCGGCCTGCCGCCGAGCGCGACCGAAGCAGCGGACGCAAAAACACTGACGCAATTTGCCAGCGGCCTGTGGTTGATGCTGAAGCTTTTGCTGATTGTGGCGATGCTGGCACTGCGTGCCGCCAAACACAGCGCGTGGTTGGATCAAGTGGCGCGCCAACTGGTTGAACAAGCCAACGCGAGTACCAATGATTTGCTGGTGGTATCGCAAGCGTTTTATCAGTTGCCTGCGGCGATGCTGGTCACCGCCGATGATGGACGCATCTTGTTTGCCAGCGCGCAGGCACGGCGTCAATTATCGTATCCGGATACCACCGATCGTTTGCTGGAAGATCTCTTCCTCGCCGCGCAACCGATCGGTCAGCAACAAGTACGTGCCCTGTTCGAGCGCCCCGACCGGCAAGCCGAGTTGGTGCAAATACGCATGACGAATGTGGAGTGTGGCGGACAGTCTTATCACCTGATGCAACTGGAAAAACTGCCATTTGACTTTGATATTTTGAGAAGTTTGCTGGTTGATACGCATAACGATGCACCGCACGAAGCCAGCGGTTTACTCGATCACCATTTTGCAATTGCAGCAATGGCTGATGGCTGGTTTCGACTGCTTGATCCGATTGATCGTTATGCAGGTGCCGGCGTGTTTTGGGACAAGCTGCGGCTGCTATCCGATAACGACAGCGAAATCTCGCATCTGGAAAATGGCATCGCCACCGCCAATGAAGCGCATGGTTGGCTGTTACTGCGGCGTGGCGGCGGACTATCGGTATCGCTCAGAAAAATGAAGACACCGGACTACAAGTTGTTCTATCGGGTACAAATGACCTTGGTAGATGATGCGTTGCGCACCAGTGCAGATACATCTTATGGCGCTGGCCGCGAGGCACGCATATGACTAAACCGAGACATGAATCGTCTGCCATATGAATAGCCTGCGTCAGGAACCGCAACTGCAAACGACTGTACTCGGCAAGATGATCGAGCGGGTACGCCGCGAGCATCACTTAAGCACTGTCACGCTGGCGATGCTTTCCGGCTTGAGTGACGCCCAGATTCGCGCGATTGAAGAAGGCGCATCGCATGCATTCGTCGACGAAGCGCATCGCGTTGATTGTGCACGGCGGATCGCGATCGCGATGGGGCTGCCCGAAACTTATTTTTTACAGACCGACAATCTGCCTGCCGAGCAACGCGTCGCGGTACCC
>CAZZMV010000134.1:0-2204 GCA_964655425.1 uncultured Bifidobacterium sp.
GTGACATCAACCTGCAGTAACAGCATCTGATCAAGCTTGGCTTTCACGGCGGGATCGGTGAAGGTCAGCTTTTCCATCTCGATGCATGACACACACCAGTCGGCATAAAAATCGAGCATGACATGACGATCGCCTGTGTTGGCAAGCGCCTGATCCAATTCTGCATTGTTACGGACCCGAGTAAATGCTGTCGCCTGATGCGCCTGACCGCGCCAATGCGCAAGCGGCGACCAAGGGTCGCGCCCGCCAGTAGCGGCACCTAGCCATTGCACCGAGCCCAACACCACAAACAGAAACCCAAGCAAGCGCACACGCCAACCGAGTGTTTTTATACGTAGCAAACTAGTACCGTAACCAAGCGCCAACAATCCCCACGCGCCCATCAGTAGCCAAGTGGGTATCAGCGAAGACACCATCCAAACGGCCAGTGCAAGCATCAGCACGCCGAAGAAAACTTTTACCGTCTGCATCCATGCGCCAGCCTTGGGTAGCAAGGAGCCCGCAGACGCGCCGACCAACAGCAACGGCATACTCATGCCCGCTGCCATCGCAAACAAAGCACTGCCGCCGATCACCACGTCGCGCGTTTGGCTGATGTAAACCAGCGCCCCGGCCAGTGGTGCTGCGACACAGGGGCCGACAATCAGCGCAGAAATTGCACCCATCACAAACACGCCGACAAATTTACCGCCGCGCTGACGTTCCGAAAGCCGTGTCAGTGCCAACTGCAATGAGGTTGGTACTTGCAACTGGTAGAGATCAAACATCGATAGCGCCATCACGGCCATCAGGATGGCAAAGGTGGTCAACACTAGCGGGCTCTGTAGTGCCGCAGACAAACCTTCGCCAATTAATCCCGCTGCGACACCGAGCGCGGTATACACGATCGCCATTCCCAGCGAGTACGCCAACGCCAGCAATAATCCGCGACGGCGACTGCTTGCGGCGCCTTCGCCAGCAATGATGAAGGATAGAATCGGTACCATCGGCAACACGCAGGGCGTAAACGACAGGCCAAGGCCCAGCAACAAGAATAGCGGCAGAATAAGCAACAGACGACCGCTTGCGAGTGACGTCTGAATTTGCGACATCTGATTGGCGATCGGTGAAGATGAACCGGATGCACGAGCAGTAATTTCATCGCCGCCACGATCAATCGCACTGCTATCGTTGTTATTTTTTCCGATTAGCCGGGTGATGCTGGTTGTACCAGCACCGACGCCATTGGATGCCTGTGCATTAACGCTGGGATTATTGGCCGCATTTGGTGATAGCCTCGCCTGCGAATCCATCGGTGGATAGCACAAGCCTTGGTCGGCACAACCTTGGCTGGTAACTTTTAAACTGAACGGCCCGGAAGCTTGTACCGGGATCGTCAAATTGAGCTGATGCCTGAAGGTTTCCAGCTCTTTACCAAAATTCGGATCAAATTTTATTTTGCCGCGCGGGATATCGAACTTGCCGAGGGTAGCGCCGTCGGCTGCGACCGAAATTTTGTCGCGATACATGTAGTAGCCGTCTGCGATCCGAAAGCTTAGCTCGATCGTCGATGCGTCTCGCATACGAGCACTGAAAGCAAACGCTTGCTCCGGCGCTAAAAAGTCTTGTGCTGTCGAGAGTGATGCACTGACCAAGAGGCTTGTCATCAGAGCAAACTGGGTAACAAAACGCGCGCATTGAATGAACCTATGTTGAACACGTGCGCCAAGGCATCGGGCACTTGGTTCAAACAAGAACTGCTTTGACTGCTCAGGCATATTTTTCACTTGTGGTCTCTGCCACGACCCAGTGCAGATAAGGCGCATAGCCTTCGGAAATTGGCCAGGCGATCACCTCGGGCAAGTCGTACGGGTGGGCATTAACGAGTGCTTGCTGCAACGGTGCATAGTGCTGACGCGTAGTCTTGATCAACAGCGTCACCTCTTCGGCATGTTCGATCGCACCCTGCCAGCGATAGACCGATTTCACGCCCGGCAAGATATTCACGCAGGCCGCCAATTTAGCTTCGACCAAGGCATGCGCTAATGCATCCGCCGTAGCCTGGTCGGGCACGTTCGACATCACCATCAAGACCTGTACGTCGCTCATTAACGCCTCTGCCGGATTTATTTCAACAGCCGCCTTCGGGTCAGCACGGTGGCAATGTAAAACCCTGCCACGGTGTATGCCAGCAAGATCACGACGTCTTTGAGTGGGTCTTGCGG
>CAZZMV010000134.1:2304-5320 GCA_964655425.1 uncultured Bifidobacterium sp.
AAGGGCGGCACCAACACCGTGGTGGAATGCAAGCCTATGCCCAAAACAAAAAGTACCAGCAGAATGGCCGATGCCGAAATCATCGCTTTGCTGGCAGCCCACAGCATCTCGGCCAGCACAATGTCGTCTAATGACAGGGGTGTATTCAGCAAAGCGTCCCACGTCTTTTGCACATGCATGCGTGAAAATGCCGAATAGAGTGATTCGAACGACGCCGCCATCATCACCGACATGCAAATCGATCCACTCGCAAGAAACTCGATGTAAGGCACACCCTCGATCTGCTGCAACAGGCTGCCCAAGCCGTAGCCGAATGCCAGTAATGTAATCATCGGCTCGGCAATATTGCCGATCACGCTCGCGACAGCGAGTTTTCGCCATACCAGCAAGTTACGACGCCAAACCGGAATGAATCGTAGGCTTAGTGCAGGCAAGTGATAGTTGAGTGTGCTCATCTCAATCCCTCATCTCTCGGCCGGTCAGTTTCAGGAACAAATCTTCCAGATTCGCCGGTCGATGCAGGTAACGCAATCCCGCTGTATGCGACAGGCTTTGCAGCAGCGGCTCAGGATGTCGGGTATAGCAAAACACGGTATCCCCACTCACCTCGACACGCTCCGCCAGGGCGCGAGCACCTGCCGACCAGCGCACCGCCTGATCGCCATAGACCTCGACGACCTGAGACTCGATATGCTGCGCAATCAGTTCGTGCGGCGCGCCTTCGGCGATGAGTCGGCCGTGGTCAATCACCGCGAGCCGATGACACAGGCGCTCGGCCTCATCCATGAAATGAGTGGTTAAAAAAATCGTCTTGCCGCTTGCTAGCAGTGCCTTAAGGCGTTCCCAAATCATGTGACGCGCTTGCGGATCCAGTCCGGTGGTCGGCTCATCCATGAAGATCAGATCGGGGTCATTGACCAAAGCTCGCGCCAGCGTCAGCCTGCGCTTCATGCCGCCGGATAATTCGCCCATGCGTGCGTGGCGCTTGTTGGTGAGGTTGGCGAAGTCCAGCAGCCAATCGAGCCGCGCGTGGATTTGCGCAGGTAGCATGCCGAAGTAACGCCCATAGACCAGCAAGTTTTCTTCCACGGTGAAATCAGGATCGAGGCTGTCCATCTGCGGTACCACGCCGATTTTCAGTCGAGCACGGCGCGCCTCTTGCGGTACCGGATGGTCAACCAGGGTAATGCGGCCACTGTCTGGCGTAGTCAGTCCGAGACACAGCCGCAGTGTGGTGGTTTTACCTGCGCCATTCGGGCCCAGCAAACCGTAGCACTCGCCGGGTTGCAACGCGAACGACACATCATCGATGACGACGTGGCTATCCTTGCCCTCGCCAAAGGATTTGCGCAAATGTTCAACAGCCA
Source organism: uncultured Bifidobacterium sp. (assembly GCA_964655425.1). Classification (GTDB taxonomy): domain Bacteria; phylum Pseudomonadota; class Gammaproteobacteria; order Burkholderiales; family Burkholderiaceae_D; genus Pernthalerella. Next base: position 3,672 of record CAZZMV010000134.1, read on the forward strand.
GAATGGACATACATGGCTCAGCGGGAAGAGTTCGACTTGGTTCAAAAACAAAGCCAGGCACTTGGCCTGGCTAGTAACGACTACCGCGGTATTGGATTTGTTACATTCCCGCCGGGCCAGCGATGGCCTTCACGAGATGAACCCTTATTCAGCAGCGACCGCTTCGGTGTGCTCTGGACGATCAACCAATTCCACAAAAGCCATCGGCGCATTGTCACCCTGGCGAAAGCCCATCTTCAGAATGCGCAAGTACCCACCATTGCGTTCTTTGTAGCGAGGCCCGATTTCAGCGAACAACTTGACCACCATCTCGCGATCACGCAGACGCGAAAACGCCAAACGCTTGTTGGCCAAGGTATCCACCTTGCCGAGTGTGATCATGGGCTCAACCACACGGCGCAGCTCTTTGGCTTTCGGCAGCGTGGTCTTGATGGCTTCGTGTTTGAGCAAAGAGACCGTCATGTTGCGCAGCATCGCCAGACGATGCGACGAGGTTCGGTTCAGTTTGCGTAGTCCGTGACGATGACGCATGATAATTTCCTTTTACAAGTTTTAATCCAGCTCTTCTATCGCTAACGGGATGCACTTAGCGCGGGCCGGTAAATTTTCATTAATTAGCGAATTACTTCTCAAGTCCGGCCGGTGGCCAATTTTCGAGCTTCATACCCAAGGTCAGGCCACGTGAAGCCAGCACTTCCTTGATTTCGTTGAGCGATTTACGACCCAGATTCGGGGTTTTCAACAGCTCGTTTTCGCTGCGCTGAATCAAATCACCAATGTAGTAAATATTTTCTGCTTTCAGGCAGTTAGCCGAACGCACGGTAAGCTCAAGGTCATCTACCGGACGCAACAGGATAGGATCAACCGTCGGCGCACGTGATGGCGCCTCGGCGGCTGCCTCGGTGCCTTCAAGCGCAGCAAATACATTCAACTGATCAACCAACACGCGCGCAGATTGGCGGATCGCTTCTTCTGGCGAGATCACGCCATTGGTCTCGATGTTCATGACCAGTTTGTCGAGGTCGGTACGCTGCTCCACACGTGCAGAATCGACAGTGTAAGAAACGCGCCGCACGGGCGAGTAAGAAGCGTCGAGAATAATGCGTCCGATGGTCTTGTTGGCGTCTTCTGCCAGACGACGCACATTGCCGGGCACATAGCCGCGACCTTTTTCAACCTTGACTTGCATGTCAATCTTGCCGCCCGAGGTGAGATGCGCGATCACGTGGTCGGGATTGATCAGTTCGACGTCGTGCGGCAAATCGATATCTGACGCCAGCACCGGACCCTCTCCTTCTTTTTTCAGACTGAGCGTGACTTCATCACGGCTATGCAGTTTGAACACCACGCCCTTCAGGTTGAGAAGGATGTCGACCACGTCTTCTTGCACACCGTCGATCGATGAGTACTCATGGACCACACCGGCGATTGTCACTTCAGTCGGCGCATAGCCAACCATGGATGAAAGCAGAACGCGGCGCAGCGCATTACCCAGCGTGTGGCCATAGCCGCGCTCGAAAGGCTCCATCACAACCTTGGCATGGCCAGGGCCGAGGTGCTCAACTTCGATAATGCGTGGCTTTAACAGATTAGATTGCATGAATGTCCTTTCAATACCCTCGGCTCGTTACACCGATAAGGCTGATGGC
>CAZZMV010000135.1:0-5314 GCA_964655425.1 uncultured Bifidobacterium sp.
GTCGTGAGTTCGCCATGTCGCACACCACACGGCAGTATGTCGACATGTTCTGGGAAATGATCGACGATATTCTTAACGCCGTGCTGTTTGTGCTGATTGGCATGGAAGTGCTGCTGATCGCATTCTCGTTCAACCTGATGCTGGCAGCACTAGCGATGGTGGCCATGACGCTGATTGCGCGCGGGTTGACGGTTTGGTTACCGGTAAAAATGGCGCCAAGTTATTTCAAGCTGCCCAGAGGCGCTGGCGTGGTGCTGACCTGGGGTGGGCTACGCGGCGGTATCTCGGTGGCACTCGCACTGTCCTTGCCGCAAGGGCCCGAGCGTGATGTGATCCTTACCCTCACCTATGGGATCGTGGTGTTTTCTATTTTGATGCAGGGATTGACCATCGGCCATGTCGCAAGCCGCGCTGTGCAGGCTGACCCCATACCGGCAGAGTCCAACCCAAGCACGCCGGCAACGTCTGGCTAGAACGGCGTGAAGTTCGTGCGCTGAGTGAGGACTTGAAATGCAGGCGGTAACTGCGCTCAGTCTGCGAGAATTATTTGGAAGCCAAGCCAGCGCCGGGCAGGCTGCCCGGCGTCAGCGCACTGGTTGCAACACCCACCGCAGCACCCAGCGCCACGTCGGTCGCCATCTCGCCCTTGGTTTGCGGTGTACCACCACAACTTTCAGCAATTTTTGCGGCGTCGACATGATCCACCGTGTCGAGTCCTGCATTGGCCGCGACCACTGGTAGCAACAAGCCGCCTGACAAAAACAGCACGACGGGCGAGGCGATGGTGCGCGCCTTTTTTATGTCTTTGTGGGTCTCGGCAGCCGCCAGGCTGTCTTGACAGACTGCTGACTTGAATTTGGGGTTGTCTCGGTCGAGCCGGATCGCAGTCAATTCAGACTGGCTCGCGCAGCCACCCACCGCTGCAAGCAGCGTTGAGACAAGCACCAAGCGAGACGGTGACCAAGGCATAGCGGCCCAAAATCCAAGTAATCCGGGACGCGCATTGTTGCAACTTTCGGAAGAATTGTAAACAGGCAACTACGTCGCGCTGACCGGCTTGTCGGTTGAGGATGCAAAGGCAGAGCGGGGTGCGATGGGTGGGAGCGGTTCGGTGGACTCAACGGTGCCAGGCCAGATCAGGGCATGGCCGGTCTCGGCCTCGAAGCGCCGCAAGTCCTCTGGGGTGTCGAGATCAGTGGTGTAGTGACGGTTATCTGTATCAAGCCATTCGATTTGCTCGGGATGCTGCTGGCGCCAACTACGGCACATACCGTTGTCTTGACCCGCCAGCCACTGCTGCCTTAGTTCGGCGCTAAAAATTACCGGGTTGCCCGGTACCCATTTTCCGTCAGCGGATTGCACGCGCGGCACGACCATGGTCTTCGTGCCGCGTTTTCGAAACGCGCTGATCAGCGTCGTGATGTCGTTGGCATCGATCATTGGTTGATCGGCCAGCGCCACCATCACCGCATCAAGACGCGGCGACAGCGCCGCCAAGCCAAGCCGAACAGACGAAGCCTGCCCATCATCCGGCGAGGGGTTTCGCACCAAGGTGATCGGAAATGGCGCCACCGCAGCTTCAACTTGATCTGCATAATGACCAAGAACCACCGCCACCTCATCCACACCGGCACCTGACAACGCAATCAGTTGCCGCATCACCAGCGGTACCCCGCCAAGCTCAAGGAGACACTTTGGTCGGCCACCCATGCGCGAGGCACTACCCGCTGCCAACAGCACCGCGCCGACGGTCATGCGGCTGTAAAGCCCGTTAGCCTTATAAATACATCCCATGAACAACTCCTGATTGACTTATTTATTCACTCACCGATTTTCACTTGTACGGATTGAACCAGTCAGCGCAGTGCACCAACCAGCGGCACCAACACTGCCTTCAAACTGTCCAGATCATCCGCCGGTGCGAGTAAATCCAGGTGCGGCAGTGCCGCCTGCATACCCTGACTCACCGGCTCAAAACCCGCTTGGTTCAGCAGCGGATTCAACCACACCAGGCGCCGCGCCCGCCGCCGCAACTGCGCCAGCTGTTCGGCCAGTACGCCGACATCACCCGTATCGTACCCGTCACTGAGGATGATCACAGCAGAGCGGGAATTCAGGACGCCGGCGGCAAACTCACGATTGAACTGCGACAAGCTTTCGCCGATACGGGTACCCCCTGCCCAGCCACCGGACAGCAGGTGCAGCCGCTCTTGTGCGCGCTCGGGGTCGGGGTCGTGCAGCGCCTGCGAAACGCCCACCATATGGGTATGAAAAATAAAGCTGTGTACATCCGGCATGATAGCGCCGAGTGCGCGCGCCAGTCGCAAGTAAAAAAAACTGTACTGCACCATCGATCGGCTGACATCGATCAGCAAGACTAATCTTGGCCGCACACGGCGCTTGTCGCGCCACTGCAAGTGCAACGGCAGCCCGGCGCTCGATACGCTACGTCGAATGGTCGCCGCCAGATCGAGCCGACGACCACGCCGCGCGCGTGCCTCGCGACGCAGCCGAATGTAACGCAACAAATAAGCCAAACGCCTCGCCAGTGCTTCAAGCTCAAGCGCATGCTCACGCTGCATCAACGCTCTAAAATCGCCCGCGCGCGTAGTCTGCTGTCGGCTGGCGGCTTGCCGAGGGTAGATCTCTTCCAGATCTTCGCCGTGTTCGCGCTGGCTGGCTGGGCCCTGCGGGTGATGACCACTGAGCAGCCCTTGCTCGGCTTCGCGCTGCACTGGCGCTTGCCATTGATTAGCCGGCAAGAACCAGCTGTCAAACAAGCGATCAAAGCGGCGCCATTCATCAGCACGCCGGCACAATAATGCGCGCAGATACCAACGAAGCTGCTCGCGATCAAGCAGACCAAACCGATCACCAATATGCAAGGTGTCGACTGCATCAGCCGCTCCCGCAGCGAAGCCGTTGGCTCGCAAAAAAGTCGGAAACTGCGCCAGTCGCTGGCTCGCGATGCGAGCCAGTGACGCATCGCCAGTATCAGTAGCGTCTAACACCATGAGCGTCGCGAAAAAATTCGTACACAGGCAGGGCGCTGTCGCCGAGCAAACCACATGGCAAGTATGGCGAGCGCGGTACCAACAACGCCAAATCCATTGTGCGCGAGGCTGCTAGCAAGCGGCAGCCAAACGCGCGACGACCTCACGTGTCATCGTGAGGTGATCTTCACGCGTTTTAATTAGCGCACCAAGAGTTTGCATGATGCGCTCGGCGCCATCTTTTTCAATCACTGAAATATTCAGGCGCAGCAGCGCTGCGGTCCAATCCAATGTTTCTGCGATGCCCGGTTTCTTGCGCAGATCCATACCGCGTACGCCTTGCACGAACGCCACCACTTGCTGCGCCAGCCGCTCGCCTGCATCGGGCGCACGCATCTGCACGATCGCAAGTTCTTTTTCATAGTCCGGGTAGTCAACGTATTGGTACAGACAGCGCCTGCGCAGTGCGTCTGACAATTCACGCGTACCATTCGAGGTAATCACCACCAGTGGTCGGCTCACTGCGCTGATGGTGCCAAGCTCGGGGATCGACATCTGAAAATCTGACAGTAGCTCAAGCAGGTAGGCTTCGAATGCTTCATCGGCCCGATCGATCTCATCGATCAGCAACACTGGCGCTTGCTCGCAGCTAATCGCCTCCAGCAAGGGACGGCGCAACAAATAGCGTTCCGAAAAAATGCCCTGCTCTTTGGTTTCTACTGCGCTGTCGTCGTTTTCAAGTAACTTGATCGCGAGTAGCTGCCGCTGGTAGTTCCACTCGTACATGGCCGAGTGCGCATCCAATCCTTCATAGCATTGCAGACGAATCAGCCGCGTGGCCAGCGTAGCGGAAAGTACTTTGGCGATTTCGGTCTTGCCAACACCCGCATCACCCTCCAGCAGCAGAGGCCGCTGCAAATCTTGCATCAGCAGCAGCGCAGCGACCAGCGGGAGCTCGGCAACGTAGCCGGCGTGCGCTAGCCGCTGCTGCCACGCCACCAGCGCTGGCGACTGCGGCGCAGTCATTTGCCACCGGTACCAAACAATGACTTGAACCAGTCTCGGATCATGCCCCACAACAGCGAAAATGCATTCAGCTGCGATGGCTCGCTCGGTGCCATCGGTATACCGCTACTCGCAGCACTTGCCGCAGTACTACCGGCTATCGCAGCACCGGCAGGCCCGCTGCTGCTGGCATGATTCGCGTTTGCCGCGTCTGCGTCGGGTGTCGCCCGCAACTGCGCGACACGTGCGCCGAAATTGGCAGCGAATTGCTTCAGTACCTGATCCGCTACCGAACCCATCATACGACCACCGAACGACGCTGCTTTACCGCTCACCGAGACAGTGCTGTTGCCGTTGAGCGTGCAGTTGTGATCATCAACAGCGGCGATTGATGCCGTCAGGTCCATGGATGCACCTGAGCTACCGGTGGAATCCGTGCCCTTACCCAGCAACACCAAGGTACGGTTCGCAGCATCCACCGATTTCACCTCGATCTCGCCGCGAAACGACATACTGGCCGGACCAAACTTGACCGACACGGTACCCTTGTAGTGCTGCTCGTCGATGCGCTCGGTAATACGCGCGCCTGGCATGCAGCCGGCCACGGCTTCGATGTCGCACAGTATTTGCCAGGCGACCTCAGCCGAGCCGGGTAGCGGGAAAGATTTTTCAAGCGTTACATTCATCCCTGCCTCGCTACCACGCTCACCATCACGCGACTACCAAGTACTGACTGAGTCATCGCTGACCGAATCATCGCTACTTGATTCATCGCTGATTGATACCCAACTGATTACACTGCTGCCAGACGCGGTAGGCATTGTGTGGCATGTCCATATGCGTCACGCCCAAATGCGCGAATGCATCGACCACTGCATTGGTGAAGCAAGGAATACCCCCCACATGCGGAGACTCGGCAACACCTTTGGCGCCCAGTGGATGATGCGGGCAAGGTGTTACCGTGTGATCGGTTTCCCAGTGCGGTGTTTCTACTGCTGTCGGCAGGAAGTAGTCCATCAAGGTGTTGCCAAGGTGGTTACCGTTTTCATCGAACGGCACTTGCTGCCCCATCGCCACCGCAAAGGCTTCGGTCAGACCGCCATGAATCTGGCCTTCGATCACCATCGGATTGATACGGGTACCACAATCATCCAGCGCATAAAAACGCCGCACCGTCGTCTCACCTGTGTGCTTGTCAATATCGACGACACACAAGTACGCGCCAAACGGATAAGTCAGGTTAGGTGGGTCGTAGTAGGCGACTGCGTTCAAACCTTGCTCCATACCGGCTGGCAGATTACCGGTGTGCGACACCA
>CAZZMV010000136.1:0-1234 GCA_964655425.1 uncultured Bifidobacterium sp.
GAGCGTGCCAATGTGCTGGACCTGGCGCTTGCGCGTGCGTTTGGTTCAGCGGTACAAACGATTGCATCCGATGACTCGGTGCGTGCGGTGCTGATTACCGGCGAGGGCAAGCAATTTTGTGCGGGTGGCGATATCAATGCATTCGCTGACACCTCGCGTGAGTTGACTGCGGTGTTACAGGAGTTACTCGATCCGGTATTGGAGGCGATGAAGCTCTTGACCCTGCTGCCGATGCCGATTGTGTGCGCCATTAACGGTACCGTAGGGGGTGGCGGGATTGGTTTTGCGCTGTGCGGCGACATCGTACTCGCCGCCGAGTCAATGAAACTGCGCGGCGGTTACTCGGCAATCGGCCTGACGCCGGATGTAGGTGGCTCGTGGTTTGTCGCGCGTCGTGCGGGGGTTGGCAAAGCGATGGAAGTATTTCTCACCAACCGCCCGTTCAATGCCGCCGAGTGCCGTTCGATTGGTCTGGTTGATGAGGTGTATCCCGATCACGAACTACACCCGAAAGCGCACGCATTGGCGCTGCAGTTGGCACAAGGCCCGAAGCAAGCCTTGGCACGTATCAAGAAGCTGATTGGCTCGGCGCACCAACATGGTTTGCATGCACATTTTGATATGGAGCGCGAGTCGATGTTGGCTTCGGGTGTGACTGATGATGCGCGTGAAGGCATTCGAGCTTTCATCGAGAAGCGCGCACCTAAATTTTCATGAATAGAGCAAGGGCCAGACAAATGAGAGCTGTTGTATGTAAAGCGTGGGGCCCACCAGATTCATTGTGCGTCGAGACACTCCCCGAGCCGCAACCCAATGCAGGTGAGGTACTCGTCGATATCATGGCCGCTGGGGTGAATTTCCCTGATGTGCTGATCATTCAAAACAAGTACCAGTTTCGTCCCGAGTTACCGTTCACACCGGGGAATGAATTGGCTGGTTTGGTGCGCGCAGTGGGTGAGGGTGTTGAAGATTTCAAGCTGGGTGATCGTGTATTCGGTTTTGTACCGCAAGGCGCTTTTGCCGAGCAACTGGCTGTACCTGCCAGTGCATTGTTCAAGATGAATGACATCATGGACTTCGATGGTGCCGCTGCGCTCACGCTAACCTACGGCACCTCATATCACGCCCTGGTTGATCGTGCGCAGCTCAAATCAGGTGAAACCCTACTGGTGTTGGGCGCTGCGGGTGGCGTGGGTTTGGCTGCTGTCGAAATTGGTAAAGCGATTGGTGCACG
>CAZZMV010000136.1:1334-5267 GCA_964655425.1 uncultured Bifidobacterium sp.
CCGCTGCTGAAAGGTGCGTCAGCAGTCGGGGTGTTCTGGGGTGACTTTGTGCGACGTGAGCCCGAGGCCAATGCAGCGGCTATGCGCGAATTAATTCAGTGGCATTTTGAGGGCAGGGTTCGGCCGCATGTATCGGCCACCTATCCATTGGCTGACGTGCCGCAGGCATTAAATGACATGGCCTCGCGTAAAGTAACTGGCAAGATCGTGATCAGGACCCGAGCATGAATTTCAGCACGCTCGAGATCGAACGACAGCAGCATGTCGCAACGATCTGGCTCAATCGCCCCGATGTGCGCAACGCCTTTGACGAGCAAAGCATTGCCGAGATGACGCAGGCGTTCCGCGCCTTGGAGCAAGACCGCGAAGTGCGCGTGATTGTGCTTGCTGCACGTGGTACGGCGTTCAGTGCCGGTGCTGATCTCAACTGGATGAAGCGGGTTGCCGGTTATACCGAAGAACAAAACCGTACCGATGCCCAAGCGCTGGCAGAGATGCTTCATGTAATTTATCAGTCAAGTAAAGCCACCATCGCGCGAGTACAAGGCGATTGCTATGCGGGCGGTAACGGTTTGATCGCAGCATGCGACATTGCCATCGCTGCTGAGGAGGTCACGTTTTGTTTGACTGAAGTGAGACTGGGTTTGATACCGGCCACCATCGGGCCATATGTAATTCGCGCCATGGGCGAGCGCGCTGCACATCGCTATTTTTTGACGGCTGAGCGCTTCAATGCACAAGAAGCCTACCGCATGGGTTATGTGCATCAAGTGGTGTCGGCTGATGCGCTCGATGAGGCCGTATCACGCATGACGCATCACCTGCTGGCGGGTAGCCCGCATGCAATTGATGAGTGCAAGCGATTAATACGCGATATCGCTCAGCAACCTATCGATCAGCAATTGATGGATGAAACCGCGCGTCGTATTGGCGAGATACGAGTTTCACCGGATGGGCGTGAAGGTATTGCGTCCTTCCTCGAAAAGCGCAAACCAAGCTGGCTCACGCGCTGAGTTACATGTCGTTTGCATCTTCACCGTTGCTGGACGGTTTGCAGCAAAAGCTACTCGAACTCGAACGACACCACCTGATCCGTCAACGTCGTATCGTCAGTTCGCCCCATGCACCAAGCATGGTAGTAGATGGGCAATCGATGCTCGCGTTTTGCAGCAATGATTATCTTGGGCTGGCCGCGGATCCGCGCGTGGTGGAAGCCATGCAGCGAGGCACTGCGATCTACGGCGCCGGTAGTGGTGCTTCGCACTTGATTAGCGGGCATTCTCAGGCGCATGCAGCGCTCGAGCAGCGGCTCGCTGACTTTTTATCGCCGTGGGTGCCGAGCGCTCGCTCGCTGTACTTCTCCACGGGCTACATGGCGAATCTGGCGCTGATCTCTGCGCTGGCTGGCAAAGAGGCGGAAATTTTTTCTGAAGCCTTGAATCATGCCTCGTTGATTGATGGTGCCCGACTCGCACGCGCCAAACTCAGCGTATACCCGCATCGTGATCTACAGGCGCTGGAGCAGCTGCTCAGTGATAGCCAAGTAAAAGACAAGCTAGTGATCACCGATAGTGTGTTCAGTATGGAGGGTGATATTTCGCCATTACGCGAGCTGCTTGCGCTATGTAAACGACACGGTACATGGTTGGTGATTGATGATGCCCATGGGTTCGGCGTCTTGGGCGAGGGTGGTCGCGGCGTGCTCGAGTACTTAACGCTTAGCTCCCCCCAATTGATTTACATGGGTACGTTGGGTAAGGCAGCGGGTGTGGCGGGTGCCTTCGTCGCGGCACATGAAACCGTGATCAATTGGCTCATACAGCGTGCACGTGCGTACATTTACACTACTGCATCGCCACCGGCGGTGGCACATGCACTGCTGACCAGCATGGAGATTATTGCTGGCGAAGAGGGCAGGCAGCGGCGTACACATTTGCACGCATTGATTGCGCGTCTTCGAGAACGTTTGCAACTCAAGCGCTGGCGATTGCTGGCATCAGAGACCGCAATTCAACCGGTGATCATTGCCGACAACGCCACCACCATAGCAACCGGCCAAGCCTTGATGGCGCAGGGCTTGTGGGTGGGTGCGATTCGTCCACCCACCGTGCCGGCGGGAACCGCACGGCTTAGAATCACGCTGTCGGCAGCGCATACCATTGCGCAGGTTGATCAACTTGCTGAGGCATTAATGGCGATCGAGGCAAAGCTATGACGCTCAAGTTTTCATGTTTTATTACCGGGACCGATACCGGCGTCGGCAAGACGCTGATCAGCGCGGCCATGTTGAATGCGCTTGGCCGGCTCAAGCTGAAGGCCGTCGGCATGAAACCAGTCGCTGCCGGCACGCTACTGCGCGATGGCGTGCAGTGGAATGAGGATGTGGCAATGCTGGCCGAACAATCCACGCTGGCGCTGGATATGCAGCTCACCACGTCTTACCTGCTGAACGAGCCATGTGCCCCACATGTCGCCGCAAAACTGCAAGATGTCACGCTGGATCCGTCGGTACTCAGCCGTGCCTATCAGCAGGTGGCAACTCAGGCCGAGGCGGTGGTGGTCGAGGGTGTGGGCGGATTTCGGGTGCCGTTGACGGACGACTTTGATACGGCGGATTTTGCGGTGGGATTAGGGCTGGATGTTATTCTTGTGGTCGGTTTACGCCTTGGCTGCCTGAATCATGCGCTCTTGACGGCAGAGGCGATTGCGGCGCGTGGTTTGCGGCTGAGCGGATGGGTAGCGAACCAGATCGACCCCGAGATGCCGCATCAAACGGATAACGTGCAGGCCTTGCAGCAACGACTGTCGGCGCCCTTGCTGGGTGTGGTGCCCTGGATGTCGGTGGCGGCGCCGGCGATTGCCGCGGATGTGATTGATTTTTCATTGCTGGATGCGTGGCCACGCTCAGTCAATTAATACAACTGATCGCGTCGATGATGTTGATTCGGATGACATGAATCATCGTGGTCACGCTGAGATCGCAGTTTTCAAGTAGAGGTTTCTCATGACGAGTATCGTCGAACAATCCAAACAGTCTGATCAAGCGGAAAAGTTGTCACCCGTTCAGGCGATCGAGTTTTTTTCCTCGTCGATCCCGGCTTCTGATCAATCCAAGACGCATCAAACACGTCATGCTCTCGAGACCTGGCCGGTAGCAGAAGTCGCCGCGCTGTTTGAGTTGCCTTTCAATGATCTGCTTTGGCGTGCGCAGCAAGTTCATCGCGCCCATTGGGATGCCAATGAAGTGGAGTTGGCGACGCTGCTCTCGATTAAAACGGGTGGCTGCCCTGAAAACTGCGGCTATTGCCCGCAGTCAGCGCACTTTGACACCGGCGTCAAAGCAGAAAAAATGATGGGTGTTGAAGAAGTCGTTGCAGCAGCACAAGCGGCAAAAGAAAGCGGTGCGACACGATTCTGTATGGGTGCTGCATGGCGCTCACCCAAAGACCGCGATATCGAAGCGGTTGAAGACATGGTGAAAGCGGTCAAGGCACTCGGCATGGAAACCTGCGCTACGCTCGGTATGCTGAAAGAATCGCAAGCCCAAAGACTCGCCGCTGCTGGCCTTGATTACTACAACCACAATCTGGATACCGCGCCCGAGTTCTACGGTGAGATCATCACCACGCGCGAGTATCAAGACCGTTTAGATACCCTCGGCCATGTACGTGAAGCCGGTTTGAAAGTATGTTGCGGCGGCATTGTTGGCATGGGCGAATCGCGAATGCAGCGTGCCGGATTGATCGCGCAACTCGCGAATCTGAATCCTTATCCAGACTCGGTACCGATCAATCATCTAGTCGCCGTTGAAGGCACGCCGTTGGCTGATCAGGCGCCGCTGGATCCTTTGGAGTTTGTTCGCACCATTGCAGTGGCACGCATCACCATGCCGAAAGCTCGTGTGCGCTTGTCAGCCGGTCGGCGACAACTGGG
>CAZZMV010000137.1:0-3844 GCA_964655425.1 uncultured Bifidobacterium sp.
TATCATCGCCTTTGATTTCTTTTTCGCGCGGTTGGATCACGGCACGCACGCGACCTGCGCCGGGCTTGCTTTCGCCACTAGCGGTGTTGTTCGCCGTGTAAAACTCGGCACGCGTGTCGTAAGAGATGAACTCACCTTCTACTTCATCGGTGATCTTGCTGCCATCAAGCATTTTCACCTTGGACCGTTTGAACAACTTTGCGATTTCAGTTTTTGTGTCGTACTCGATGCGATCCGCTGCGTAGCCTTCCATCCAGAGATCTTTGCCACCATCGCGTTTCTGACGGAAAGTTGCAACGCCGCCCGATGGCGCGAACAAGGTGCCAAACTGGTATCCCGCGCTATCTTTTTTCAATACGAGTTTTTCGCCATGCATGACCAGCGTACCGCGCGTCACCACCACATTGCCGATGAATGTATTTAGCTGCTTGGATTCATCGTAGAACATCTGATTCGCTTCGATGTTGGTGGGTTTGTCGCGATCTGCACGCTCGGCAAGCGCATGGCCGGTAAGCACACATATCAACACCGAGATGATCAGATGGCTACGGATAGATGGATAGACAGGCTTCATCGACGCATCCGTTCAGGAGGTAAATAAATGGCGTTGACTGCGCTATGCAGCGCAAGTGTTTGTTGTTTGCTGTTAGCTGTCATGCCTATGCCCTTGAGTGTAGTGCTGCCTTGCTGAGCCTGCACTGGGCGGTGAGTTTTGGCGATTTCCTGGTTAGGCAAGATGAGCATGTAGTCAGAGGTCACGATCAGCTCATCACCGGGTCCATCAACCGGGCGTCTCAGCACCACATGGTCGTACAGATGAAATTCGCTTCGATCTGCATTGGTGCTGGCGGTCTCCGAGCTGACGATCATGTTCGGTCGGTCGGCTGAGTAGCGGGTCATGCGAAAATCTTCGACGACGGTCTCATTACGGTCGGGGTAATGTGACAGTCGTTCTCCCTCGACCAGATAGTCTGCGCTGCTGCCGCCACGCGCTGCGGTGTAGCGAAACTGATGCATGGTGTAGTCGGGTAAGCCGCGCTGGGCGGGCTGTGCCGCCCCGGGCTCCGATTGCTCCATCTTTTTCAGCAGCCAGAAACTTCCGGCTGCCAGTGCCAGCATCAAAGCGAGCGTAAGTACAGCCCCTCGGCGTGGACGAAGTTCGTCGATCATGCCAGGTACGGCGCAAGCACCGCCTCATAATTGCCTTGGGCACGCAGGATGAAATCGCAAACTTCGCGCACCGCGCCGTGACCGCCATGTGAATTTGCCACCCAATGTGCGCGAGCCCTGACTTCCGGATGGGCGTTCGGTACGCTGGCGCAAAAGCCGACCCGGGTCATGACCGGTAAATCTACGAAGTCATCGCCCATATAGCCACACTGCGCAGCGACTAAATCGGTTTTTTTCAGTAATTGTTCGAAAACAGCGCGCTTGTCATTGACGCCCTGCTGTACCAGAGCGATACCCAGATCGGCAGCGCGACGCGTAACGATGTTTGACTCGCGCGCGCTGATGATCGCAACGCGCACGCCGCACTGCTGCAGCAGTTTGATACCGTGGCCGTCTAGCACATTAAAGGTTTTGATGATTTCACCGTGCTCGCCATAGCGCAAGCCGCCATCAGTCAGCACGCCATCGACATCGAAGATCATCAGCTTGACCTGCTGGGCGCGCTCCTGGGCCAGGTATTCCGCTGTCGTGCTCATCAAATCACTTTCGCGCGGGTGAGGTCATGAATATGCAGCGCACCGATCAACGTGCCATCACTCTCTGTGACCAGCACCTGGTTAATGCGGAAATCTTCCATCAACTCGACTGCTTCTACCGCCAACTGTTCCGGCCCCAGCACACGTGGGTTTGCATTCATGACCTCGCGGATGGGCGTGCGAGAAAAATCTTTGCCGAGTTCAATCAGTCGCCGCAAGTCACCATCGGTAAAGATGCCAATCACCTTGGCATGTTGATCAACAATGGCTGTCATGGCCATGCCCTTGCGAGTGACTTCAAGCAGGGCTTGTGGCAACAACAGATCGGGGCCGACGCTGGGGATCGCATCACCTGTTCGCATCACGTCGCGCACATGGGTGAGTAGTCGACGGCCGAGTGCACCACCAGGGTGTGAGCGAGCGAAATCCTCTTCACGAAAACCGCGTGCATCGAGTAGTGCAACAGCGAGCGCGTCGCCTAGCGCGAGCGTGGCAGTGGTGCTGGCGGTGGGCGCCAAATTGAGCGGGCAGGCTTCACGCACGACGCCGACATCAAGATGTACATCGGCCAGCGTGGCGAGTGTGGACTGCGGGCGGCCGGTCATCGAGATCAGTTTGGCGCCAATCCGTTTGATGACCGGCACGATGGCTAGCAACTCTTCCGATTCGCCCGAGTTGGAAATCGCAATCACGGCATCGGCTTCGGTCACCATGCCGAGGTCGCCATGGGCTGCCTCGGCGGGGTGTACGAACATGGCCGGTGTGCCGGTTGAGGCCAACGTGGCGGCGATCTTGCGGGCGATGTGGCCTGATTTGCCCATGCCGGAGACAACCACGCGGCCGCTGCAAGCGAGTAGCAGCGCGACTGCGCGCGCAAATACATCATCAGCACTGTCAGAGAGTCGAGCTTTCAGCGCGAGAATGGCCTCGGCCTCGATCTCCAGTGTTTGCCGGGCCAATTGCAGCGAGCGTAACGCTGCGACGTTATCAAAATGTTTCGACGAACTTTTCTGATGCGTTACACTCATGCTCAGAGTATAGCCCAATAAACAAAGCAAAAAACCTGCCAGACGTAAGATTTCTTCACGTCGCTTCGCAGGTTCAATTACCCGAACCCAGCCAACGACTGATGCACTCTGCGCTCGAACTCACGCTCATCCTGCTGATTGCGGCAGTGCTCGGCGTAGTTGCGTTCCGCATGCTGCATTTGCCGCCGATGCTGGGCTATCTCACGGTGGGTGTGTTGATTGGACCGCACGCGCTTGGCTTGGCATCGCAGAGCGCAACTACGCACACGCTCGCCGAATTTGGTGTGGTGTTCCTGATGTTCTCGATTGGTTTGGAGTTTTCGCTACCGAAGCTGAAAGCCATGCGGCGTAATGTATTCGGCCTGGGCACAGCGCAAGTCGGCCTGACCATTCTGATGTCGATGGCGGGAGTTGCCTTACTCGCCCCCTTGCTGCCGCAGTATTTTGAGATGAGTTTGGGTGCGGCATTTGCAATTGGTGGCGCGTTGTCGATGTCGTCGACCGCGATTGTGCTGAAGCTGCTGACTGAAAAACTCGAACTTGAGAGCGAGCATGGTCGACGCATCACGGCGGTTTTATTGTTTCAAGATCTGGCAGTCGTGCCGCTGCTGATTCTGATTCCGGCGCTTGGTAACCCGGGTGCGGACATGGTCGAAGACCTTTCCAAGGCAGCGCTGAAAGCAGTGTTCGTACTAGCGCTGCTGCTGTCATTTGGTCAGGTCTTGTTACGGCGCTGGTTTCAAATTGTGGTGCAGCGGCGATCGCCCGAATTATTCATGCTGAATCTGTTGCTGATCACGCTTGGCGCCGCATGGATCACGGAGGTCGCTGGCTTGTCGCTTGCGTTAGGCGCATTCATCGCTGGCATGCTGATCTCGGAGACCGAGTATCGCTTGCAAGTTGAGGAGGACATCAAGCCGTTTCGCGATGTGCTGCTCGGGTTGTTTTTTATCAGCGTTGGCATGATGCTCGACATGGCGCTGGTATTGAATAATTTTCTACTGGTACTGGCGCTGCTGTTAATACCTTTTGCGCTGAAGTTCGGGTTGATTGCCGTTGTCGCCCGTTGGTTCGGCGCTTCATCCGGTGTGGCGATTCGTACCGGTCTCG
>CAZZMV010000137.1:3944-5207 GCA_964655425.1 uncultured Bifidobacterium sp.
GTTGTCGCCCGTTGGTTCGGCGCTTCATCCGGTGTGGCGATTCGTACCGGTCTCGGCTTGGCACAGGGTGGCGAGTTCGGCTTCGTCTTGTTGAACGAGGCAGGCGCATTAAAGCTGATTGATCCGGGTTTCGTGCAATTGATTCTGGCGGCGATGGTGCTGTCGATGCTCGCCACGCCATTTATTTTGGCGAACGCTGATCGTATCGTGATGCGCCTGTCGCGTAACGAATGGATGCAACAGTCGCTGGCGTTGACCTCGCTCGCAGCGCGCACCATGAGCGATGAAAAGCACGTCATCATCGCGGGCTTCGGACGAACCGGTCAGAGCATCGCCAAGGTGCTGGAGGAAGAAAACATTCCTTACCACGCGCTGGATCTTGATCCGCAACGGGTACAAGAGGCACAAGCCGCTGGTGCCCGTGTCTCGTATGGCGACACGTCGCGTCGAGAGAGTTTACTGGCCGCCGGCATTCATCGCGCTGCAGTCATGGTCGTGACTTACGCCGATACGCAAGCAGCATTGAAGACGCTTCATTTCGCCAATGAGTTGGCGCCCAATCTGCCCGCGATTGTGCGCAGTATTGACGATACGGATCTCGAGAAGCTTCGTGCAGGTGGCGCCGATGAAGTGGTGCCTGAAACCATAGAGAGCAGTTTGATGCTGGCCTCACAAACCCTGTTAATGCTCGGTATTCCACTAAGTGAAGTGGTACAGCGTGTGCAGCGTGTGCGTGGTGAGCGCTACGCTTCGTTGCGTGGCTACTTCCATGGACAGGGCGACGCCCCTGATGACGAGCATCACCTGCAAGTACGTCTGCATTCGGTGCCAATACGCGAGCGAGCAGCGGCGATCGGCCGTATCTTTTCAGAGCTCGCGTTATCTGATTTGGGCGCAGAGGTCACTGCGGTCAGACGTGGCAAAAGCCGTCTTTCCTTCTCTCCGGATCTGAAGTTGGAGGCCGGCGACGTTGTGGTCCTGCGAGGCACTGCCGAGGCAATCGAGCGCGCAGAGAAGCGTTTGCTGTGAGCAGGTAGTCCCATGGACGTGCTCAGCCGAATTGTCGGCATCATCCTGCCGGTTTTTTTGATTATCGCCGCAGGTTATGGCTACGCCCGGTTACGCGGCGAACAGGTCACCGATGATATGGCCGGACTCAGCCGCGTCAATGTCGAGTTGTTGTCGCCAGCGCTGTTGTTCTCCGCATTGGCATCCCAAGACTTCGACTTGTTCGCCAACTTGCCACTGATTTCTGCAGGCTTG
>CAZZMV010000138.1:0-3722 GCA_964655425.1 uncultured Bifidobacterium sp.
AAAGAAGACTACTTCATGCATTTCCTGCAGCGGCGTCCGCAAGGCTACATCGACGACCGAATGATTGACGTTGACTGCAACAGCGCGACCGACGCGGGTCTGTATACCTTCCGCTTCTCGGATGGCACCTCGGTGAAGGCGCGCTATTCATTCTCTTACAAGAAAATCAATGGCCAGTGGTTGATTACCAGTCATCACTCGTCTGGCATGCCTGAAAAGCCAGAAGCGCATTCGACCGCCCATGCCGATGCACATGCCGCGCCAAAAGCAACTGACTCGGGTAGTTCAACCAAAGGTTGGGTTCGCTTCCCCTGAGATGGTTGCCCGAGCCGCTAGGTACCTGATATGAGACTACTGCGCAGATTTCTCCTTTCGCTGACGCTGATCGTGCCGGTGCCGCTGTGGGCGGCGATGGAGCCGATCGAGACCAATAACCCCGACATTGTGGTCAAGCGCGTTTTCTGTGTGGACTACAACGTCGGCGGTATTCTGGTGAACAAGAGCAATCGTCCATTTCGCGGTCGTCTGAAATTGGCCGTGCGCGATGAGGAGGGCGATATCGTCGGCCGGCACAGCATACGATTGCGCGCTTTGCCCGAAAACGGCACCCGCTTCGACATGTACTACATCAACACGCTTTACTGCGCGCGACAGACGCTTGAGTTCACGGTCGAGTAAGCCGCTGCAAGAATCTATCGCCTCAGGTCGCTCGCAGTACTGCAGTCATGCTGTCGACTTCACCAGATAGCGGTGCTCGAGACCTCTACGACACGCAGTTTTCTAGCCCGATCGCCCGCCTCATGCGGGCGTTTTTCGTTTTGGTGGCGTTGATTGAATCGTCGCGCGAACAGAGCAAATACACGCCATACGCTGGTTGGCAGCGTGCGTTGATTTTGCCGTCATCGGTGAAAATCAAACCGCACTCATCGCTGCAAAAAACGCTTACTGAACTCAAATCGAAGATTTTTTAAACTGATTCGGGGGGTATTGAGGGGTTTTTTTGAAAATAATTTGTGACAATTCCGCAAAGATTGTTTATCTTACGGGCAAAATCATTATTCGACCCGGCGCGCAGTGATCGTTTTGATCGATTGGGCGCGAACCGGTAGCAGCCTATGCCGCTGATGAAATGTAAAGCCGACAGGGTCGCGCATGCCGTTTGATCATTGCGCAGAATGCCGTCGATGCTGTTATATCGAGCAGGGTTATCCCTCCCTCGAGATATCACTGACCGCGAAAGAACAACAACGCTTTGGCAGCATTTGCATCGAGACCGAGTGTCTGCACCTTGGCCCCACCGGTTGCACGCTGGGCGACGCCAAGCCATTCAGCTGCAAGCTGTACCCACTGTCTTATGACCCTGCGGCCCGCAAGATTTATTACGACACCGATTGCCCCCTGATGCCGGAGTACATCCGGCAGCTCAAAGACGAGCACAGCGAGGCGTCGCGCCACCTGGCTAGCTGTAAACAAGAAATCGCCAAGTTGGAAAAATCGGATTCGGCTTTTCTGAAAGGTAATTTCGACGTCGATATGGATTATTTCGAGTTGAAACGCCTGCCGGTACCAAGTCATGTGAAGGGAGGATGACAATGAATGGATCTCTGGTTCACCTATACCAGACCCAACGATTGAAACGCTCACAGGATGTGCATCGCGTCGGTCACCAAAGCTGGACCACCGACAACCTGTACGTCGAGAGCTACCACGAGGAGATTTTGTATTACACCTCGCGCTGGGATGCTCTGTGTCCGTATATCGAGGTCAATGAAGAAATGATTGCAAAGGCGCCGCGCCCCTTTGTCGTTTATGCAATTCCGCCAGACAGCCGCTTTGGCGTGCCGATCAACGACAAATACGGCATGGTAGACACCGCATCCGAAGCGTTCTGGAACGACGAGCGCCGAGCAAGGAAATTCCGCGAGTTTGACAAGCAGTACAAGGAGTTTACTTACTCGGAGCAGGTCATCCCAGGCAAGGATTTGAGCTTCGACGACATGATCGAGCTCGGCGGCGATCATTTTGAAAAATACTGGATCGACGACCGCGAAGTCGAAGGCTTTGTCGACTACGTGCAAGATCTGGACGTGCTGGTGCTGCAGATGCACGCGCCGGATGGCACCCTGGTGCTGACCGATGTGTCCATCGTCCTGCCCAAGTACGACCAGCTGTACGGCAGCTTCTGCCAGTGGAATCGTGACTTCAAGAACAAGTCGCCCGGTAACTATGCCTGTCTGCTGGCGTCGCGCTGGGCAGCCAAACATGGTCTGCGCTGGTACAACTTGGGTCCGGTCGATGATTACGGCTACAAGTCACTGTTCGTGACGGATTACGAGCCGATCTATGCGATGGCGTTGGTGGATCCGGAGCACCCATTGGCAACCGACCCCACTTCGCCGCTGAAGATCGACTTCCGGCCCGAAGACCTGAACCGCGTCTATCGCAATGAGAATGTGCTGAGCGATTGCGCTGCCTGAGCTAGCTCAGGCGCCGCCGCTCGGCGGCTGGTTTGGGATTTCACTCGTCGCGTCATCAGCGGCGAGTTCTTTATCGCCGAAAACGTGCTCGTCACCGAAGCTGATGTCGTAGTCGATGGTCAGCTCTTCGCCGCGCGTGATGTCGCGCTGCGCCTCCAGCAGCTCTTGTTTATTGAAGAACAGGTTGGGCGTTTTGGAGTGATTCAAATAGACCGAGATATTGACGGCATTCATGCCGATCTCCGGCACGAACACCCGACCGCCTTCGATCAGACAAAAATCAGCCAGGTGCTTGCGTACGCTGCTCGGTAGCTCTTTCAATTCTGCACGCGAGAACTTCTTTTCCTTGCGCGTGGCCATGCTCAGCAGCGGTAGCGTTCCCTTGGGGATGTCGCGCAGCGCGAACACACCGACGCCGTGGATTTTGGATACCCCCAGCTTGCAATACACCTCATGCTTCAAGTGCTGATGCAGTCGGTGCTTGAGATTGCCGCGCTGCTCGGCTTCATCGGGGCTCTCGGCAAGTGTATCGGGGGAGGGTAGGTTGTCGTGCTTCATGCGTTTGGCTGGTGAAGAGAGCCGCTGCCGGGAATATCTCGAAGCGGCGAATTGTGCCATCAATCGAGGTCGACACCTAGCGCCGCGCGATCAGTGCGATGTACTAGACCAACTCGCTGCAGGGCCTCAGGCGGGTGCGGCGGGTGGGACCGCGAAGGTATCCAGTTGCGCATTGATGCGTGCCCGCACCATCGCAATATGCTCGCGCAGCACATACTGTTGATCGGCAAAGGCAAGCGGCAGGTGCAGCCCGTTGACCGAATTCTCGATATCTTCCAGTTGCTTTATCAATTCGTTGCGCTCGGCCTGATCAGGCGAGGTCAGCAATGCCCGTTCGAGCGTCATCAGGGCGCCATACCAGCGATAAATTCGTGAACGCATACGCCACTGGTACAGCGGGGCGACCATACGCGTGGCGGGCACCACCACAATCAGCAGTGGCAGCAACACGATCGCGATTCTGTCCACTAGGCTGGCCAGCCAGAACGGCAAGCGTTTGTACAGGAAAGGTGCACCCGAGGTGTAGTAGCGCCGCGCTTCTTCGCTGATCGGTATGTCATGCTCGACCGGCGACGGAAACTCCCCGGCTTTGCGATACATACCGGCCTTGCCGTGCACCTCGCGCGCTGCGGCAATCAGCAAATCCGAGATCGCGGGGTGTAAACCCTCGCGTGCAATCAACTCAAC
>CAZZMV010000138.1:3822-5120 GCA_964655425.1 uncultured Bifidobacterium sp.
TCCACGGTTTGGGTCGGATCGAGCAGACGCTGCAGATTTTCTACCGACCCATCGGTTTCCTTGACCTCAACGCGTATGCCATGCGTACCGATGATTTTTGCGTAGCGCTGCGCCGTGGTATGAAAGCTGCCATCCTCTGGTCCGGCCACAATCACCACGCGATCCGGCGGCGCAGGGCGAATCAGTTTCACAGTCAGCCAACCGAGTACCATGGTGACGGCAAGGATGGGCAGCAGTACCGTGATCAAATCACGCCACGAGATCGTGCTAAGCCTCACCAGTGGCTGCTTGAGGTAACGTTTAACGGTCTCGGGGCGCGGGGCTTGCATCAGCGTGGCGTGTTACGGTTGTGACGGTATGAAATCTACCTCGCCATGATAGACCAGCTATGATCGAAAAATGAACTCTGCCAAGACAGTCAAGCAGGCAGCCAGTGGCACCTCGGTGCTGGATAAGGCCATTGCATTTCGAAGCCGTCACGGCGCGGAGCGCCCGATCGCGCCCGAGGCCGGGATGCACTGCATCCTCAATCCGGCGGATGTGGTGCAGATGCTTCAGGAGGCCGGTGAATCCGATCCCTTCCTGCTCGCCGCAGCCATGCTGCATGACATGCTGCAGTTTGGCGCTGTCACGGAAACTGACATTGCGTCGGTATTCGGTAGCGAAGTCGGCTGTATCGTGGCCGAGGTAACCGATAATCCGCGTCTTTCGCGCAGTACCCAAAAGGCACTGCGCATGACCATCGCGCCGAATATGTCGCGCCGCGCCAAATTACTCAAGCTCGCGCAATTGGTGGCCAGTGTGCGTAACTTAGCGACGCCAACCCCACCCGCGCCGTGGGACGAGAAACAGCGGAATGATTATTTCGATTGGGTAGAAAAATTTTCCGCAGCCACCGGCGTACAAAATCCCACGCTTCAAGCCATTATGTTGGCCGAGTTGGAGCGCGCGCGTTTGGAAACCATCTCGTCGAGCCGCTAGCTGCCCCGCTACTCGCGGAGCGCGCGCGATGCGGTATGAATTTCCCGCCGTCGTTCAAGCGCAGCCGGCGCTTTCATCTACGCAAGCACGACCTTGAAAACAAAATCAAGTGCAGAATGCTCGATTATGCTGTTGACCAGCGCGCCGAAAAGTTCAACACTGCACGCCTGCATTTAAATCGAATGCAAAATTAACAAATAAATAACCCAGCCCGGCGCCCAGACCGGAGCGGGAGAGCGGGCAGAGGAGGGTATGGGCGATTACACCAATATGTCGGCGTACTACGACATGATCATGACGTCCGGCTATTACGATTA
>CAZZMV010000139.1:0-5110 GCA_964655425.1 uncultured Bifidobacterium sp.
AACATGGTCGCTGGCGTCAGCATGCCCTTGGCGTGCTCTTCGAAGCGCTTGGCAAACTCGCGCATCGATGGTGGCAAAACCGATTTACCGACATTTTTAGCCGCTGCATAAAACTTACCCGACATCAGTCGTGCCAGATAACGGTTTAATGCCCCGACCGGCGGCGAGATCGACATGTCGTTATCGTTCAGCACCACCAGCATCTTGATGTCTTCATAAATGCCCGCGTTATTCATGGCTTCAAACGCCATGCCAGCAGACATTGCGCCATCGCCAATCACTGCAACCGAGTGACGATGCTCACCTTTGGTACGCGCAGCGAGTGCCATACCCAGCGCCGCCGAGATCGATGTCGATGAATGCGCCGTACCAAAGGTGTCGTACGGACTCTCATCACGGCGGGGGAAGCCCGACAAACCACCGAGTTGTCGCAGGGTGGGCATGCGATCACGCCGACCCGTCAAAATTTTGTGCGGGTAAGTCTGGTGCCCAACGTCCCACACAATCCGATCATGCGGTGTGTTGAATACATAATGCAGCGCGATCGTCAGCTCGACTGTGCCTAGATTGGATGACAAATGACCACCGGTCTGGGACACCGATTCGAGCAGATAGGTACGAAGCTCATTCGCAAGCTTATGCAGATCCGCGCGCGACAACTTGCGCAAGTCTGCCGGGTCATTAATATTTTTTAGCAGTTCCATCGTTATGCCTTCCTCTGTACGATCAGATCGGCCAATTCTCGAAGTCTGATCGCCGCCTCCCCGAACGGCTGCAGAGCACGGTAAGCATCCTGCCGCAACTTCTCTGCCAGAGCAAGCGAGGGCTCGAGGCCGAGTATCGAGACATACGTCGGCTTGTTGTGCGCCGCATCCTTGCCTGCAGTCTTGCCCAACGTGGCTGAGTCAGCAGTGGCATCAAGAATATCGTCCACCACTTGGAATGCCAGGCCGACTGAATCTGCATAGGCTTCCAGTGCAGACTGCTCAGATGCTTGCGGCATGCTACCTGCGAACGCCCCCAATAACACCGATGCACGCAGTAACGCACCCGTCTTCAATCGGTGCATCTGTTCCAACTCGGGCAACGCCAGCGCAACGCCCACCGCATCGAGATCAATTGCCTGCCCACCGCACATGCCCGCTGCGCCCGCTGCGCGCGCCAGCTGCGACAGCATCGCGACTTTACGATCTGGTACCAATGCGCCACCGGACAACACCTCAAACGCTTGTGATTGCAAGGCATCGCCAACCAGCAAAGCAGTCGCTTCATCATACCGACGATGCACAGTAGGCTTGCCGCGCCGCAGATCGTCATCGTCCATACAAGGCATGTCGTCATGCACCAGCGAGTAGGCATGAATCATTTCAACGGCTGCCGCAGCGCGTTCAATTGCGTCGCGCGGCGCATCATATAAAGCGCCGGCTGCAAACACCAGCAACGGTCTAACGCGCTTACCACCATCTAGCACCGCATAACGCATTGCTTCATGCAGCTTGGACGGTAAAGCGGAAGCGGGGGGCAAGTGCCGATCCAACACCACTTCCATGTCCGCTTGAACCTGTTTGGCCCAAACGGTGAACGACTCGCTCATTCCTCGTCGTCCTCGCTATCCGCGTCGTCGCTCTCGAACGGCGTCAGCATCTCGCCCTCGAGCACTTTCACTTGCTGCTCGACGCGCTCAAGTTGGGCGGCACAGTACTTCACTAATTCGGCACCACGCTTGTAGGCCTCAAGTGAGGCCTCCAGCGGCAATGCACCTGACTCCATTTTCTCGACCAGCTGCTCCAACTCCGCCATCGCCTGCTCGAATGAAGCAGCAGGTTGATCTGAGAGATTCTTTTTTGGCATCGCGATGACCCTTCAACTCAAGATGAGATTTTATTCGATGGCACCCACGCCGCCCAACTCAAAACACAATCACATCCCATTCATGCCTTTTCGATAAGCCCGGAGAGGCCCCCGCCCTTATTCAAGTTAATAACAAAATGACTATGCCGGGGCAGGCACAAAATGCCCCGATCTATTTCCTCATGTACCCAACCGCCAGTGCTTAAAGCGTTACCGGGCGCACAGTTAAATCCCGGGGTTATAATCCGCGCCTCACCCGGACCTGGGCCACTGAATGTCTCTACGCGAGACCTGTGGACGGGTCCTTTGTTTGACGGCACAGCACACTAATTTGGGGTTGAGGATGTCCGATCTGGCCAGTCTCGAAAAACTCGCACGCTCCACCGCGCAACTGCCTGTCAATGTCTACTTCGACGACAAGTTGTTGGCGCTGGAAACTGATCGATTGTTCAAGCAAGGCCCGCGCTACGCCGGCCACGCACTGATGGTGCCCAATGAAGGCGACTACGCCACTCTGCCGTGGGAGAACGACGGCCGGGTGCTGGTGCGTAACGCGCAGGGCTTGGAACTAATCTCGAATGTGTGCCGACACCGACAGGCCAAGATGCTGTCCGGACGCGGCAACGCCGACAATATCATCTGTCCGCTGCATCGCTGGACTTACGATCTGAAGGGCGAATTGATCGGCGCCCCGCACTTTGCAGACACGCCCTGCATGAACCTCAGTCGCTTCGGGCTGCAGCATTGGAACGGCTTACTGTTTGATCAAAACGGTCTCGACGTACCCAACATGCTGCGATCGATGGTTACGGCGCGCGAATTGAATTTTGATGGTTACATGCTTGATCACATCGAAATTCATGAATGCGATTACAACTGGAAGACCTTCATCGAAGTCTACCTTGAGGATTACCACGTCGAGCCATTCCACCCCGGCTTGGGTCATTTCGTGAGCTGCAATGATCTGCGCTGGGAAATGGGTGAGGGCTACAGCGTACAGACCGTGGGCGTCAACGCCGCACTGAAAAAATCCGGCTCTGCCACCTACCAGAAATGGCATGACGAAGTACTGCGCTATAGCGGCGGTGAAGCACCGAAGCACGGCGCGATTTGGTTGACGATCTACCCCAATATTATGGTCGAGTGGTATCCGAATGTGCTGGTGGTATCGACTGTGTGGCCGAAGGGCCCGCAAAAAACCACCAACGTGGTCGAGTTTTACTATCCTGAAGAAATCGTCTTGTTTGAACGCAGCTTCATCGATGCAGAACGTGCCGCCTACATGGAAACCTGCGCTGAGGACGACGAGATCGCGCTGCGGATGGATGCTGGCCGCAAGATTTTGCTCGAGCGCGGCGTCAACGAATTCGGTCCGTATCAGTCGCCGATGGAAGACGGCATGCAACATTTCCACGAGTGGTATCGCAGCAAGATCGCGCTGTGATTCTGCGCCACCGTCAGGGGCGCTGAATGCAATCACTCTGGATGCTGGTCGCGAGCTTTGTGTTCGCCATCATGGGTGTCTGCGTCAAGCTGGCCTCTGAACATGCATCCACCTCCGAAATCGTGATTGCTCGTGGCGTCGTCGGTGTCAGTGTGCTGTTGCTGATCACACGTCTGCGCGGATTACCACTCGCCACAGATTTTCCCTGGCAGCACGCGTGGCGTGGTTTTGTTGGTGTGAGCGCATTGTGGTTATGGTTCTTCGCGATTGCCCGCCTGCCACTCGCCACCGCCATGACGCTCAACTACATGGCCCCCATCTGGATTGCTGCCATCGTCTTCACCTTGGGTTGGTGGCATAAAACTCGCCGCTTCGAATGGGGTTTGGCGGCGGCCATCGTCACCAGCTTTGTTGGCGTGGCCTTGCTACTTAAACCCACCATCCACGCTGATCAATGGGTGGGCGGGCTCACTGCATTGATTTCGGGGTTTATCTCTGCACTTGCCTACATTCAGGTCAAGCGTTTGGGTCAAATGGGTGAGCCGGAATATCGCGTGGTGTTTTATTTTTCGGCGAGTGGTGTGCTGGGTGGACTCATCAGCGGCTTGCTGGATAACTGGTGGCAAACCGGTAGCTTGCATCTGTTTGCCGATTTATCGGCTCGCGATTTTCTTTTACTGTTTGCGATCGGGATTACTGCAACCATCGCACAAGTTGCGATGACCCGCGCTTACCGATTGGGTGCGATGCTGGTCACTGCCAATCTGCAATACACCGGCATTGTATTTTCGAGTATGTGGGGCATCCTGATCTGGAATGACACACTCGATATCAGCGGCTGGCTGGGTATCCTGATTATTTTGGCGAGTGGTGTTGCTGCCACCTTTTATAATGCGCGCAGCGGTAGTGCCTCATCCAAAAAATAATTTCCAAAGGAGATCTGCTTGTGCAGTTCACGACATTAATTAGCGCAGCGGAATTACAGCAACACATTAATAATCCAACGTTCGTCATTCTAGATTGTCGCGCTGAATTAACCGACCCCAATGCAGGTGCGGCCGCTTTCGCCGCTGGCCACATTCCCGGTGCGCAGCACGCAGATTCAGATCGTGACTTATCGGACAAATCCCCTGGCCCGAACGGTGAATTTCGTGGTCGTCATCCCCTGCCCGTGATTGATCATTTTATTGAAACCCTGCGCGGTTGGGGCGTTTATCCCAATTCGCAAGTCATTGCTTATGACGCGCACGGCGGCATGTTTGCGGCACGGGTCTGGTGGATGCTGCGATGGGTGGGTCATAAGAGTATTGCAGTGCTCGATGGCGGGTTACCAGCTTGGGAAGCACTCGGTGGTGAGCTCACACAAGCAGTAATTAATCGGCCACGTGGATCGATCACGCGCCAAGCTTCGCTGGTCAGCAGCGTCAGCGCAGATGATGTATTGGCGAATTTATCTGCGCGTGCGAGAGTGGTACTTGACGCGCGTGCAGCGGATCGCTTTCGCGGCGAGAATGAAACGATTGATCCGGTTGCCGGACACATTCCGGGCGCAAAAAACCGCTGGTTCAAAGACAACCTGCAAGCCGATGGCAAATTCAAAAGCCCGGACTTGTTACGCTCTGAATACAGCGTGCTAATCAAAAGTCCCGAGAGCACCATCATGCAGTGCGGCTCAGGCATCTCTGCTTGTCACAACCTGCTCGCCATGGAAATCGCAGGCTTGCCGGGGGCAATGCTTTATCCGGGATCATGGAGTGAGTGGAGCTCGGATCCGGCTCGACCGATCGCTGTGGGCGAGTAACGCGCGAATGCTGC
>CAZZMV010000140.1:0-5100 GCA_964655425.1 uncultured Bifidobacterium sp.
GCTTTGCTCACTTAACGCCTCCTGCGTCGGCGTTAGCCTGCACCGAAGCGCGGACGAGCCGGGTTGTGCCATCGGCGTTGGCAACGATATGAAGGCCGCACTCTTTCTGGTCCGGGCTTTCCCACCACCATCTGCCGGCGCGGATATCTTCACCGGGTTGGATCGCACGGGTGCAAGGCTCGCAGCCGATGGAGGGGTAGCCCCGGTCATGCAGCGCGTTGTAGGGCACGTGATGCGTACGGATGTAATGCCAGACATCATCTTCAGACCAGTCCGCCAAGGGATTGAATTTCTGCATGCTGTGCGCAGTGTCGTCTTCTTGTACCCGTAGATCATTACGTGTGCTTGATTGCGCGCGACGTTGCCCGGTAATCCAGGCTTTATTACCCGCCAGTGCGCGATTCAGTGGTTCGACTTTGCGTACATGGCAGCAAGCCTTGCGCAGTTCAATACTTTCATAAAGAGCGTTCAGGCCGTGCGTGTTTACGTAGTGCTCGACAGCCGCCGGATCAGGTTTATATTGCTCGATATCGACACCATAATGCTCACGCACGGCATCCAGCACCGCGAGGGTTTCTTTATGTAGACGTCCTGTCTGAAGGGTAAACACGCGAATCGGCAACTTTGGCCGCAAGATCAGGTCGGTCAAGACCATATCCTCTGCAGCTAAGCTCGAAGCGAATACAGCAGGAGAAAAATCCTGCGCAATACGTGCCAGCAAGGCGCGGGTGTTTTCCAATCGATGATCAAAGCTGCTCATGCGATTTCCTGCGCGCTGGGACGCTTTACTCGCCGGAATAAAGGCGTCTTTTGATCCCAGGCGGTTTGGTAAGCCTCTGAAAAATCGGTCAGGCCCTTCAAGGCATCATCAATCGACCGGTCTTCGCGAGTGGCGAATGCGTTGAAACCTACTCGCGCCATATAAAACAATTGATCACGCAATACATCACCAATCGCGCGTAGCTCACCCTTGTAGCCAAGCCGTGCGCGTAGCTGATAGGCGATCGAGTAACCACGACCATCAGCGAATGTCGGGAAGTCAATCGCAATCAACGGCAGGAAGGCCACATCATCTTTGAGTGATTCTGCACGCTCGTCACTCGCCAGCCAGACACCGATATCGTTGCGCGATGAAAGTACCGACTTTTGCGTCAGCCAAACAGCAAGCGGCACGATGTGTGCACCAGTTGGTACGGTGATGGTCTCTGCAGTCTCGTTCTCGGCAAGCGTGAGCAGCTGCCAGTCGTCATTCACGATGCGCTTGTCTTTGATGATCTTACGCATATGCATCTTCTCCGGCTTTCAGTGACTGACCACTGATGGGTGTGGCATATACATGGGCCTTGAATGGCTCAATACCGAGGCGATCAACGGTTTCAATAAAGCGCTCGTCTTCATGTCGTTCACGTACATACACCTCGAGCAGACGGGCAATCACCTCAGGCATCTGGTCGGCAGCGAAAGAAGGACCGATGATCTTGCCGATAGCGCTTTCATTACCTTGACGTCCACCAATTGATACTTGGTACCATTCCGAGCCATCTTTATCGACACCCAAAATACCGATATTACCGACATGATGATGGCCGCAGGCGTTGATGCAACCGGATATGTTTAATTCAATGTCACCGATGTCGTGCTGAAAATCCAGATTATCGAAGCGTTCGGCAATTGCACCCGCAATCGGGATGGATTTTGCATTCGCTAGCGAGCAAAAATCACCACCCGGGCAGCAAATCATGTCGGTCAGCAGCCCGATATTGGGTGTAGCTAAACCGTGTGCTTTTGCTTCGGTATATACCGCGAATAGATCCGTCTGCTTCACATCGGCGAGTACCAGATTCTGCTCGTGTGTCACGCGCAGCTCACCAAAGCTGTAGCGGTCTGCCAGATCGGCGACGATATCCATTTGCTCTGCGGTTGCATCGCCGGGTGGGATGCCGGTTTTTTTCAGTGACAGCGTGACAATGGCATAGCCTTGCTTTTTATGCGGCCGAACATTACGGTTCATCCAGCTGCTGAAGCCTTTGTTGTCATGGCGCTGCTGCGCGAGTAGCAGATCCGCGTCAGCGATATGCTCGTACACCGGTGGTTCAAAATAGCTGGCCACCCGATTGAATTCATCGACGGTAATCGTGCTCGGGCTGTCTTGCAGGTCCAGCCATTCTTGTTCAACTTGTCGGGTGAACTCCTCAACACCGAGTGCCTTGACCAGAATCTTTATGCGCGCTTTGTATTTATTATCGCGGCGGCCATACTCGTTGTACACGCGCATGATCGCTTCGATGTAGCTCAGCAGATGCTGCCACGGTAAAAACTCACGAATCACGCTGCCGATGATCGGAGTACGGCCCAGGCCGCCACCCACGAGCACCTGAAAACCCGTCTCGCCCGACGCGCTGCGTACCAAGTTCAGGCCGATGTCATGCGCCTTGACGACCGCGCGGTCTTCCGCTGCTGCATTGATTGCAATTTTGAACTTGCGCGGCAGGTAAGCAAACTCGGGATGAAAAGTGCTCCATTGCCGCAAAATTTCAGCAAACGGGCGCGGATCAAGTAATTCGTCTGCTGCCACGCCGGCAAACTGATCTGAAGTGATATTGCGTATGCAGTTACCCGAAGTTTGAATTGCATGCATTTCAACCGACGCCAGGTCCGCCAGAATGTCGGGTGTTTGTTCCAGCGTTATCCAGTTGTACTGAATGTTTTGGCGGGTAGTGAAATGGCCATAGTTGCGATCGTATTTACGCGCGATATGAGCCAGCATGCGTAGTTGCTTGGACGATAGCAAGCCGTAAGGAATCGCCACGCGCAGCATGTAGGCATGGCGCTGCATATACAAACCATTTTGCAGTCGCAGCGGACGAAACTCATCTTCACTCAGCTCGTCAGCTAAACGGCGCCGAACCTGATCGCGAAATTGCGCCACGCGCTCTTGCACGATGAGATGATCATAGGTGTCGTAGCGGTACATGCGTTTCCTTCTGTGAATCGTTTACAGCACGAGCTTGGCAGCAACACCGGTCAGTGTGGTTGCCAACAATCCGCGCAAGAATTTTTCAGGCACTGCGCGCGCAGCCAGCGAGCCTATCGTGATACCCGGCACCGAACCGATCAACAGCATGCCGAGTAACTCCCAATTGATCGAGCCCAGCCACCAGTGACCGATCGCTGCAATTGCAGTCAGGGGTACTGCATAGGCGATATCAGTGCCTGCAATTTCTGCAGGCTTCAGGTGGGGGTAAAGCATCACCAGCACAGTGGCGCCGACCGCACCGGCACCGATGGATGACACCGTAACCAAGGTACCAATCGCAGCGCCTGCGAATACCGTCGCAATCACTTGTTTTTTTCCGTGCAGTTGTCGCTCAGGATGCGCGGTGATCCATGCCTGCATGCGGCCGCGGAAAATAATGGCGATTGCGGTCAGCAAGACAGAAAAAGCGATGGTGTAACGAATGATTTGCGTGATGTGCTGTTCAAGCGCGCCGAAATATTTGAGTGCCAGCGTGGTCAGCAATGCTGCAGGCAGGGCGCCGATGCACAGCCGTTTCACAATTTCCCAATGCACCGTATTCCGGATGCGGTGCGCCAAGGTCCCGGCACTTTTGGTGATCGAGGCAAAGGCCAGATCTGTGCCTACCGCCACGGTCGGGTTAATGCCAAACAGCAGAGTAAGCAGCGGTGTCATCAGCGACCCGCCGCCAACACCGGTCAGCCCCACCAGCAGGCCGACGGCAAATCCGGACACAATATAAGTAGAAGTCATATAGCCCTGCGCGAAGAAGGCAGAATGCTAATAAACTTCGGCTATATTCCCAACGACACAAGATTCATTTGCTTATATGAATTCTGGATATAAAGGGATGAAGCATATTTATTGCTATTTAATAAATTTTCTGGATTTCTGCCTGCGCCGGAATGACGATGAATAGGCCGATGCCTGTAGCCGCCTCCTGGGGGCAGGCCGGAGTTCAGGCGGCACTTAGGGTTACCCCAGCGCATGGCCGGAGTCAAAAACGCATTTAGGGTCACCCCGGCGCGGGCCGGGGTCCAGGGAAAGTAAAACTTGCAAAAACGACTATGAACCTTCACCAATTTCGTTTCGTACGCGAAGCGGTTCGCCAAAACTTCAACCTGACCGAGGCGGCCAAGGCGCTGTTTACCTCGCAACCTGGCGTGTCCAAGGCCATCATTGAGCTGGAGGAAGAACTTGGCGTCGACATCTTTGCTCGCCATGGCAAGCGAATCCGCGGGCTGACCGAGCCCGGCCGACAGGTCGTGCGGGCGGTCGAGACTATTCTGCAAGAGGTTGAGTCGCTGAAGCGCATTGGCAAGGAATTCGCCGCGCAAGACAGCGGTAGTTTCACCATTGCCACCACCCATACCCAGGCCCGCTATTCCCTGCCGCCGGTGGTGCAAATCTTTGCACAGAAATTTCCCAAGGTCCGGCTATCGCTATTGCAAGGTAACCCCAAGCAGGTGGCGGATATGGTGCTGCACAATCAAGCTGATTTAGCCATTGCCACCGAGGCGATCGCCGAGGTGGATGGTTTGGTATCGCTTCCTTGTTTTCAGTGGGAGCACATGGTGGTTGTACCCGCCGAGCACCCGCTCACCCGGCACAAGGCAATGACCTTGGAAGACCTGGCAAGCTACCCGCTGATTACCTACGACGCCGCTTTTGCCGGAAGAAACAAGATCGATCAAGCCTTTGCTCGCCGAGGCCTCAAGCCCGACGTGATCCTTGAAGCGATTGATGCCGACGTCATCAAAACCTACGTTGAGCTTGGCATGGGCGTGGGTATCATCGCCGGCCTTGCCTACAACGCGGCGCGCGATACGAATTTGAAAGCCATCCCGGCTGGACATTTGTTCGGCATGAATATCTCGCGCATCGCACTCAAGCAGGGCGCCTATCTGCGCAGCTACGTATTTACCTTCATCGAATTGCTGGCGCCGACGTTGACACGCAAGTTGGTGGAGCAGGCACTTGTAGGCGACCGTGACACCTACGACATTTAAAATCTGCTCAAAAAGCTCGCTGGCGTTGTTGGTGGCATCTCGCCGTACGTCGAGTACTGTCTTCGATGCCCCCGC
>CAZZMV010000141.1:0-2814 GCA_964655425.1 uncultured Bifidobacterium sp.
GAAGCCAGAAACCGGATGCATACGGAGCCCAGCCCGCTGAATGACATTACGGAATTACATCCGGCGCGGCGTGAACAACCTCAATTCAGCCAGCCGATTGCCTACTGAGTGTTGGGGTTTCACTGCAGATGGCCTTCATTCTTAAAGTGATTCATTAAATATCAGCGCTAATTAAACTTTTTAGCCTGATTTTCAGAATCCCAAGCATTTTGTAAAAAGATGATTCGGATTATTCTTCGATTTCACTCAAAAATAATCCTTATTGCGTCACGATTGGCCACCCAATTGGAATCATGAAGTTACCCCCAAGCTTACCCATTTCAGCACTGAGCGTCTCGCTGATTGCCCAGATTCACGAATACAAAGGCGCGTTGCGCTCACTGAGTTTACTCACGCCTGAGCGTTTGCTCGCCTTGCGCCATAGCGCCACATTGGAGAGCATTGGTGCCGCCGTTCGGTTGGGTGCAGTGCAGTTATCCGATAGCGAAGTGAATCATGCGATCGGTATGCTCAAGCAACGACAGGAAAATGATTTTTCGTCTGAGGCGATCAGTCATGCATCGGTTTCAAGCACGTCGGTAAAACCCTATCGCGATAACGTGCATGATTATGCCGCCGAGCTGATGGCCGAATATGAGATTGATGAATTACTGTTGCAGCAGTCGTCAGAAGTAAGAGTTTTTAATGCAGATGAAGAGCAGGCCGCAGGCTACTTCGAGGCTTTAAACCGTGTGTATGAGTGGGTGTCGTTACCACTCATCGAAGAAAATCATCTGCATGAATTACACCGCACCCTGCTTAAACACAGCAAAAAAGATGTTTGGCACGCCGGCAAGTACAAGGCTTCCGGTAATCAGCGCTCGTTTAACAACCCCGATACTGGTACTCGTTCGCAACTACCTGCGGCTAGTCCGATGGAAGCACCTGCGCGATTAAAAAGTCTGCTGCAGTGGCTACACGATGAACGATCAAAACCAACACAACACACCCTTCTCACGATTGCTTCGTTTGTCGCGGGGTTTCACGCGATCAGGCCCTACCAGGACGGTAACGCACGCATGGGGCTGCTGCTCACGCGTCTTCTGTTGCTGCAGAGTGGCTATTCACAGGTGGCCTACGCTTCACTCGAAGCGCAGCTTGAGCGCGACCGCGATGCGTATTACACCGCGCTCGACCGCACATTGGCAGGTATAGAAAGCTCGCACCCGCATTGGGAGCCCTGGACCGGTTTCTTCCTGAGCGCGCTGGTGGACCAAGCCAGACGCTTGTTCAGCCGATTGGAACGCGACAAAGAGATCGCACCGACACTGCCTAAACTCTCATCCGATATTGTGAATCTCGCACGTGAGCATGGACGTGTCACGATGGCAGATGCGATTCGAATCACCGGCAGCAATCGCAACACATTGAAGGTTCATTTCCGCAAGCTGGTGCATGAAGGCAGGCTACGGCGGTATGGTATGGGTGCTGGGGTCTGGTACCAGCCCAAGTAGCAGAACCTATTTGGTTCGGCCGCTAGCGGCGTTGGCGCTCGGCGCAAGCCACCAAAAAAAAGGGCGGACTTGCAAGTCCGCCCTAGCTTTTTTTCTGCCCCGGTCAATCGAGGACTATCTGCGCATGGTGCTCAGCCTTTGTTGTTCAGCATTTCAATTTTGCCGTGGAGCTCGCCACCCTTGCGAATCTCCAACTCGCCACAAGCGATTTGGCCGTGCATCACACCGGTAGACTCGATCACGAGTAAGCGTGTCGCGGTGGCCGATTGATCCATACGCCCGGCAACCACGATTTCTTCGGCAGTGGCGATGCCATTGACCACCCCTGAGTTCAAGACACGCAGCGACTGTGCGCTGAGCTCACCCTCAACGGTGCCATTCACGGTGGCTGCGGAGGGTACGTTCAGTTTGCCCTTGGCAATCACGCCGCTACCGATGTAAAGGGTTCCTTCCGGCGTCGTTTCTTTCATTACGTCATCCTTTTCAATCAACTACTCAAGCCGCGTGGGCCAGATCGAGGTCGGAATCATGATCGATACCGTGACATAAATCAACTCAAAACATCTTGAAAATTTAATCGGTTCATCGAGTGGAGATGGCGAAACATCTGACAACGCGCTGAACATCGCCTAAATGAAGAGATAGTCCGATATAAGGCCCGGATTTTGATGAAGATCACCACCCGGGTGCACTGAACACCCCAGTGCAACTTAAATATTGTTTAATTATTAACAATATTTAGTTTTTGATTCATGCCCTTGTCTGCAAATCCTCCGTTACAAGCCCATGTCGCCCGGCGCGCATCATCCGATCATGGTGCAATCTTCCAAACACGCGCACTCAGCAAGCGCTATGTCACTGGTGATACCGAGGTGCGTGCGCTGCAAGACATCGATCTCGATATTTATCCCGGCGAGTTCATCGTGCTGCTGGGCCCGTCTGGCAGCGGCAAATCCACCTTGCTGAACATTCTCGGCGGGCTGGACAGGCCCTCTGCCGGCAGCGCACATTTTGCTGATCATGAATTGAACGGCGCCAGTGACGAACAGCTCACTCGCTACCGGCGCGAGCACGTCGGCTTTGTGTTTCAGTTTTATAACCTGATGCCGAGCCTCACCGTCAAAGAAAACGTCGAGCTGGTGACTGACATCGCAGATCACCCAATGAGCGCAACCGAAGCGCTACAGCTGGTGGGTCTGGGTGAGCGTCTTGATCATTTTCCGTCACAGTTGTCGGGCGGTGAACAGCAACGTGTCGCGATCGCGCGCGCCATCGTCAAGCGCCCCGCTGTGCTGTTGTGCGACGAACCGACCGGTGCGCT
>CAZZMV010000141.1:2914-5087 GCA_964655425.1 uncultured Bifidobacterium sp.
TACAGTACTCGCGTGATCGGTACTACATCGAGGCGCAGTTTGCAGATGTGTTTGCCGATCTAAAGCGCGCACCTGATCGCGTTATGCAGCAGCTATTGAACTTGCCCGGGATCGCGGCGGCGGAAAGTACCGTGATGCGCGATGTTCAAATCAGTATTCCGGGCGTGGCAGACCCAATTATCGGCAAACTGATCGGCCTGGATCCCAAGCACCCACCACAAATCAATCGGGTGTTCATTCGCAGTGGCCGCATGATTGCCAGCCACGGCACCGGGCCACGCGAAGTGTTGGTATCAGAAGCATTTGCCAATGCACGTGGCTTGCAACCCGGCGACCATCTGTTCGCGCTGATCAATGGCAAGCGAGAGAAACTGCTGATTTCTGGTATTGCCCTGTCACCCGAATTTATCTTCGCCGGCTTTTCCGGCGCGCCTGATCTGAAGGGTTTTGGTGTTTTTTGGTTGGATAAAAAAGTACTCGCCAGTGCGTATCAGATGGATGGCGCGTTCAACCATGTCAACCTGCGGCTCGCACCTGACGCCAAACAGGATGAAGTGATTGCCGGGATCGATCGTGTACTACAGCCTTGGGGTGGGATTCGCGCCTACGGCCGCGATGAGCAGTTATCGCATACCCGGGTTGAATCGGAAATCAAGGAGCAGCGTGTGTTAGGTACGCTACTGCCTACTATTTTTTTAGCGATTGCTGCGTTCTTGTTGAACGTCGTGTTGAGCCGGCAAATACAAATGCAACGCGAGCAAATCGCCGCATTGAAAGCGCTCGGCTACGACAATGCACGAGTCGGTTGGCACTACACCAAATTAGCTTTGTTGATTGTCGCGGTTGGTTTGGCTTTGGGTTTGTGTACCGGCGCGTGGCTGGGCGAGATGCTGACTCAGCTATATCGCAAGAGTTTCAGCTTTCCGGTGTTTTATTTTCGTGTTCGCCCAGAGTTATTCATCAGCGCGGTGCTGGCAACAGTTGTTGCCGCTTTAGCCGCCACTTGGCAAGCCATCAAGCGCAGCGTGCGATTGACACCAGCCGAGGCCATGCGGCCGCGCGCCCCGGGTGTTTATCGGCCAGCACTGATTGAAGTACTGGGATGGCGCGATTATTTCTCGCCCAGCACGCGCATGGTGATGCGCAATATGCAGCGCACCAGCGTTCGTGCCTTGTTAACGGTGCTTGGTGTGGCGGCGTCGATTGCGGTCCTGATCAGCGGCACGTTTTGGGGTGATGCCATCGACTTGCTGCTGACAACGCAATTCCAGCACGTGCTGCGTGCCGATATCAGCGTCGCGCTGGTGGAGCCACGCCCAATCAGCGCGCTGAATACGCTTGTACGATTGCCGCATGTGGCTGCAGTTGAGCCGGCACGCGGAGTGCCGGTTCGACTCTTGCATCAACATCGCCACTGGCGCGGCCAGATCCAGGGGCGCCCTGGTAACCCCTCGTTACATCGCGTCGTGGGGCTGGATCGCCAAGCGCATCGCATTCCATCGGATGGTTTATTGCTGACCGATCGACTGGCGCACAAACTTGGTGTAAGCATCGGTGACTTCGTGATCGTCGAAATTGAAGAAGGTCAGCGACAGCAAATCACGCTGCCCGTATCGGCGCTAGTGAGCGAGTTAATGGGCATGAGCGCGTATATCGAGCGCCGCACGCTGAACCGGCTACTGCATGAAGATGATGTGATCAATCGCGCAACGCTACTGGTTGAACGCGGGCACGAGCTTAGCTTGTTGCAGCGCCTGCAGCAGATCCCGATGATTGCCGCTGCATTCAGCAAAGCCTCGATGCTGGCCAATGTGCAAGGTATTACTGCACGCAATTTAAGAATTATTACCGGTGTGCTGACGGTATTCGCTTCAATTATTGCCGTGGGCGTGGTTTACAACCAAGTGCGCGTCGCGTTGGCCGAGCGCGCATGGGAGTTAGCTAGCTTGCGGGTACTGGGTTTTACCCGCGCAGAAGTGTCGAAAATCCTGCTGGGCGAAATCGTGATCGAGATTGCGCTGGCGATTCCTGTCGGCATGCTAGGCGGACTCATGCTCGCCAAGGGCATGGTGGCTTTGATCGAGACTGATGAGTTTTTCCTGCCGGCGCAAGTGCAGACCGCAACCTATGCCTATGCCGTGCTTTGTATTGTGATCACCGGCTTGGTGAGTGC
>CAZZMV010000142.1:0-5040 GCA_964655425.1 uncultured Bifidobacterium sp.
CCAGAAACCCACATCAACTGCATCGCTACGTCCTCTGGCGGGATTAGTTGGAATCAATAGACACGAGCTCGACATTATATTGTTTTCTAGCAATTAATTGCCCAAAAAAGTGCGGAATATGAATAGTCTGATAACAAAATCAGCATTTTTTCTGCTTTTTTGGGTTTGCGCTGACGTCGGCAGGCTGTCCGCGCCGGGCACAACCCGCCGGGCTTTCGTATACGAAAGCTATTTTTGGCGAGCGGTGGGAATTCGAAAGTCGCTGACGCGAGTAGTAGCGGAAGCCGTGTTTGATCGTCCCGCCTGGTTTCAATTGCCTGCTAGCGCTTTCCTCAGGTGCGGATCAACATCCGGCTGCCCCAATAGCCAACGCACGTAGTCCTTTGGAACCTCTGCAATCGGGAGCCCCTTGTGCTTCCCGAATGGCATATGGGTTGGAATACGAGACACCTCAGATTTCTGCCAAAGTGCTTCAAGCGTATCAATCTCGAGCTTTTGACAAATATGGTCGAGGATAGTCGCGCAAATACGGATATCAGCACCCGCAGAATGCGCATCGCGTAAACGCGCTTTCGCGTTTGCACGATCCAAAAAATAGAGCAGAGCACTTTGATTATGCGCTTCGAGCGCTGGCCATATTCTTCTGGCCAGACTCAAGGTACAGATTCGTTTCACTTCGGGCGAACCAATTACCGCCCAGTCAAAATCAATGTTGTGGCCAATCAGGTATTGCAAACTCGCGGGTAGCTTGAATGTGCTCGACGCCGGGCAGCTAACGAGCTCTTCATCCAGGATGTGATGCGTGGCGAGTGCAGCGATGCCAATCGGTTTACTTGGCTTGTAGCGCTGTTCAAACTGCTCACCCAGCGTCAGAGGTGAAAGCGACGTGACCTCAAGCCATGCGGCTTCGACGATTTCCGGCGCATCCAGGCCGGTCGTCTCAGTGTCAAAAATAATGGCTTGTGGCATGGCGATACCTATTCTTGTTTTGGAAAAATCTATTCGCTCGACTGGTGTTGCGTATAGGACCCTTGGAGCACATCAATAAATTTTCTGATGCTGACGGTGATGTGGGTAATGCTCGACCCGAACGGATAGTACACAACATAGATTCCAATCAGTTCGCTTCCGGCAGCTTTGCAGCGGCGCGTGACGTCTCGCACAATAATCGATTGGTAATTAGCATCAGCTGAAATCTTTTGCATTTCAATCTTGGCAAGCTAACTAGCCGGCATTGATTGACCTTGAACTAGCAGTTAGGTAAGTCAGCGTACACGATGGGGCGAGGGCACAGTCGCGCATTGCCAAGCAAGATGACCTAATGAGTTTTAGTCAGCGAAGCGGATCTGCGAAGTCTGCGTTTTTTCGCCGCAAGGTTCGGCAGTGTCGGGATTCAGACCGGTCGTGTTACCTCGGCTGCCTAATCATGAGTTGGCGAGCCGGTGTGATAAAACGAACGTTCGGAGCTGGGTTTTGCTTGAAGCCCTTTTAGGACACAAAAAAGCCAACCCGAAGATTGGCTTAAGTGCTTGATTCAAGTGGTCGGGGCGGCGGGATTCGAACTCGCGACCCCTTGCACCCCATGCAAGTGCGCTACCAGGCTGCGCTACGCCCCGACAAGCGCGCGAGTATAGCAGAGGGTCAATGAATCTCTTTAGTGCAGATGCCCGGAATTTTGCCCCGCGTCTTCAGGCATCTCGGCATGCACCATCTCTTCTTCGGAATCGCAAAACAATGGCGCACCGCAGTCGTCGCAGTATTCGGGTGGAAACACGCTATCAGCTTGCTGTATGCGAGTGATACCGCTCTCGCGCAGTACTGAAATGATTTGCTGTAGTGGCGACAAGGGGGTACTGATGGTGCCACGTTGATGAACCATGTTGGCGACATATTCTTCAGCGCTCTCTTCGTCGTACAAGGGCCAGACAACGCCGTAAACCACATCAGTATTGCCAGTTACGCTGTAGCTGATTCTGAATTCATCAACGCGCATGTCACTCGCTTCATCGCCCACCGCAGCAATCACGGCTGACAACTGCGCAGGTTCAACGGATAGCACGTGGGTGAGGTAGTGAATCGCGGCCCGCAGTGAAATCGGTCGAATCGATTTGTCTGCCTCGCGACAAGCAACGTAGTAAGCACCGGGTAGCAATAACTCAATACCGCATCCTGGCAGCAAGGTTTGCAAATTAGGGCCAGCTTGTAGCTGCCATTGGGTCAGGGCAGATTGACTCAGGCTTTGCAGATTGCTGCCGGTTTCATCCTCTTGCCAGCTCAGTAGTGGCTGGCCACTCTCGGCTGTTACTAGCGCAAGTAAATGACGTGTATCTGCTAAAAAGGCTGCGGTCTCCGGTAATGATGTCGGCGCTGCTTGGGCTTTTCCAGAGAGTGTGGCCTCTGCCATTCTGCGCGTCAGTTGGTAAGTTTCGCAGTAGCTGCGAGGTAGCTGGTCGATCGAGAATAGCACTGGCGCCACGGTGGCGCGGGTGTTGGCGGCAAGGATATGGCTGTGAAGGTGCGCGGTGATGGTTTGCAGAATGTTTGCATTGATCGCACCCGACGGTATGGTGAAGCGCGTCCAGGCCAATACAGGGATGGCGACGAGCAATGCGTCATAGCGCTTGTCGCCATGCTCAATGGTGCAACTGCTGCTGATTGCCTCAATCGAATCCAGCAGCGCATCGTAAGCATCCAGATCAGTATGGAACAGGTGATCGAGTGCGTTATCGATAGCCTGCTGCTGATTGTTCGATAACTGCTTTTGCAGCTGGCTATCTAGCCTGGATTCCCATGCGCGCGCTTCAATTCGGCTTGAGGCCCGTACCATCGATTGCGCCAGGGATGCCAGGCGCTGGCTCTCGGCAGAGAACTTGCGTACGGGATTTTTCGGGGAGCGGCGCATGGTGTGCGATGGGGCCTAGCTAAGGAGCGGCGATTGTACTGGATGCGCACGGGCTTGCGATGACAAAAGAAAAGCCCGCCGAAGCGGGCTGATCGATCACAAGCGATGCCGCTCATTTTTTCTCGGCTTCGCTGCTTGCTGAAGACGCCGGCGCATCGGCAGCGGCAGGTGCTGCAGGAGGCGCCGCTACTGCAGGTGCTTCGGTCTTTTCTTCCGTGTGTCCGCCAGCTTCGCCTTGCAAGCTGGCTTTGTCACCCATGCTGAACACGGCCATAAGTGCGACGGCCGAAAAAATTACAAACGCTACAAGTATCTTCCACATCAGCTTATCTCCGTTTTTATTGCTCAAGCGGCCAACAGTTGACGCAGCACGAAAGGCAGGATGCCACCATGGCGGTAGTAGTCCACCTCGATCGGCGTATCAATTCTTAGCAGTAATTTCACATGCTGCGTTTGCCCGTTGGGACGATGAATCACCAGCGTCACTTGCTGCTGAGGTTTGATATCGTGCTCCAAGCCTTGCAGATCGAAGCGTTCGTCGCCGTTGATGTGCAACGACTGCACGCTGTCGCTGCCGATGAATTGCAGCGGCAACACACCCATGCCCACCAGATTCGAGCGGTGGATGCGCTCGAACGAGCGTGCGACCACCGCTTTCACGCCGAGCAGCTGAGTACCTTTGGCAGCCCAGTCGCGTGATGAGCCGGTGCCGTACTCTTCACCGGCAAACACCATGGTGGGTACGCCATCGTGAATGTATTTCATTGCGGCGTCATAGATCGACATTTGCTCGCCGCTGGGCTGATGAATTGTGATGCCACCCTCGACGCGTGAACCATCGGATTTGGCAGGGATCATCAAATTCTTGATGCGAACGTTGGCGAAGGTGCCGCGCATCATGATTTCATGGTTGCCGCGGCGCGAGCCGTACGAGTTGAAGTCTGCTTTCAATACACCGTGCTCAATTAACCACTTGCCAGCGGGGCTGCTATCTTTAATCGAGCCTGCCGGAGAGATGTGATCGGTGGTAATTGAATCGCCGAATACACCAAGCGCACGCGCGCCGCTGATACCGGTGGCCGCCGCTTTGGGTTGCATGCCGAATTCCTGAAAAAACGGCGGTTCGGCGATGTAGGTTGATTTCGGCCAGTTGTAGACTTGCCCCTCTGCGACGCCTTGTATTTGCTCCCACAGCTTGCCGGGTGCGCCTTTTACATCAGCGTAGTTACGCTTGAATGTGTTGGCGTTCATGGCGTGCTTCATGAGTTGGTTGATTTCTGCTGAACTTGGCCAGATATCACCAATGTATACGTCACGGCCCTTACTATCTTTGCCGAGAGGTTCGGTCATCAGATCGACCATTACGTTACCTGCAATCGCGTACGCCACCACCAGCGGCGGTGAGGCGAGGAAGTTGGCGCGGATATTGGGATGAATACGCGCTTCAAAGTTACGGTTACCCGAGAGCACGGCGGCGGCCACGACGTCGTTTTTGACGATGGCTTCATTCATCGCGGGCGTGAGATCACCCGCGTTACCGATGCAGGTGGTGCAGCCGTAGGCGGTGACGCCGAAGCCGAGCTCTTCAAGGTAGGGCAACAAGCCGGCAGCTTCGAGGTATTGCGTCACCACGCGTGAGCCGGGTGCGAGCGAGGTCTTGATGTGCTTGGGCACCGTCAAGCCGAGTTTTACAGCCTTTTTAGCCAGCAGACCCGCAGCAAGTAGCACGCTCGGGTTGGAGGTGTTGGTGCACGAGGTGATCGCAGCGATCAGCACATCACCATTACGCAGACTGACGCCATCGCTATTGGTGTAGCTTGCGTCGAGGTCTTCGGGCTTTTTATTAAAGCCGTTCTCTGCCACCGGCTTGGCGAATAAATCTTTGAACGTATCTTTGACGTGGCCAATCTCGATGCGGTCTTGCGGACGCTTGGGGCCAGCGAGAGACGGCGCAACTTTGGACAGATCGAGCGTGAGTTCTTTGGTGTAATCGACCTGGCCTTTTTTCGGGATGCCGAACAGGTTTTGCGCTTTGAAGTACGCCTCGAATGCATCAATCTCTGCTGTGGTGCGACCCGTGCCATGAAAGTAATCAATGGTTGCTTCATCAACCGGGAAGAAACCCATGGTCGCGCCAT
>CAZZMV010000143.1:0-1580 GCA_964655425.1 uncultured Bifidobacterium sp.
CGCGCGATGATGCCGTTTGCCTGAGCTAACGACCACCACAGGAGCAGACTATGCCAAG
The DNA here is from genome assembly GCA_964655425.1 of uncultured Bifidobacterium sp. Classification (GTDB taxonomy): domain Bacteria; phylum Pseudomonadota; class Gammaproteobacteria; order Burkholderiales; family Burkholderiaceae_D; genus Pernthalerella. The sequence goes on from CAZZMV010000143.1 coordinate 59, forward strand.
AGTAAAACGTGGGGTCACGGCACGGGCCCGTCACAAAAAAGTTCTCGACGCCGCCAAGGGTTACCGCGGTCGTCGCAGCCGTGTTTATCGCGTCGCCAAGCAAGCGGTGATGCGCGCAGGGCAGTATGCCTATCGCGATCGTCGCAATAAAAAGCGGGTATTCCGCGCGCTCTGGATCACCCGCATCAACGCGGCGACCCGTGAGCATGGCCTGACCTACAGCAAGTTCATCAACGGTCTGAAAAAAGCAGAGATCGCGCTCGACCGTAAAGTGCTGGCAGATATGGCAGTCACCGACAAGCCTGCGTTCGCCGCGATCGTGAACCAGGTCAAGGCCACCATCGCAGCCTGATCGGCCACTGGCGTTGGCGTCGCCTAAAAAGTGGCGCCTATGCGGGGCATGAGGTGCAAGCCCGTGCCCCGTTGCCATTTTCAAGCCCACGCATGAGCTCTCTGGACCAACTCGTTGTTGCCGCTGGCGCAGACTTCGCTGCAGCGCTGGATACGGCCGCGCTCGAAAACGCGAAAGCAAAATACTTCGGCAAGAGTGGCTTGATCACCGAGCAAATGAAAGGCTTGGGCAAGCTTGACCCCGAGTCGCGCCGCGCACAGGGTGCGCTGATCAATGCCGCGAAAGACCAGATCGAAGCCTTACTCAATGCGCGACGCAGTGCGCTGTCTGATGCGCAGTTGCAAGCGCGTCTGAATGCCGAATCCATTGATGTCACCTTGCCTGGGCGCGGCCGTAGCGTAGGGGGCATACATCCGGTGATGCGCTCATGGGAACGCATCGAGCAAATATTTGCATCGATTGGTTTTGATGTGGCAGATGGCCCCGAGATCGAAACCGACTGGACCAACTTCTCTGCACTCAACAGCCCGGAAAACCACCCCGCGCGCTCGATGCAAGATACGTTTTATATCGACCATAACGACAGCAGCGGCAAACCACTGCTGTTGCGCACGCACACCAGCCCGATGCAAGTACGCTATGCCAAGATGCATCAGCCACCGATCAAGGTGATCGCACCGGGCCGCACGTATCGTGTTGATAGTGATGCCACTCACTCGCCGATGTTTCATCAGGTTGAGGGATTATGGATCGACACTGATATCAGCTTCGCTGATCTGAAGGGTGTATATCTCGGGTTCGTCAAAGCATTTTTTGAAACTGATGATTTACAGGTTCGGTTTCGTCCCTCGTATTTTCCGTTCACCGAGCCGTCGGCCGAGATCGACATTGCGTTTGGCTCCGGCCCCTTGAAAGGCCGATGGCTGGAAGTGTCAGGTGCTGGGCAGGTTCACCCAACCGTCTTACGCAACATGGGCCTTGATCCGGAGCGCTTCATTGGCTTTGCATTCGGCTCGGGTCTTGAGCGACTGACGATGCTGCGTTATGGCATCAACGACCTTCGTTTGTTTTACGAAGGTGATCTTCGATTCCTCAAGCAATTCAACTGACGCCCGAGCAAGCACGCGATGCAATTTTCTGAACACTGGTTGCGCACGCTGGTTGATCCGA
>CAZZMV010000143.1:1680-4977 GCA_964655425.1 uncultured Bifidobacterium sp.
CCTTGCGCGATGATCGGTGCGAAATTGCCCCCGACAGAGGACGATAAACCATTCGAGATCAAACTCGGCAAGCTGCGTGGTGTTGAGTCGCAGGGCATGCTGTGCTCGGCACGTGAACTCAAGCTATCAGAAGACCATGGCGGCTTACTCGAGCTGCCAGACGATGCGCCGGTAGGGCGAAATTTTCGTGATTACTACCAGCTGAATGATCTGAAATTCACGATCAAGTTAACGCCGAATCGTGCAGATTGTTTGTCAGTGCTTGGTGTGGCGCGTGAAGTGGCGGCGTTGACGGGCGCGCCGTTGTTGCTGCCATCGTTCAAGCAGGTTGCAGTCAATCATGATGAGATGTTGCCAGTCAAAATTTCTGCCCCTGATTTATGCGGGCGTTTTTCCGGGCGCGTGATTCGCGGGCTGAACGCCAAAGCAGAGACACCGCATTGGATGCGGCAGCGCTTGGAGCGTAGTGGTCAACGCTCCATATCTGCTTTGGTCGATATCTCCAACTATGTGATGCTTGAGCTCGGACGACCGACCCATGTATTCGATCTCGACAAAATTCATGGCAGTCTCGATGTGCGTTGGGCTCGCGCAGGTGAGCAGCTGAAGCTTTTAAATGGCAACACCGTCACGCTCGACGATTGGGTGGGCGTGATCGCCGACGACACCGGCGCAGAGGCAATGGCCGGCATCATGGGTGGTGACGCTACAGCAGTCACACTCGATACCACCAACATTTATCTTGAAGCAGCATTTTGGTGGCCAAGTGCGATCCAGGGCCGGGCGCGTCGCTTTAATTTTTCTACCGATGCGGCTCACCGTTTCGAGCGCGGCGTTGACTTCGCGACGACGGTTGAACACATCGAGCGCATCACCGCGCTCATCGTTGAAATCTGTGGTGTGCCGGGCCAAACCAAAGTTGGGCAGGTAGATGATCAGATCACTGCATTGCCAAAACGCGAGCCGGTGACACTGCGTGTCGCACGTGCTGAAAAAATTATTGGCATCCCGCTATTGGCACAACAGGTGGCTGATATTTTCTCGCGCTTGGGTTTGCCGTTTACTCAAGAAGGTGAGCTGTTCTCAGTCACTGCACCCAGCTATCGCTTTGATATCGAGATTGAAGAAGACCTGATCGAAGAGATTGCAAGAGTTCACGGCTTCGATAACATCCCAGCGCTACCCCCGGTAGCTGCCAATCAAATTCGCCTTGCACCCGAGCATGTGCGCTCGCTGTTTACCGTACGCCGGCAGCTAGCCGATCTGGATTTTCAAGAGGTAGTGAATTACAGCTTTATCGATGAGACCGCTGAGCATAGTTTCGGCGTGGCGGATCCGATCAAACTGCTCAACCCGATCGCCAGTCAAATGAGCGTGATGCGCTCGCAATTGCTCAGTGGTTTGGTGGCGAACGTGCGTTACAACCTGAACCGCAAGGCAAGCCGCGTTCGTGTGTTCGAGATTGGTGCGGTGTTTACTCAAGACACTGGCGCGGCAGACGGCCCGTTGTCGGTGGCAGGTATTGCGCAGCCCAAGCGGCTAGCCGCACTGGCCTACGGCCCGGTCGCAGACGAGCAGTGGGGGCAAGCCGCGCGCGCAGTCGATTTTTTTGATCTGAAAGCCGATCTAGAGGCGCTATTTGCACCGCAGACCTTGCGCTTTGAGGCAAGCCCACACCGTGCATTGCACCCGGGTCGCTCGGCAGCCGTGCTGCTGAATGGTCGACACATAGGTGTGATTGGTGAATTGCATCCCGCACTAGTGCAGTCGCTTGAGTTGCCACAGGCACCCGTGCTGTTTGAGGTGGATGCCGCTGCGCTGCAGCAGCGACCGTTGCCGGTGTATCAAGCCTTGTCCAAATTTCCGCCGGTAATGCGCGATCTCGCGCTGCTAGTTGAGCAAACAGTTTTGGTGCAGTCACTACTAGACACCATGCACCAGACTGTAGCGTCGAATAGCGTGTGTCGAATCATGCAACATATTGTTTTATTTGATGAATATCGCGGTAAAGGGCTGCCTGAAGGGCAAAAAAGTCTTGCCTTCCGGGTGACCATGCAAGATACTCAAAGCACCCTGCAGGACGAATCGGTTGACGCGGCGATGGCAGCGCTAGCCGAGGCTGTTCACCAGAAGCATGGCGCAACCATAAGAAAATAAGCAGCCATTTCGGTTATCCCGAACATGATGAACCACACCAATCCCGCAGAAGTTGAATCCGTTGTCGCCGCTGATCTTGATCGCGCAATCGAGGCCAGTAAAGCACGCGCTGGTGCCGAAAAAGAGCTACCCACGCTCACCAAAGCCGAATTGGCAGAGTTATTGTTCGAGCAGGTTGGCCTGAACAAGCGTGAAGCCAAAGACATGGTCGACACCTTTTTTGGTGAAATCCGAGACGCGCTTGAGCGTGGCGAGTCGGTCAAATTGTCTGGCTTTGGCAATTTTCAGTTACGCGACAAGCCACAACGGCCCGGCCGCAATCCCAAGACTGGCGAAGAGATTCCCATTAGCGCGCGTCGGGTCGTAACCTTCCACGCCAGCCAAAAGCTCAAGGCGCAAGTTGATTCGTCGGGCGTCCGCGCGGTCAAACAGTCCGCCTGATTAAGCCGCAATGAACGAACGCGCTGCCAAGCCGGTCCTGGCACCTCTGCCACCGATTCCGCCCAAGCGCTACTTCACGATTGGCGAGGTCAGCGAATTGTGCGGCGTCAAGCCCCACGTGCTGCGCTACTGGGAACAGGAATTCACTCAGCTCAAACCCGTCAAGCGCCGTGGTAATCGTCGCTACTACCAGCACCATGAAGTCATGCTGATTCGTCGCATCAGAGAACTGCTGTACGAGCAAGGCTTCACCATCAGCGGCGCGCGCAACAAGCTTGACTCGGCCGGTGCCGAGCATGCAGCAAAGTCTGAGGCGCTAGATTTGCTGGCCGTGCGTGCCGAGCTGACCGCCATCCTGGGCGTGCTAAGAGCCTGATCTGGCCTGGCCGGCACCATGGTTGAATGGCCGCGCTGAGCAAAAAAAAGCCCGCTCAGTGAGCGGGCAAGATCTATATCTGAGGAGAAGACATAGAGGAGACGATCGAATTATGCTGCTCTGCAAAATATAAAGCAAATGCTTTCTTTCTATCTCTTCCATAGAATTTTCGTATGACTTGTGGGTTGGCCCCGATCGAACAGGACTTTGCGGGCATCCGGTTTTGGTTGTAGATCGCTTTGCGATATTGGCAACTTTGGCAGATATCTGGCAAATGGATTCATTATGGAAAGAAAATTTTGCGAAATTCTGAACATTTGACC
>CAZZMV010000144.1:0-4952 GCA_964655425.1 uncultured Bifidobacterium sp.
TTAGCTTGACGCGTTTCTCGGTCGAGAAACCCCCGAAAAATCGTGCGAATTCTTTGGCATCCATAGCGGTCTCGGTGGTGACTTGGTGTCACTCGACAATAGATGAGTCAATCATATCAGCGTGCGCCGCGCTGACTCATTTTTTGAGCGAGGGTGTGTACATATTCAGGCTGTGGGCAAAGGTGAGGCCGAACACATTCGCGCTGAAGGGCCCATCCACCGCGGTGGCACGACCCAGCATGGCCATCAGTGCCATTGAAGGACTGAGTTGCCAACCCAAACTGAAGTTCGCTTGCCCAAGCAGGCCTGAGCCGGTGTTGAGACCACCCCCGCCGGCGGCACCCGCCAAGAATTCTGCTTCCGCAAATAAGGTTTGAGTAATTTCCTGGCGTATACCGGCGCCCACTTGGCCTGTCATATAAGCGCCTGCACCTCCGCCATAGGCCCCGATACCTTGGCCCGTCACGTACCAGCGCGGCGTGATGAAATAATCAATTTGAATCGCCAGATTATCTACATGGCGGTCAGGTTGCGATCGCCAGTCTTCGGAGGCTTTTCGGTATTGGTGTGAACCAATCCGCAGCCGCAAAGGATGATCTTCGAGTATTTCCTCTGCGTCGAGATCAGCTGCCGCTGCAGTCCGACCGAATTGGTAGCCGATGCGAGCATCGATGCTGTTGGCGCTGAATTGAGAACTTGGAGTAAAGATTCTGCCGGCCGATAACTCGGCAAACCAATGCGGCGTAACATGCCACTGCGCGCCGATGGTGCCATCTACCAGAAAACCCCCGCCGGTTTCAACGTTGCCGCCGCCGCCGCCGCCCACTGAAATGGCTGCCAGGAGTTCGGTATTTTTACTCAACCGAAAAGTACGGCCCGCACCGCCCATCACTTGCATATAGCCCGCGCTGCTTCCCTGCGCAGCAGCTTCGGTGTGCCCGCGTACGAACCAATGATCGTCGATAAATGTACGCCACTCAGCGCCGACCAAACCCATGTCTGACGCCGCACCGCCGCTCACATTTTTTACGCCGCTTCCGGGTAAATAACCCCGCGTTACAAACATCATCTGATGTCGATGTGACGAGTATTCCGAAAACGTAATCCAGCCCGGCGAGCGTGTCTGGCGTTTATTCTCTCCGGGTTCAAGCAGCGCATAAAACGGCAAGCTATAGCCAATATACGGTTGCGTACTGCTGATTGCGCCGCCATCCGGAAAGTCGACCGAGGAATATCCAAGGCTGAATAATCCAATATCCGGCATTGCGTAGCGAACGCCGGCGTGCTGGTGAATCATCAGGCCGCCACCGCTCAGATAAGCGCCGCCGCGGCCACCGCCGGCGCCGATCGACAGTCCAGCTTCTGCTGCCCAATCACGTGTTATTGGGTACACCACATCGGCTGCAACGCCAATGGTGATGAAACCACCGCGATTACCGGTAGTGGCCGAGCGCGCTTCCACGCCCAAGCTGAGCCAATCCGAAACGGGCGCTTGCAAACCCAGGGCAGCCATGCCTGTCGTTTCTCCGCCCGGCAGCTGCCATTGCTCGAAACTGGTTTTGAGTTCCAGCGGCTTAATCAGGCGAAGCGTATCGGCGCTCGCCATGGTAGGGAAACAGCTGCAAAGTACAAAGACCAGCGGCGTAAGTTTGAATAGGTTCAGCTGGCGCGCTCGCGGCATGGTCGGTCGGTGGGATTAATCGAAGTCGACATGATAAGCTGCAACCCAAGTCGGGGCTGTTGGCCCCCAATCCACGCCATTTCAATCGTATGTTTCAGTTAATTCAGCGGCCTGCTCGCCGCCTCGGCCGGAGTTTTTTTGTATTTTTGGTGCTGATGGGGTCATTGTCATCCGCTTGGGCAGAGGAGGGCGCCATCCAGCACCCAAGCCCCCCGCCCGCGACACCCCCAGCCAGCACCAGCGGCGATGTGGCCAAGCGCATTGACCCGACCGATTTTAAAAACCGGTTTGATTTACGCTCGGAATTTAACCAATACGCTACCGCATCCAATCAATTAATTATTCCTCGTTTTGAATATGCCTTGAGCAAATCGCTGGGCTTTCGAACCGAATTGCCCGTTGGTCGTTACGACCCAGCCGATGGTGGTGCCAGCGCCGGCATCGGCAACCTGCTGACCCGCATTGCTTGGCGCGCTGTGCGCAATGATGATTATGCGCTGGTAGTAGGGTCTGAATTAACGTTCGATACGGCAAGCAATGCCAAGCTGGGCTCAGGCAAACATGTGCTGGCGCCATTCGCTTTTGCCGCAATCGATTTGCCGCAGGCAAAATCGGTGTTTTTCCCCTACATACAGTATGGTAAAGCGATTGGTGGCGATGCCAGCCGTGAAGATGTGAACTACACCAATATGCGTGGATCACTGCTGACGCGTTGGCCAGACAAGATGTACAGCTTTATCGAATACAGCTATTTTATTGACCATCAGCGCGCTAACATCGCGAGTTCGCAAATCAAGGCCGAGGTAGGCAAATTCATTTTGCCCAAGACCGGGTTTTATATTCGACCTGGCACCGGTTTGAGCGGTACCGATCAGCGGCTCGGTTTGCACTGGAGTTTGGAGCTAGGTCTGCGCCACTTTTTTTAAAACCTTTAACTGTTCGTTGCAGGCGTTTTTGTCGTGATTCGATATGGGCCGTGTTCTGTCTGTGACATCGCCGTTGGGCCATCGGCATGATCAGTTCTTTGTGTCAGATCGTTGTAGCAACCTGCACAAGTGTTGTGGCAACGGGTTAAATAACTAAAGTTGCTTCGTTATTTTTTGAGGAAGGCCAGAATGAATCAAATTGTTGCTACCTTGCTGATTGCCGGCTTGCTGCCGATTATTTGCGCGGGTATCGCGAAGTGGCGTGCCAAGGACTACAACAATCATCAGCCGCGCGAATGGCTAGGGTTGCAGGAAGCATGGCGCGCTCGTGCAAACGCGGCACAGCAGAACAGTTTCGAAGCATTCCCCTTCTTTGCGGGCGGTGTGTTACTGGCGCTGGTTGCGGGTACCGATGTCGCCATGATCGCGCAGACCTGCTGGGTATTTATCGCTGCGCGTGTAGCCTATGTGTATTGCTACGTTGCCGACCAGGCCACATTGCGCTCGATTGTTTGGGTGGTGGGGTTAGGTGCTGTCATTCGTTTGTACTTGATCGCAGTTTAATCACATCCCCCCCATGAAAATCCTCGACCATCTTGAAGAGTGGATCATCGCCTTCTTGATGGGCGCCGCCACCTTGGTGATTTTTTTTGCGGTAGTGCATCGCTATGCCTCGGGGTTGGCCATACCTGGCCTGCAAGATCTGCTGCTGCGAATAAATACCAGCTGGGCACAAGAGCTGACGATTTATTTATTCGTCTGGATGGCAAAGTTTGGTGCAGCGTATGGGGTGCGTACCGGTATTCATGTTGGTGTCGATGTACTGGTGAATCGCCTGCCCACACCCATGCAGCGCCGTTTTATTTTATTTGGCCTGTTGGCTGGTGCACTATTTACCGGCGTGATTGCGGCGCTGGGCGCAGAGTTTGTCATCGAGCGTTCTGCAACGTCCAGTACGTCTGAAGTGATGGAGGTACCCATCTGGCTGGTATACCTCGCTATTCCACTAGGCTCGGCGCTGATGTGCGCACGTTTTTTGCAAGTAGCTTGGCAGTTTTTGCGCGGGGGTGAGTTACCGTCGCATGATCATTCACATGTCGATGGTTTGGAAGACGACGTTGCAGAGAGCAAGCCATGAACGCAGCGCTGATTTTTATTTTGCTGATTGCGCTGATGCTGACGGGCATGCCAATCTCGATCGCGCTTGGCCTGACCGTGCTCACTTTTTTATTCACGCTGACCGAAGTGCCCGTGCAAGCGGTCGCGTTAAAGCTATTCACCGGTATTGAAAAATTCGAGATTATGGCCATCCCGTTTTTTATATTGGCGGGTGGATTTCTGACGCATGGTGGCGTGGCGCGTCGCATGATTCAATTTGCCACCTCGATGGTGGGGCACTGGCACGGCGGGCTGGCATTGGCGGGTGTGCTGGCGTGCGCTTTATTTGCGGCAGTATCAGGTTCATCGCCCGCGACAGTGGTGGCGATTGGTTCGATTATTTTGCCAGCGATGGTACGGCAGGGTTACCCAAAATCCTTTGGCGCCGGTGTAATCACCACGTCGGGTGCGTTGGGTATTTTGATTCCGCCATCGATTGTGATGGTGATGTACTCGGTCTCGACCAATACCTCGATCGGCAAATTATTTATGGCGGGCGTGGTGCCGGGCATCATGCTGGCGTTTTTGCTTGGCGTGACGACCTGGGTACTAGCGCGTAAAAAAGGCTACCCACGCATGACCCCGGCCACTTGGGCCGAGCGCGGTCGCGCGTTTCGGGAAAGTGCCTGGGGCTTGCTTCTGATTGTTGTAGTGATGGGCGGTATTTACAGCGGCTTGTTTACACCGACCGAGGCTGCAGCGGTATCGGCGGTGTATGCGTGCGTCATTGCTGTATTTGTTTATCGCGATCTGAAAATTAAAGATGTCGGCAAAGTGCTGCTCAGTTCAGCCGCCATGTCCGCCATGCTGCTGTACATCATCACCAATGCTGTGTTGTTTTCGTTTTTGATGACGAGTGAAGGCATACCGCAAGCGATGGCAGGCTGGATTATCGACAAAGGCTTCGGACAAGTCGGTTTTCTATTGATTGTGAACCTGCTGCTGCTGTTGGCGGGCAATGTGATGGAGCCGTCGTCGATTATTTTGATTATGGCGCCGATTTTGTTTCCGGTAGCGACTGCGCTGGGTATTGATCCGGTCCATTTCGGTATCATCATGGTGGTCAATATGGAAATCGGTATGTGCCATCCGCCGGTGGGGCTGAATCTGTATGTCGCTTCGGGTATCACCAAAATGGGGATTACCGAGCTAACGGTTGCGGTGCTGCCGTGGCTGGCGACGATGGT
>CAZZMV010000145.1:0-1088 GCA_964655425.1 uncultured Bifidobacterium sp.
ATTCCCGCTTCGGCGTTTATGGCAGCGATCGCTTGGTGGGTAGGGCGACAATTTCTTTAGTCACCACCGACGCTTTTGTCGGGGGGATGCCAACGCAGCAAGCGGCCGAACAGATGGGCTCTTCAAGTGGCGCTTCAAAGCACTTCGCTCGCATGATCCGCCAGCCGCGACCGCTCACCGCGCGCCAACGTCACATGGCCACTGTGCGACCAACCCTTGAATCGATCCACCACATAGGTCAGGCCGCTTGATCCCTCGGTGAGGTAAGGGGTATCGATCTGCGCGATGTTACCCAGGCAGACGATTTTGGTGCCCGGCCCTGCGCGCGTTACCAGTGTTTTCACTTGCTTGGGTGTGAGGTTTTGTGCTTCGTCGATGATCAGATATTTGTTGACGAAGGTGCGACCGCGCATGAAATTCAGTGATTTGATCTTGATCCGCGAGCGAATTAATTCTTGTGTCGCTGCACGTCCCCACTCGCCTGCGTCAGAATCTGATTTGTTCAGCACTTCCAAATTGTCGTCGAACGCGCCCATCCACGGGCCCATTTTTTCTTCTTCGGTACCGGGCAAGAAGCCGATATCTTCACCCACAGGCACGGTAACTCGCGTGACAATAATCTCGTTGTAGACCTTCGACTCCAATACCTGCGCTAGCCCGGCGGCAAGCGCCAACAAGGTCTTGCCAGTGCCTGCCTGACCCAGCAAGGTGACGAAGTCGCACTCTGGGTCCATCAGCAAATTCATGGCGAAGTTTTGCTCACGATTGCGCGCGGTGATACCCCAGACATTGTGCCGGCTATGTCCGTAGTCGCGCAGTGTGCGTATGACAGCAGTTTTGCCGTTGATTTGGACGACCTGCCCGTTGAATGGCGCTTCGCCGTTTTTTGGCTCGGTATACACAAACTGGTTAACCAGCATGGCCGGCACCAGCGGACCGGTAACCCGGTAGTAGGTGGTGCTGCTACCTTGCCTGTTTTCTTGCCACGACTCCATGCCTTTGCCGTGACGCACCCAAAAGTCATCCGGCAACTGCAAAATGCCCGAGTAGAGCAGATCAGTATCTTCGAGTACGTGATCGTTGAAATA
>CAZZMV010000145.1:1188-4937 GCA_964655425.1 uncultured Bifidobacterium sp.
CCCTCGGAGACATCAGCGACCAGCGCATCGAGCGAACGAGATACTTGGCGCGCGTTGCGCGCGACTTCCGACATGCCTTTTTTGTGGTTGTCCAGCTCCTCCAGCGTAATCATCGGCAGATAGACATCGTGCTCCTCAAATCGGAACAACGAGGTCGGGTCGTGCATCAGTACGTTGGTATCGAGAACGAATAATTTGGTGACACCGCGTTTATCGGCCAGTTTGCTGGTCTGCGACTTGCCCGCACTATCGGTTCGGGCTTTACGTTCAGTCGTTTTTTCTGCTGCCGCCAGCTCGGTTTTGGCTTTCGCTACCGGTACGCTGCTGACCAGCGCAATTGCGGGTCGGACGGTTTTGCCTTTTTCTGCCTTCGGGTAATCTGCTTGAGCGAGTAATGCTGCGGGTTTACTTGGCATTTTAGGCAGTGGCATCAGAACCTCTTTCTGAGAAAACACGCTGATAAATACACTGCGGTATTTAAATACCGCCCGGAAAAAAAGAAAGGCTGCTCAAGACGAAGGCTGAAAACCTTCTCCCCGAACAGCCGTTTTTTTAAATACTGTAAAAGATTCAATGGCTTAGATAATCTCAGCCGAGTCTTTCAATGAACTCAAGCACCTCATCGACATGACCCGGAACTTTCACTCCGCGCCATTCTTTCACTATTTTGCCTTCAGCGTCAATCACGAATGTCGAGCGCTCGACGCCGCGCACTTTTTTGCCGTACATGGATTTCATGACGATGACATCAAACATGGTGCAGATTTTTTCGTCGGTGTCGGCAATTAATTCAAACGGCAGGCCGAGTTTGCTCTTGAAACCCTCGTGCGAACGCAAACTGTCGCGACTGATACCGAAGATTGCTGCGCCAGCGCGCGCGAAGCGGTCGTGAAGATCCCGAAATTGCAAACTCTCGGCGGTGCAGCCCGGTGTATTGTCTTTGGGGTAGAAGTACAAAACAACTTTTTTGCCGTGCCACTCGGACAAACGGAAGTTGCTACCGCCGGTCATTTCAGCGGTGAAATCCGGCACGGTCATGTTCAGAATGGAGGGACGTTCGTTCATGGCAATCCTTTAATTGATTGGTTCGGCGCGCTGCATGATCACGGCCAGCGCTACCCTACGACCCTCGGCCATCAGGATGTTGTAAGTCCGGCATGCCGCTTGGTTGTCCATGCACTCCACACCGATATTGCGCGCCAAAAGTTCGCTTGTCAGTCTCGGGTGCGCAAACCGCTGCCGCTTGCCGGTGCCGAGTATCAGCAGATCGGGCGAATGCGCCGCGACCAATGCCAGATCAGCTACCGTCAGCTCGTCAAATGATTTGACCGGCCAGGTGACTGGCGCAATTTCCGGCAAGACGAACAAGCTGTCGGTGTATTGGACCGCATTGATCTCGACCCAGCCCTCATCGTAGCCGGTGACTGTCTGGTAATGCTGGGTTGGCGTGACATGCAGCTTCATGGCAGCCCGGATTTTATCGCGATCCAACGTATCCGCATGGAAAAACGGGCCAAGTTGGGGCAAAATGCTCGTTTACCTTGCGGTAGCTGCTAGTCAGCCGCCGTTCAAGCCACCTAGCCTATTTCAGTGAAGAGCCGGTAGTGAAGACTATTCAGAAATCCCTCAAGCTGGCAGACGTTTGCTACGACATCCGCGGTCCAGTGCTGGAAAAAGCCCGGCAGATGGAGGAAGAGGGCCACAAGATCATCAAACTCAATATCGGCAATTTGGCGCCGTTTGGTTTTGATGCGCCCGAGGAGATCGTGCAAGACATGATCCGAAATATGGGCAACGCAGCGGGCTACACCGACTCCAAGGGATTGTTTGCGCCGCGCAAAGCGATCATGCAGTACTGCCAGGAGAAGAAGATCGCTGGTGTGACAATCGACGATGTTTACCTCGGTAACGGCGCCTCGGAATTGATCGTGATGAGCATGAATGGTCTGCTCAACAGCGGCGACGAGGTTTTGGTGCCGGCCCCAGACTATCCGCTATGGACTGCAGCAGTGAGTCTCTCAGGTGGCAACCCTGTGCACTACATCTGCGACGAGCAGGCTGAGTGGTACCCGGATATCGACGATATCAAGCGCAAAATCACCGCGAACACTCGCGCTATTGTCGTCATCAATCCCAACAACCCGACGGGTGCGCTTTATCCCAACCAGGTGTTGGAGGAAATCGTCGAGCTCGCTCGCCAGCACCAACTGATTGTGTTTGCCGACGAGATTTACGACAAGATGCTCTACGACGGCAACACCCACACCTCGATTGCCTCATTGGCTGACGACGTCTTGTTCATCACCTTGAATGGGCTCTCGAAAAATTATCGCTCCTGCGGCTACCGGGCCGGGTGGATGGTGGTATCCGGCGAGAAGCGCCTCGCCAAGGATTACATCGAGGGATTGAACATGTTGGCGTCGATGCGACTTTGCGCCAATGTGCCCGGGCAGTTCGCGGTTCAGACCGCGCTTGGTGGCTACCAAAGTATCCAGGATCTGGTTGCACCTCAGGGTCGCCTTACTCGCCAGCGTGACCTCGCTTACCAGCTATTGAACGATATGCCCGGTGTGTCGTGCGTCAAGCCCAAGTCGGCGCTGTACATGTTTCCGCGACTTGACCCGAAAATTTATCCAATCGAAGACGATCAGCAGTTCGCGTATGAGCTGTTGGCTGAAGAAAGCGTACTGATTGTTCAGGGCAGTGGCTTCAACTGGCCTAGTGCGGATCACTTCCGGCTTGTATTCCTGCCGAATATTGATGACCTTGCGGTGGCGTTTGGTCGTATCGCCCATTTTTTGGATGGCTACCGCCGTCGCCACGCGCGCTAAGAAAGCCCAAGACATGAATGCATCAGTAATGAAACCGATCCGCGTCGGCTTGCTCGGTATTGGTACCGTCGGCGGTGGCACCTTTAACGTACTGCGACGTAATCAAGAAGAGATCCGTCGTCGTGCGGGTCGGGCGATCGACGTAGTGATGGTGGCCGATCTGGATACCGAACGCGCCAAGCAACTGACTGGTGGCTCGGTCGAGATTGTGAGTGACGCGCGTCGCGTTGTTACCGATCCCAACATTGATATCGTGGTTGAGTTGATTGGTGGTGATGGCATCGCGCGTGAGCTGGTCATGACAGCGATCGCTAATGGTAAGCATGTGGTAACTGCCAACAAAGCCCTGCTTGCAAAGCATGGTACCGAAATTTTTCGTGCGGCAGAAGAGCAGGGCGTGATGGTTGCGTTTGAGGCAGCCGTCGCGGGTGGTATACCCATCATCAAGGCACTGCGTGAGGGTCTGACTGCAAACCGAATTCAATGGATCGCCGGGATCATCAACGGCACCACGAATTTCATCTTGTCCGAGATGCGTGACAAAGGCTTGGATTTTGATGTGGTGCTCAAGCAGGCGCAAGCATTAGGTTATGCCGAGGCCGACCCAACCTTTGACATTGAGGGTGTCGATGCCGCTCACAAAGCGACGATCATGTCTGCGATCGCTTTTGGTGTACCAGTCCAGTTTGACAAGGCCTATGTCGAAGGCATCACCAAGCTATCTGCTACTGATATTCGTTACGCAGAGCAGCTAGGTTATCGCATCAAATTACTTGGTATCGCGCGCAAGCTAGCCGCTGGCATTGAACTGCGCGTGCACCCAACCCTGATTCCTGCCAGCCGCCTGATCGCTAATGTGGAAGGTGCAATGAATGCTGTACTGGTTCAAGGCGACGCCGTTGGTGCGACGCTTTATTA
>CAZZMV010000146.1:0-3222 GCA_964655425.1 uncultured Bifidobacterium sp.
TGCCAGCCCCATCGCTTCGCGCAACCGATCAACTGCTTTTTGCTGAAACTGCTCGACCGCTGCCGGCACCAGCGGCGTAATGCGTGCAACAATCGCTTCGATCTCGTCAATACGTGACAGCAGCATCGTCAGCAATGCAGCGCCTTCACGCTGGCGCGATTCTACAAACGCATCCAACGCTGCTTTCAAGGTGGCTTGAACATCGCTCTGCAAAGTATCTTGGCTGAGCTCAGACTCATGTAATACGCCCGGCCAGCGCAATAATTCATTGACCGACAGTGGGCGCGCCTCAGGAAACTTGGTCAGTACCGATTGCTGCGCGTTTTGCAGCGCGGCGAGTAGTTCTTCGTTCGTGGCCAAGCTCGTGACACGCTCTTTACGTCCAAAAGAAAGCCGACATTCAACCTTGCCGCGCGAGACGCGCGCGGAGATCGCTTCGCGCAACATCGGCTCAAGCATGCGCAAATCATCATTGATGCGAAACTGCAGGTCGAGAAAGCGCGAATTCACGCTCCTGATCTCAAGCGTGATGCTGCCGGCCTCGCTGTCGCGGTTGCTGACCGCGTAACCGGTCATACTGCTAATCGTCAAATTCCACCTCTGTCTTTACAAAAAGGCAATTCGTCCACACAATCGCGCCCCGGGAAACAGCGCATAGCAAACAGATCGCATGGCCACTCATCACAACGCAGCTCTGCCCGAGGGTTTGGAACTTGGCGGATACCGGATTGTAAAGAAGATTGCTGTGGGTGGCTTTAGCTTGGTGTATCACGCCACCGATGAAAATGGTCAAGACGTTGCGATCAAAGAATACTTGCCCGTTGCATTGGCAAGTCGTGCGGCGGGTCAGCTGGCCCCGGTGGTGTCGAGTGAACACCACGAGTTGTTTCGGCTCGGGATGAAATTCTTTTTTGATGAAGGCCGCGCCTTGGCAGCGATTTCTCACCCGAATGTGGTGCGGGTGCTTAATTTTTTTCGTGCCCACGATACCGTCTACATGGTGATGGGTTACGAGCAGGGTCGTTCATTGCAAGAACATATCGAGCATCGCAAACAAAAAGGCGTTAAACCTTTGGTGTCAGAGCGTTCTATACGCATTGCATTTGCGCAGGTGATGGATGCTTTACGCGAGGTTCACACCCACAAGCTGCTACATCTGGATTTGAAGCCGGCCAATATTTATTTGCGTCGTGATGGCACGCCGATACTGCTCGATTTTGGTGCGGCAAGGCAGACGCTGCATGGCGATCTATCCCAGTTACATCCCATGTACACACCCGGATTCGCTGCACCGGAGCTGCACGCCAAGCGCGAGCTGGGCCCATGGACCGACGTGTACAGCATCGGCGCATCGATTTTCTGCTGCATGCTGGGGTTGCCGCCACAATCGGCGATCGAGCGCAAGCGAGACGACCACATGGAGACCTATTTTCGCCAGCTCGAGCATGTGTACTCTAAAGATCTGATCTCGCTGGTGCGCTGGAGTCTTGCACTCGATCCGTTAAAGCGGCCGCAAAGCGTGTACGCCTTGCAGAAAATGATGCGTCCCAACGATCAAAACTCACCGCCAAGCACTGAAGCGCACTCAGAATTACCGACGTCACCGAACAAAGACGCGAACAACCCGTCGAGTTTGCTGTCTCGCTTTCGTCGCGCGGTACGTTGACCATGCGCTTTGCAATTTACCAGGATAGCCACGTCGGTGGCAGAGCCAGCAATCAAGACCGCATGGGCTACTGCTTCACGCGTGAATCATTGCTATTGCTATTGGCTGATGGTATGGGCGGCCATCAAAATGGTGAAGTCGCCGCTGCGCTGTCACTGCAAACCATGGGCGCATTGTTTCGAGAGCAGGCCACGCCGTCGATTCATGATCCATCGGCCATGCTCGATGCGTTGATTTACGCTGCACATCAGTCACTGCTGCGGTATCGTGCTGAACATCGCTTGCCGGAGACACCACGTACCACCATCGTGGCCTGTTTGGTGCAGCAAGGACAAGCGTGGTGGGCGCATTGTGGTGATTCGCGGCTGTACTGGCTGCGCGGTGGACGCATCCTGTCGCGCACCACCGATCACTCGCATATCGAGCGATTGATCAGCTTGGGGCGCGTGCCGCCTCATGCGCGCGCTCATCACCCCGAGCGCAACAAGCTCTACAACTGTGTTGGTGCGCCCACGCTGCCGCAAATCGACAAAGCCGCGCCAGTACAGTTGCAGTCAGGTGATCAGCTGCTATTGTGCTCGGATGGATTGTGGTCGTGTGTTCGCGAGCATGAGCTGGCTTATCGATTGTCAGTTGGGCCGCTGGAGCAATCCGTGCCCGAACTGGTGCGCCAGGCGGCGCAGGCCGGTGGCAAAACCGGCGATAATGTCACCGCGCTGGCCATGACCTGGCTAGATGATCTTCACGATCCCGGCGAAAGCCCGCTCATGACCGATGGATTGCCGCATGATCGAGTGATTACCAGCATCCATCCCGCCGGGGTCTAGCCGCTGTTTCAGTACCTTTGAGGAACCCGTGCCAACACCAATCATTACTCGCCCCAGCGGGCGTACCGCGCACGCACTGCGCGAAGTCAGCATCACCCGTCACTACACCCGGCACGCCGAAGGCTCGGTGCTAGTGGCGTTTGGCGATACACGTGTCCTGTGTACCGCTAGCATCGATGAAAAAGTCCCGCCATTTTTGCGCGGGCAGGGCAAAGGTTGGTTGACCGCTGAATACGGCATGCTGCCGCGCTCGACGCACACGCGCATGGATCGTGAAGCCGCCAAAGGCAAACAATCCGGCCGCACACAAGAGATACAACGCCTGATTGGCCGCTCGCTACGCGCGGCATTTGATTTGGAAGCTTTTGGTGAGCGCACCTTGCAACTCGATTGCGATGTAATTCAAGCCGATGGCGGCACCCGTACTGCCGCTATCACTGGTGCCATGGTGGCGGCTTACGATGCTTTCAACACGCTGGTACAACGCGGCGCGATTACCGCTATACCGCTCAAGCATTTTGTGGCGGCGATCTCAGTCGGTGTCTATCAAGGACAGCCGGTGTTGGATTTGGATTATCTGGAAGACTCTGGCTGCGATACCGATATGAACGTTGTCATGAACGACGCCGGGCATTACATCGAGCTGCAAGGCACAGCCGAGGGTGATGCATTTGACCGCGCCACCATGAACCAATTACTCGATCTGGCCGAGGCAGGCATACAGGCTTT
>CAZZMV010000146.1:3322-4935 GCA_964655425.1 uncultured Bifidobacterium sp.
GACGACTCGGGTATCTGCGTACCGGCACTCGGTGGTGCGCCCGGTGTGCAATCCGCTCGGTATGCAGGAGAACCGCGCTCGGATGCAGCCAATAACGCCAAGTTGATTCGCGATATCGCTGCGCACGCAGACAAATCTGCTTACTACTACTGCGTGCTGGTGATGGTGCGACACGCCGATGATCCGCAACCCATCATTGCTGACGGTGTGTGGCATGGTCGCTTGATTGATCAGCCGCGCGGGCAGGGCGGGTTTGGCTATGATCCACACTTTTTGCTACCTGAGCTCGGCAAGACTGCAGCCGAGCTAACCGCAGATCAAAAAAATCAGCTCTCGCATCGCGGTCAAGCCTTGCGTGCACTGCTAAGCAAACTGTCATGATCCCGATACAAACTGAAGCGCTGCAGCATGTACCGCGCCGGGTAGTAGAGCACTACCTCAAGCCCGGCATACTCAACCTCGCTGCGCTGCCACCCTTGTCGCTCTATGTGCATTTTCCGTGGTGCGTACGTAAATGTCCTTACTGCGATTTCAATTCACACGAGGCGAAGGGCGATATCCCCGAACGTGAATATCTTGAGGCACTGCGCGCTGATCTTGAGCAATCGCTACCGCTGATCTGGGGCAGAAAAATCGTTAGCGTGTTCATTGGCGGTGGCACGCCAAGTTTGCTCAGCGAGCAGGGGCTGGATCAGTTGTTGTCAGCTATACGTAGCTTGCTACCGCTCGATGCAGCCGCAGAAATTACCATGGAGGCTAACCCCGGGACCGTCGAGATCACGCGCTTCAAAAGCTATGTGGCGAGCGGTGTTAATCGTTTTTCATTAGGTATACAAAGTTTCAATCATCAGCATCTGCAAGCATTGGGGCGCATCCATGATGCAGACGAGGCGCGTCGCGCCATTGATGCTGCGCTGTCTTGTACCGATAACGTGAATCTGGATCTGATGTACGCCTTACCATCGCAGACGATTGAGCAAGCAATCAACGATTTGGACACTGCGTTGGATTTCCAGCCAACCCATCTGTCGCTGTATCACCTCACGCTAGAGCCGAATACCGTATTCGCAAAGTACCCGCCAGCGCTACCCGATGACGACACCAGCGCTACCATGCAGCAGCAACTTCAGCAGCGTTTGTACGAGGCTAGTTTTCAGCACTATGAGGTATCGGCTTATGCGAAGCCGGGTAGACAGTCGCGCCACAATCGCAACTACTGGGAGTTTGGTGATTACCTGGGCGTCGGCGCCGGCGCGCATTCCAAGCTGTCATTCCCGCACCGAATCATTCGGCAGGCACGTTTCAAACACCCGAGTAGCTACATGCAGCACGCCAGTGTCGGCAGCGTGATTCAGGAAGAGCACGAAGTTGATCGGGACTCATTAGGCTTCGAGTTTATGCTGAACGCCTTGCGACTGACCGAGGGCGTACCGACACGGCTGTTCTTCGAGCGCACAGGCATGTCGACCCAAAGTATTGAGCCTGCGTTACAGCGAGCCGAGGCGAAGGGCTTGATCGAGGTGGATCATCAGTCCATCAAACCCACCGAGTTAGGCCAGCGGTTTTTGAACGACTTGCAGCAGATTTTCTTGCCTGAATGAGCGCTCTGGCCA
>CAZZMV010000147.1:0-1285 GCA_964655425.1 uncultured Bifidobacterium sp.
CGCGCATGATCTGCCACTGTTCATCGACAACACCTTTGCTTCACCCTATCTGTGCCGACCCTTTGAATGGGGCGCAGCGATCGTGATGCACTCGGCGACTAAATTCATCGGTGGCCATGGCACCACGATGGGTGGCGTGATTGTTGAATCCGGTAAGTTCAATTGGGGGAATGGCAAATTCGCCAGCATGACCGAGCCCTCCAAGGGTTATCACGGTGTGCGGTTCTACGAAACCTTTGGTGACTTTGGCTTCACCATGAAGTGCCGTATGGAAGGCTTACGTACCTTTGGCCCGGCGCTGTCACCCATGAATGCCTTCCTGCTGTTGCAAGGCGTTGAAACACTACACTTGCGTATGGAGCGCCATTGCAGCAACACGCTGCGAATTGCACAGTTTTTGTCCGAGCATCCCAAAGTGTCATGGGTGAACTATCCAGGCTTGGCCAACAACCGTTATCACGCGCTGGCGCAAAAATATCTGCCCAAGGGTGCGGGGGCAGTACTGTCGTTTGGCATTAAAGGCGGCGCCGCTGCAGGGCAACGGTTTATCGAGCAAGTCGAGTTTTTATCTCACCTTGCCAACATCGGCGACGCCAAGACCCTCGTCATTCACCCGGCTTCAACGACCCACCGCCAACTATCCGAAGAACAGCAGATCGCGGCCGGTGTGCCGCCTGATCTGATTCGCCTCGCCGTCGGGATTGAGTCGGTGGACGACATCCTTTGGGATATTGATCAGGCGCTGTCCAAAACCTGATCTCGGTTTTTTAAACAAATTGAAAGCCTGGCGCCCCGAGAACCCGGGGTGGGTATTGGTGACTTATCTCGTCGGTATGACGCGCCTATTGCGCGTCAGATTTCAACGACAGAAAGACGATCACCATGACGCCTCTGAATCCGCAAACCACCTCCGACCCCTATAACCCCCATCATCAATCCACCGCTGCAGTGCCAATCGATCAGCCTGCACAAGAAAGGTGTGATGAAAATGCTTCGCAAAAACAACAATCGCCCCAAATGCGGCAAAAAGCGTCGTCCGCATCGAATAACCCACTTTGGCTTGGCGGTGGACATGCGCTAGGCGCATGGACCCAGCTCCACTTGGAAGCATCGATCGATCCGAAAAAAATTCCCGCATTGATCGCCTCTGGTGCACCGATCGATGCGCAGACCGATGATGGGTTAACGTTACTGATGTATTTCATAATGAAAAAGGATGCAAACGCCCAAGCTCTATTATTGGCGGCTGGCGCCAATCCGCTTTTAGTCCCAAAACAGGCACCCT
>CAZZMV010000147.1:1385-2602 GCA_964655425.1 uncultured Bifidobacterium sp.
CGGGTGAATCCGACTCGGAATTCAAAAATTATCTAAATTCGGAAATGACGCCTGGCTTCAATGCATTAACCACGGCATGCCACCTGAATCGGTTCGAAATCGCCGAACTTTTAATGCGACACGGCGCGATTCTGAAACATCCCCATGATGAGAAGGCTTTTTTCAAGCTTGCCTACGAACAAAAAAATTTCGATCTGCTGAAATTTTTGTTGAAAAACAGTTCGGCAACGTCGAGGCCGCAGCTGGCTGACCTGCTGCAGCGGTCGCTCAGGCGCAGCTGGACCGAGGGAGTGGCCGAACTCGCAGCAGTGGTCAATCTCTCCACCACTGATCAGATCAAGCTGCTGAACATATGGAAAAACCATCCCAAAGCCGAGCTACTGACGGCCATTGCGCCCGCCATTAGTGATACTGCGTGCAACATGACAGTACTGCTAAAGCATCCAAAGATACTAGCTGCATTGGTGAAGCACAGCGATCTGGATCTTTCGTCTGCAGTATTGCAATTCTTCGAGCGTCGAAAGAGTTTCGGATTCATCATACAGTCGGCTATCAGTTATATGCTCGATGACGATGACCCGGTGTTCGATGACTCGCAAGGGAAACTACTACTCCAATTCGTTCTGCAATCGCAGCAGCTACCCGCGCTAGTCAGTCATCCTGAAACTGCCATGCGTTTGCTGCAACTCTCCGACCGACTGAAAAATTATGTTCTGGTGACCGAGATTAAGGGGAATAATTTTCCGGGTAGCCGATTCGAGGAAAACAAAATTCCTTTTCAACCTGAATGGATTAGTGATCCGATTGCGGTTGAGCTGCTCGAGCTAAAAAATAGTCAGTCCAGCACCCCATTATCGAGCTTGGTCAGAACAGTGGCATCATTTGTTTACGCTACCGATCATGTTCACACCATTGACGGTGCTCAGCTATCGAATGATCTGATATTCGCAATCAGAGCCGACAACGATGGTGCCGAGCTTGACAAGGTATTGAATGCGCATCACGTGTCTGCAATCGTTCAGCAAGCAATTAAGCCGGTACTGTTTGGCTTGATGACGCAGCTCTACCCGGACCCGGCAATGCGACCTGAGGCGATTTGCCGCTTCGTGATCGCCTACACCTTCTCAACATTGAAAGACAATCCCAGGTTCAATCAGCATCCGGCATTCGAGATGATGCAGTCCGATCAGCGTTGGGCTTCAATGAAGCAAAAGGTA
>CAZZMV010000147.1:2702-4929 GCA_964655425.1 uncultured Bifidobacterium sp.
ATGTTTTGGTGGCAGCGAGACCTGATCTACCGCGCATTTGGCATTACGACCGAGCAAGACGCCGCCCCGGGCTCACTCAGCCGCGACAAACAAGGCCGTAGCGCGACGACGCCAAGTGAGGATTCCGAATCGGACGCCTGACCAATACTTGAGCGCTATACCGCCTGAGGCGCTCTACCCCCGTGCCAACGCCCGACCCAGGCCTAAAGGTCAGTCATCGAACCACAAAACACTTTATTCGAATATAATATGTTTATTCGCAAAGTGTGGGGACCGCCCGATCAAGCCACCATGACCACTGAATCCATGCTCGACCTACCCGCCATGCGCGCGGCATCCAACCGTGCCTGCGCGCTGATGCGCGTGATGTCCAACCCGGACAGACTGCTGCTGCTGTGCCAGCTCTCGCAAGGCGAGCGCCGCGTTGGTGAGCTGGAAGAGTTACTGGACATTCAGCAACCCACACTCTCTCAGCAGCTCGCCGTATTGCGTGAAGAGTCTTTGGTGACCACACGGCGTGACGGCAAACAGGTTTATTACAGCATCGACAGCCGCGCCGCACTGGATGTGCTGAACGTGCTGTACGCACACTTTTGTAGTGATGAGGAGAACACACAATGATGATTGACTGGGAACACTTCACACCGATCTGGTCGCTGACCGGCGGTGTTTTAATCGGACTATCGGCCGCGCTGCTGTTGCTATTAAACGGCCGTATTGCCGGCATCAGCGGCATTTTGGGCGAACTGTTAAAGCGCCAACCCGGCGAGATGCGTTGGCGTATGGCTTTCTTGCTTGGTTTGGTGATTGCGCCCGCGCTATTCAGTATTTTTCTGCCCTTCCCGACCCCAACCATTGAAGCCAGTAATGGCGTACTGCTAGTGGCGGGTTTATTGGTCGGTATTGGCACGCGCTATGCCGGTGGATGCACCAGCGGTCACGGCGTATGCGGCTTGTCCAGACTCTCCATACGCTCACTCGTCGCCACCCTGTGCTTCATGGGCAGCGGCATGGCTGTGGTGTTTGTGACGCGGCATCTGATCGCTTAAGGAGCAACGATGAAATCGCATATCAATACGTTTAGCGCACTCGGTGCCGGCTTGGTGTTTGGCATCGGCCTGATCTTTGCCGGCATGACTGACCCGTCCAAAGTGATCGGCTTTCTGGATGTGGCTGGCAAGTGGGACCCCTCACTGGCCTTTGTGATGGGCGGCGCCATTTTTGTAGGGCTGTTTGCATTCAAAAAAGCCAAGCGCCGTGACACCAGCTTGCTGGGCGAGATCATGCGCATCCCCACATCGCAAGTGATCACCAAGCCTTTGATCATCGGCAGCGTGTTGTTCGGTGCAGGTTGGGGCTTGGGTGGTTTTTGCCCGGGCCCTGGCATTACCGCACTCGGCACTGGCAACCCCAAGGCCGCTATCTTCGTGATCGGCATGGTGGCTGGCATGCTGATTTTTGAATGGCTGACACGCCCGCGCGCTGAGGTGCCGGATGCGGGTGGCGTCGCAAAGTAAGCCCATGACTGCCACCGCGTATGTTATGAAGAATGCGCCATGACAGCGAAGCAATGACGAGAACTCCATGAACAAAGGCTTCGCCAATCCGCGTGAAACTTGGGATGCACGCTTCTCAAGTGACGAATACATCTTCGGCACCGAACCCAACGTTTGGCTCGCGCAGCACGCAGAACTCCTGAAGCCCGGGATGCGCGTGCTGGCAGTCGCGGATGGTGAAGGCCGTAACAGCGTGTGGATGGCCAAGCGCGGGTTACAAGTAGACGCGTTTGATATCTCACCGGTGGGCGTTGAAAAAGCAAAGAAGCTCGCGCAGCAACACGGCGTTGATGTGAACTTCAGCATTCACGGTGTCGAAGACTATCCCTGGAAAACCGGTGAATATGACGCCGTGGTGGCAATCTTTATTCAATTCGCCGATCCAGAAACACGCGCGACTTTATTCAAGCGAATGAAGTCTGCACTCAAGCCGGATGGTGTGATTCTTTTGCAGGGCTATACGCCGAAACAACTGGAGTATAAAACTGGTGGCCCGCCGAATCTCAGCCACCTGTATACCGAGGACTTGTTGAGAGAATCCTTTGGTGATCTCGAGATCGCGGAATTACGTGCTTATGAAGACACCCTCACCGAAGGTACCCAGCATCACGGACAGTCGGCACTGATCGGCTTGGTGGCACGCAGACCGTTCGGATGTAATTTCCAGTAGA
>CAZZMV010000148.1:0-3095 GCA_964655425.1 uncultured Bifidobacterium sp.
ACCGGCATGTTCTACCCCTTCTTCGGCACCCTGCTGGGCTGGCTGGGTGTCGCGCTGACCGGCTCTGATACGGCCTCCAACGTGCTGTTTGGTGGGTTGCAGAAAACTTCTGCAGAGCAGCTTGGCTTGTCGCCAGTACTGATGGCGTCCGCGAACTCATCCGGTGGCGTGATGGGCAAGATGATCGATGCGCAATCGATCGTGGTCGCCTCGACCGCAACCAAGTGGTACGGCCACGAAGGTGAAATCTTGCGCTATGTGTTCTTCCACTCGATCGCGCTGGCCGCACTGGTTGGTTTGCTGGTCACACTGCAGGCCTATGTTCATCCATTCACGCTGATGGTGATACCGTAAATCTATCTGCGCAAACTTCAACCGTGCAGTGCTGAAAGGCCTGCACGGTTTTTTGTTTTTAAATCGGTCAGACACAACCGAGGGTCGCTGGAACTTGTTGAGCAAGCCGCAGTCATCAGACAAACCTCGCCACAAGGAACATCATGGAAATTCGTCGTCGCCCGCAAACGCCGGAGCACGCACTGGCCTCGCAAGAAAGCTATGACCCGAGTCGATTGCTCGATTCGCTGCGTGAAAGGATGCAACTGAAGAACGACGCCGCACTATCGCGTGCGCTGGAAGTGGCGCCGCCGGTGATCAGCAAGATTCGGCATCGTGCGCTGCCCGTCGGTGCCTCGATGCTGATTCGCATGCATGAAGTGACCGAGCTCAGCATACGTGAACTGCGCGATCTGATGGGCGACCGACGCGGGAAATACAGAATTTCAGACGTACAAGGCAACCCCAAAGCACGACACACAGCACTCGTCGCACCAGCGTAAGTGTCAGTACCAAAGAATCAAAATACTGGATGCCCGACTACGCGGGCATCAGGCATCAATCAGTTACACGTCAAGCAAACAATGGAAAGATCTCGAAGCTCCCCGACAGCAGCGACTTGCTGTCGGCATGGCCCAACCAGCCCTCGATCAGGCTGGCATACACCCGCCGAAAATCTGTGCTGAACTTCAAGTTACCGCCCTCGTCCAAATCGGTGAGAGAGGGTACATCGCCGTAGTGACCCCCGCGTACCTTGTTACCAATCACGTACATATGATTAGCGGTACCGTGATCCGTACCCAAGCTGGTATTTTCAGCCGCACGCCGGCCGAATTCGGAGAACACCAGAACGCTGACATCATCCGCGCGACCAATACGCTTCATATCGCTGATGAAGCCTGCAATCGCATCCGATACATACGACAGCAATCGACCATGCTGCTCGGCTTGCTGCACATGCGTATCAAATGCATTGTGACGGTAAGAGACATAAAACAAACGAGTCGGTAAACCCGCATGAATCATTGACGCCACCTTGGGTAAGTCCAGCGAAATGATGCCGTAATCAACGGGTGTTTTGTAGCCCTCCCACGCAGCGCGCACAAGCTGCGACGCCTGCCGCGCGCTTTGCGCCACTTCATCGAGATATTTGCGCGAGGCACTGCCCGCCTGCGCGGCTACCACATCGTCGAGCAGCGGGCGGCTCTGGCGTAAGCCCTTGCGCGTAAATCGCTCGGGATCATCAAACACCACCGGCACGTGGCGTGCCGAGCGCACAGCGAGTGACTGGCGCTCATCAATATTCACCAAAAAATTCGGCGTCAGTTCCGGATCGATGGCATCGGCCACCCTGCCCAGCCAGCCGTAAGGCTCACCGGTATTCGGTGCGCCGGTATGCCAGTAAGCTGCTGAGGTGAAATGCGAGAATGATGGTTGCGCGTAACCGCAACCATGAACAATCGCCATCTTGCCATCTTTGAACAAACGCTCGAAGCCTGACATCGATGGGTTGAACCCAAATCGCTCATCAATCTTGCGCACCTTGTCTGGGCGAATGCCAATGCGCGGTCGCAAGCGGTAGTAAGCATCTTCGGCATAAGGTACCAACGTGTTCAAGCCATCATTGGCACCTGACAATTCAACCACGACCAGTATTGGTTGCTTACCTGCTGCCGCCGCAGGAGCCGAAAAAGGCATACCGAGCGCAAGACCGGTCGCACCCATGGCCTGCAGTAGCGCGCGACGCGTGAGCGAGGAATGGAGATGTGACGTCATACTGCTTAGCCTAATTGGTAAATCGGTAGCGACAGGATCACATGCAGCGTATTGCGCAATGCATCTTCCATATAGCTGTCGGCAAGCCTCAAGTCACTGGTACCCAGATCGCTTGCAAGTAACGAGGCCAGTTTGGTGCGCGTTTCGGAATCAACCGGAGTCACCAGAAAACGCGCCAGCAAATGGTCTACTGCGTCCTGCGCGGTCAGGCAGCCCGCATCCCGCACCATCTTTGCAATATCCAACCGTGCCGGCGCGCGCGGAATCGGCTTCACATTTTCAATCGCCTTACGCCACGCGTGATAGCTGGCTAGCCGAGTATTGAAATCTTCATCGCGATCATTTTGCATCGACATCGAAGTGACCTCTTTGCCATCCGGTTTGGTTGCAGTCGTCACATCCAATCCCATCGCCAGTTTGTCAGCCACCGGCACAATGCCATAGCGATCATCGGGCACACGGTCGGTCGCCACAAAATCAATCGGCGGGAACACCGTGTCGTAAACAAAATTACCGCGCACCAGTAACAAGCCTGGTGTGATCCAGCTCTTGCCGCTGGCCCAGCCGGCCACATTCGGCGGGAACAGCAGCTTCTGTCCCATGGAATCGGTGAGATCGTTGAAATCCGGCATGCCCGGAATCTCGCGTAAACCCATTTTTCGGTAAGTTGAAACCACCAGCTCCACCGGCGGTTTAATGCGGGTGCCTACCGAGGCATCACAATAAAAATCCTGTGATAAGAACAGCGCCTCCAGAAACGGCGCAATTTCGTATTTATGATCGCGTAGCAGCTTGCCGAGCTTGGTACGCATTTGCGGCGATATTTCTTCACGCACAAAGTAGCGATACAGCTTGGCAGCGATGAATTCTGCCGTGACAGGTTTCGACAAAATAATGTCGATCACCTGTACGCCATCGAATTTACCGTGCTGACCCAACACGACCTTCATGCCATCATCATGCTGCGCTGGGTTGATGACAAAATC
>CAZZMV010000148.1:3195-4921 GCA_964655425.1 uncultured Bifidobacterium sp.
CGTACTTTTTCATCGCTCGTCGCAAAATGACCATGCCAAAACAGCGTCATTTTTTCTTCCAGCGGGCGTTGCGTGACCAGCATGCGATTCGCCCACCAGTAACCGATGCGCTGCGACTCCAGTTTGCTCACACGTAGCCAATACAGATAACGATCAGCGACTTGCTGCAGACGGCGATTACCTTGCGGCTTTATTTTCACGCCGAGTGCTTCGCCTTCAGCCTTGGCTTTGTCGGTAGCGGCTGGGCGCGACGGCGAGAATGGGTCAAGCCCTGGGTCAAATGCGCCCGATGCCTCAAACGGCGGCAATGATTGACGCGTCGATTGGTACCGCACTAGCGTGCGCACTGCGCTGGCAGGCGTCATCTTTGAAAAGCGCTCCACCTCGGCAGGCGTGCCACCAAATCCAGCGCGCTCCAGCAGGTGCGCAGCGTAATCGCGGTTCCATTCTTTGCTTGGTATGGCCGCCAGTTGGTCTTGCCATTCGGCAGGGGCGGCTTGGGCAAGGGCTAGCACGCTAGACATCAGGAGCGCGCAACCAGATCGGATCAAGAGAGTCATCGGTACTAGGCGCCTGCGCTCTGAGTGAATATGGTTTTGGCTAGGCCACTATCCAGTGCGAAAAACAGGCGACACGAACATCAATGGAGGCGACGCGAAGCATATTTTTCATGTGTCAGTTTTGCAATACGGCAAATCATGAATTACCCATGGGCAAAACCGTGCAGCCCATGAAACTGCCCAAGTCCCACGCCTCCCCAAACGAACAGTCTATGCAGGTCGGCTGAAATCGCGGCACAATCGGGGTACTTTCTCCTAATCAAGACTTTCGGGAAGCACTCCATGAAACCAACTCCCTCCTTCGCCAAGCGCGGCCTGCTGCTCACCCTGCTGATGGCGGGTGCGCTCGGTGTTGGCTTGGTGGTCGCTGCTGACACTGAAAGCGCATTGCTCGAGCGCGCCAAGCAAGTGTTCCGGCCTTTGCCCTACACAGCGCATGTAGACGACTACCCTCACTCGGCTGCACGAGTTGAGCTGGGCAAAAAACTGTTTTTCGAGACCCGCGTCTCGATTGATGGCCGCACCGGCTGCGTGAGCTGCCACAGCCCGAGTCATTATGGTGCCGATTCACTGCCGCGATCGGTGGGTGTCAATGGCGTGGTGTTGCCACGTAACGCGCACACGGTATTCAACACGCCGCTACTCGTCGCGCAGCACTACGGTGGTAACCGGGTCAGTGTTGAAGAGCAGGCTATGAAAGCGCTGACCAGCCCGCTCGCTTATGGCAATAAGAGTTATGCGGAGGCCGAAGCAAAGCTTCGCGCACTGGGCTATCAGAAGCTGTTCGAAGCGGCCTTCCCGAATGAAAAAGAGGCTGTCACTGCCGAGCACTGGGCTGTTGCAATCGGTGCCTTCGAGCGCACGCTACTAACGCCTGCGCCATTTGACCAATACCTGAAGGGTGATACCCGCGCAATTAGCGCCGAGGCCAAAACTGGGCTCGATAAATTCATCAACTACGGTTGCGCTGGTTGTCACAATGGCCCCACCGTCGGTGGTCAAAGTTTCCAGAAATTCGGCTTGGTCGAGGACTACTGGAAAGCGACCGGCAGTGTCGAGATCGCGCTATTGAAAGGTCGCGATCAGGGCAAGTTTCACGACACCGGCAAGGAAGAAGACAAGTGGATCTTCAAAGTGCCGCAGCTGCGCAATGTCGCCATGACGCC
>CAZZMV010000149.1:0-4878 GCA_964655425.1 uncultured Bifidobacterium sp.
ATGCGTATAGTCCAGCACTTGCCGCGTTGGATTTTTCATAAGCTGAATATCTGAAAAGTGAACGCAATCAATCAGCAAAAAATCATATTACCCGGTGGCGCGGGTTTGGTCGGTCAAAACCTAATTGTCCGGCTCAAGGAAAAAGGCTACCGCGATATCGTTGTGCTGGATAAGCATCACGCTAATCTCGAGATCGTTCGTTCGCTTCATCCCGACATTACAGCAGAGTATGTAGATCTTGCCGATCTGGGTGTATGGAAAAGACACTTTACGTCTGGCGCCATCGTCGTCATGTTGCAAGCGCAGATAGGCGGTAATGAATATAAAGATTTTGAGCGCAATAATCTAACTGCGACTCGCAACATATTGGATCTGATTACTGGCACCCAGGGTATCCAGCTAATTCATATCAGTTCTTCGGTTGTTACCTCTGTCGCTGACGACTTTTATACCAACACTAAAAAAGCCCAGGAACGAATGGTGCTCGAAAGCGGTACGCGCTGCCCGATTCTGCGTCCGACACTGATGTTTGGCTGGTTTGATCGCAAGCATTTAGGCTGGTTGTCCCGCTTTATGAAAAAAGTGCCGATTTTTCCGGTGCCAGGTGATGGTCGTTATATGCGACAGCCGTTGTACGTTGGAGATTTTTGCCAAATAATTATCAGCTGCATCGAGGGACGTATCATCGAAGGTATATTTAATATTTCCGGCCAAGAAAAAATTGATTACATCGATATTATTCGTGAGATCAAGCGTATTACCCATGCAGGTGCGTTGATCATGAAAATTCCCTATTCGCTGTTTTATGCTCTCTTGTGGCTATGGGGGCAATTTGATAAAAATCCACCGTTCACTACGCAGCAATTAGTGGCGTTGGTCGCCAAAGATGAATTCGAGGTCATCGAATGGCCATCAATATTTGGTGTGAGTTCGACGCGATTCGCTGATGCGGTGCGTGAAACTTTCTGTCATCCGCGCTACAGCGCGGTAGTGTTGGCGTTTTGACAGTGATGCGCAACGAACTGACAGCACAGCGAATCGCCGTACTCGGCGCTGGCCCGATGGGATTGGCAGTCGCTTATCAATTAGCGCGTGATGGGCATCGCCCAGTCGTATTCGAAGCCGATGATCGCGTTGGTGGTATGACTGCATGTTTTGATTTTAATGGTCTACAAATCGAGCGCTATTATCATTTCCATTGCACCTCTGATCATGCGTTCTTACGTTTGCTCGATGAACTGGGTATCGCCCAGAAGATGCATTGGGTCGAAACAAAAATGGGTTATTGGCACCAGCATCGTCTGCAACCATGGGGTAACCCGCTTGCTCTACTTAGTTTTCGAGGCTTGTCACTGATCGCCAAGTTTCGCTATGGCCTGCATGCTTTTCTTTGTACTAAACGTAGCGATTGGCGACCACTTGATCATGTCGAGGCCAGCGCTTGGATAAAACGTTGGGTGGGTAGCGAGGCTTGGGAAGTCTTGTGGCGACGCTTGTTCGACTATAAGTTCTATGACTACGCCAATAATCTATCTGCTGCGTGGATCTGGAGTCGTATCCGGCGGATAGGTCGCTCTCGTTACGATCTGTTTCGCGAAAAGCTCGGTTATCTCGAAGGCGGCTCTGATACCTTGCTGAGTGCGATGAAAGCAGACGTCGAGCAGCATGGCGGCGAAATCCGTCTACGAACCCCTGTACAGCGAGTTCATATCAGCCAAGGTATGGTCACGGGTGTCGAGACTCATGCAGGTAGAGAAGCCTTCGATAAGGTGATAAGCACCGTCCCATTGCCTTTCGTCACGCGAATGATTCCAGATCTACCGATTGAGGTGGCGCAGAAATTCAATGCGCTACGTAATATTGCAGTGGTGTGTGTCATCGTGAAACTGCGTCAGCGTCTGAGCGAAAACTTTTGGTTGAATGTGAATGACCCGGAGATGGATATTCCGGGCTTGGTCGAATATTCCAACTTGCGCCCATTGGATCACACCATAGTTTATGTGCCGTTTTATATGCCCGGCGAACATCCCAAATATGCCGAGCCCGATGAGGTTTTCATTGGCAAGGTGAAGCGATACCTTCAAACGATCAACACCGGATTGACTGATGAGGACTTCATCGATATTCGGGCCAGTCGTTACCGACACGCTCAGCCTATTTGCGAGCCGGGCTATCTTGATCGTTTACCGCCAGCCGGTTTGCCCGTGCGGGGGCTGTGGGTAGCGGATACCTCCTATTACTATCCTGAAGATCGTGGCATTTCTGAAAGTATCGGGTTTGGTCGCCAAATGGCTCGTGACGCAGCGCGGGGCGAGCCGATATGATGCGCAGCTTCATGAGCCGTCAGTTTCTGGGCTTCGTGGTTACCGGAGGGCTGGCGGCTATCGTCAATTTTTGCTCGCGTATTGTTTATAGCCAGTGGCTGGATTTTTCCAGCGCCGTGGTGCTAGCGTACCTGACGGGTATGATCACTGCTTTCATTCTCGCACGCAGCTTTGTGTTTACCCAAGGTAGTCAATCGGTGCAGCGCAGCGCCATGTTTTTTGTGATGGTCAATGGCGTGGCTGTCCTCCAGACTTGGGGGATCAGTATGGGCTTGTATTACCTGCTACCGTTTGCTGGTGTCACGCGCTGGGTGCCAGAGATAGCGCACGCAACTGGGGTCATCGTGCCAGTATTTACCAGCTATCTCGGGCACAAACGGTTTTCTTTTAGATGAGCTTGTACATCTCGAGAAACTGACAACCGTACAGCGGTAGCCATGTCGGTACCTTGTAATAGCGAGCGGCAACGGCACTAAGCACTTGTGCGCGGTAAGGTTCAAAAAGAAAGCCTTCACCATCGGCTACATAAAAGCGTGCGCCGTGGATAGTTTTTTCTTGTACGCGCACCTGCTTGAAAAACATTTTTATGTTTTCTACGTCAATCACCCGAGTGCTCGCGATACGAATATTTCTACCCTCGAGCTTGCGGAAATCGGTAATTGGGTCATCAAACCTTGCGTGAAAACTACCAAACCCAAACACTGGTACATAACTTTGGGCATGGTAGGCCAATAAAGATGATTGGCTATAAGAGCCTGTCATCAGAAGGCTATCGGCCGGCAGATCTAATTGCAGCGCCTTCACGACATCTTTGCCCTCCCGATTCAGTACGATGTCGGTATAAATTCTAAGCGTTTTAAAGTGGTCGACCGGCAGATGTGTTAACCCTAAGATCAGTACCAGATGCGGTATTCCAAGAAACAAATTCCACTGACGGTGACGATGCAAGGTTTCATTGTTTAAATACGCTGCAGCAAACAAAAATACAAAGGGAATGAATGCAAGTAACCAATGTAGTCCGATTTGTTTATAGATAGAAAGCAAAGCAAACAAACCGAAAGGTACGACAAAAAGTGCCGCTAGGGCTGATAACGGTCCGTCTTGCGTGTTCAATACGCTGTTCTGTTTAGTGTCGGTGAGCAGTTGCTGTGAATCATGCGAGCGAGACTGGCTGCTGTTTTCGGGCGATATTCGTAGTTGCGGTTGATCAGTCACTAGCGGCACTTTCCGAAACCAGCGCCACAAGCTGAGCGCGGTCCATGGTGTAATCAAATAAAGCAGCATAAGCAGGTAGAGTGCGCTCTGACTTACTGAAAAATGCGCGTCCTGGTTTCGATTAAACAGATTAAATAAAATATTATTCCAGCAGTGGGTGGCATTCCACGCCAGATTCAGCAGGATGAAAGGAAGAGCGCAGACCGCCACTACCCCTAGCCGACGGATACCGCCCCGTTTGGGTAGGAGATAAATTACATAGGTGATTGCGATTAAGCCGGCAAAGTATTTCGATAGCAAGGCGAGGCCAAGTAAAACGCCACTAACTACATACCAGCGCCACCGTTGTTCAATTTCGGCGCGTATGAATGCGTAACCAGAAAAGAATAAAAACAATACTAACGGCGTATCCGTCGTGATTAAATTAAATGCCCAGGTAAATGGCAGCGCCAGAAACAAGCTACCAAGATACCATCGGCGCGCTGCCTGCTCTGGCAGCAAGCGGGCATACAGATCCATCATGCCGAAGGCGACGGCAATCCATAGCAGCACGGCAGGTATTCGAAGCACCAGCGGGTCTGAAGAAATCTGTTGTAGTACCCAAAGCCACCAGCCCACCATTGGGGGATGATCATAAAATCCACCCCAATCCGGGTGCGCGCCCCATTGGTAAAAATAGGCTTCGTCGCCGGTGAAAGGAAAGAATGCCGCCAGCCAGAGCTTGATCACTGTGCTCATGATTAGCAGCGTAAAAAAAGTTCGTCTGGGATCAGACACTTTGATTTCGGCAGACAAGTTGAGTTGGGTGGAGATTAGGTATGTCAAAAATGCAATGGTTGATATGGCAGTACTGACGTACTCATGTTGTTTTCGGTTTGGTACCCGCCTAGACCGGTCGAGTAAATGGCGCCAGCGAACGTATATTAGCCGACCATCAAGCTTTGATTGGTAGTTGGTTTAACCAGCAAGGTATATTCTTCAGTTTCGCGCGGTACTGATGCTAGCGCTAACGATGATCTTTACTCTTATCTGGAATTTTCATGCGAATATCCAAACACTGCGTCATTGGCTTGACACTTATCTTATGGTCGGCGCCGATTTATCCGCAGGCCGCAGTATGGTCACTGGTGACTACGGATGCACAGGGAAATCAGTACTTGCTGGACACCGACCGCATGACGCGTAAAGGCTATTTGGTCTATGTGTGGCAGTTACAGAATCTTGCCCAGCGAAATGACCCAGGCGCTTTGGCGATCCGCAGCCAAATGGAGTTTGATTGCCGCTTCAAGCAATCTCGTGTGATGTGGCTCACGCTGTATTCCGAGCCAAACGAGGGTGG
>CAZZMV010000150.1:0-4878 GCA_964655425.1 uncultured Bifidobacterium sp.
AGATAATCAGTAAATCGAGCGCATCGGGAAATGATTCAAACACCTCGCGCTGACGATGTGCGATTTGCTGTCGCAATACCAAGTTTGGCAAGTAGTAGCCGACGGCTGCGGCTACGACGACATAAATCAGCAGGGTTCCGGTGCCCGCTGCAAGTATCCGCTCCCCGCTCAGCAAGATCAGCAGCGTCGGCAACACGAACGCAAGCAAACTCTTGATGCCAAAGAAAATAGTTGGTGCAGCGTGATGGCGCCAGCCTGCGTTGATAAAGGCAATCCGTATCGGTGATTGCTCCCATCCCTCAGCAGGTAATGACAATTTGGCTAATGGCTGAATCACACTCGCCAGGCGCTCACGCCAACGGTGAGAAGATGACAAGGCTTGGTGTCCGCTCATGGTGTCAGCGATACGCTGCCTGATCCGGCTGTGAGTAAGCCAGCTAACCAGCCAAGCTGACAGGCTCGCCACCGAAATGAATATCACAGCAAGAATAAGCAGGGTGTCGGTGCTCATGTCTTGAGTCTTCCTTCTAATTTATCGCTTCGGGTCATACTCGAATTTGAACGATATGACGCATCCAAACACCACCGAGCAGCATTTGCATCGCCGCGATTCCAAGCATCATCCTGCCAAATGAATCGTCGACCAAGCGCCCGAGATAGCCGGGGTTAACGAAATACAGTAGTAACGCCATACCAATCGGCAAAAGAAACAAGATCCAACCAGACAGTAACCCTTCGGCGGATAAAGCCTTGATACGACCAAGTAGTTTCAGCCGCTCGCGAATCAGGTGCGACATGTTCTGCATGAGCTCAGCCAAGTTACCACCCGTATCGCGTTGTATCAGTACTGCGATCACCAGGAAGCGTAAATCATCCACCGGTACGCGCTGTGCGAGTCGTTGTAATGCAGGCGGCAAACCAAGTCCATAATGAATTTCATCTGCTACCTGACGAAATTCGGTACAGACGGGCTCAGGCATCTCATCGGCGACCATTTTTAATGTCGCAGGTAGCGCATGACCCGCTTTCAGGCTGCGCGCAATCAAGTCAGCCACCTCGGGTAGCTGCCGCTGAATTTGCTGCAGCCGCGCATGGCGTTGTCGGCTCAGTACGCCAATAGGAATAACGGCACCGACAATTGCAACAAGTAGCATCATCCACCACAGCGTAAACATCAACGAGCCGATAACCATGCCGATAAAAAAGCCCACTGCGCAGTACGCCAGCAAGCGGGCAACACTGTGCTGACTTCCTGCCTGTTGCAACTGCTGGTCAAGCGATTCGGCGATTTGCCACTGGCGTAAAAAACGATCAAGCCCAGGCTGCTTGGCGAAGCGGCGTTGTTTCAGGAGTGCGCCACCGTAGCCGCGTGCCGCTTCTGCGCCGTCCATCGCGTGTATGCGCTGATTAAAACGTTTGGCCGAGTGGCTTTGCGTCGAGAACCACCATCGCCATAGCGCCTCAACCAAAAATGCTACTGCAATAAAAATAAAAAGTGTGGTACCTAGATAGAGCCAATTCATGAGATCACCTCGTCTCAAGCCAGTGCCGGTGTCGGCTGATAGATCGAATCTGACAAGTGGATACCAAACTCACGCAGACGTTGATCAAATTGAGGGCAAACACCGGTCGCCGTGAAATATCCCTTGACGCGACCATCGCTAGCCACACCCGTACGCCGAAAATTGAAAATTTCCTGCATAGTGATCACATCGCCTTCTATTCCAGTCACTTCCTGCAAACTGACCAGCTTGCGGCTGCCATCGGTTAATCTTGACAGCTGTATCACCACAGTAATTGCCGACGCAATCTGCTGTCGCATAGCGCGCAAACCCAAATGAGCGCCAGCCATACTGATCATGTTTTCCAGACGGGATAACGCATCACGCGGCGTATTGGCATGCACCGTCGCGAGGGATCCCTCATGACCAGTATTCATGGCTTGCAGCATATCGAGTGCCTCAGCTCCCCTGACTTCACCGAGGATGATGCGATCTGGGCGCATACGCAGCGCATTTCTCACCAGCGCTCGCTGTGCTATCTCGCCACGCCCCTCGATATTCGGTGGACGGGTTTCAAGCCGCACCACATGCGGTTGCTGAAGTCTGAGTTCAGCGGCATCTTCGATCGTGATCACTCGCTCCGATGCCGGAATAAAACCCGAGATCACATTCAATAAAGTAGTTTTACCGCTACCTGTGCCGCCAGAGATCAGCATATTCAACTTGGCACAAGCCAATGCCTCAAGCAACTCGGCGATCTGTGGTGTCAGTGTGTGCTGCGCAATCAGATCTTTCATGGTCAGCGGCTGCACCGAAAAACGGCGAATCGATAGTACCGGACCGTCCAGCGCCAAAGGCGCGATGATGGCATTGACGCGAGAACCATCGGGCAATCGCGCGTCGACCATCGGGCTTGATTCATCGATACGGCGCCCCACCCGCGAGACGATTTTTTCGATGATACGCATCAGGTGCGCGTCATCATGAAACCGGATCGGCGTCAGCGCCAATCTGCCCCTGCGCTCAATATAGACTTGGCGATGGGAATTCACCAGAATGTCGGAGATGGTGGGGTCATTCAGTAGCGGCTCGATCGGTCCCAAGCCGGTCATCTCGTACTGCATTTCTTGAACCAAGCGTCGACGTTCGGCTTGATTGACCGGTAGTTTCTCATCATCCAGAATTCGCTCGATCAACAACGCCAGCTCACGACGAAACTGTTCGCCGGATAACTGCTGCAAACGCTCGAGATCGATACGCTCGAAAATAGCGTGATACAAACGCCGGCTCAGTGCGCGGTATGTATCGGTCGCAAACGGATCAGTCTTGAGCTGATCATCGTAAAAATTTTCAGCTTGGTGACCAGCGTTGACTCGGCTACGCAGCGCCGCCTGAATATCAGTCTCGGATTGAGTCATGTACATAGACGTAGCCAGGTTTAATTCGAGACGGCTACTGCTCGGCTGAATAAACGGCGAATGATGCTGTAGGAAGATTGATTGGGTTGCTCAGTCAACGACTGGACTAATTTGATGAAGCTACGCGCAATCGGACTATTTCTGGAAAGAGAGAGTACCGGTTCGCCTTGATTGATCGAGTCGCTGGCGATCGAGAAATTATTTGGTACCTGATAAGCGATACGCTGACCCAGCCCACGCTCCAAGTCTGCAACCGACACGACACTGCTCTCACTGTATCGGTTAAGAATATGTCGAATACTGTCTTTGTGGTAGCCAAGGGTACTGAACATATCCAGCATGCGCTGCCCATTTCGTATGAAAGGCAGACTTTGCTGTATGACAGGAAAAATAAGATCGCTTCCATCCAGTGCGCGTATGCTCACGGCATTCACCTGACGACCAATATCGAGCAGTACATAGTCATAGTGGCGCTTGGCCAATGCCATCAGCGAACTGATATGGTCAGGACGCACGCGATCTTCCGGATCGGGATCTGAAGAGGCCGGCAGTACATCAAAATTTGATCCTGCATGGATGACGCTACTTTCCAATAACTGTGCATCGAGACGATGAATCTGTGCGCAGAGGTCGGACAGAGTGATATCCGGTTTGCTATCAGAAACAAACAAGGCGGCGTCGCCGTATTTCAAGTTCAAATCGATCAGTAGGGTTTTTTTGTGCGCAACCGTCGCGAGCGCATGCGCAAGATTGACTGCAATGAAAGTCGCACCGCTGCCGCCTTTGCCGGATATCACGGTGTAGACCTTGCCCTCTTCACGCGCTTGCTCACGGCGCTTGGTTGCAATTCGATCAATCGCAATTTCAAACTCATCCGAATTGATCGGCAAGCCAATCACTTCCCGCACACCCCGTCGCATCGCTGCAATCAATAAATCAGGTGAGCGCTCCGGTGCCAGCATCAGCACGACTGCCAAGGGATGGCGGTCGGTGATTCTGTCGAGCGATAACAAAACCTCTGCTTGATTACCCCGCGCATCAAACAAGATCAGATCAGGCTCAGTCATTGCAATAGGATCTAGCCGCAGCATGCCAGGCATATCCTTCACTAGACTGATGGGTGGCGTCAGCGATGCGCATAATTGCTGCAGGCTCAGCTTCAGCGCTTGGTCGGTGGTGAGAATCAGTGCATTCATTCTTTCCCCATCTTCGTCAGGTACAGCTGGAACTGTCCATCGCTTCACGTGTCAGCGTAGTTGCAAATGCAGGTATATCGATGGAAAAATTCGGCAGTGGTATGAGGGTATTGACCGTAGTACCTGGCTTGATCGCCACGGTCACTGATTGACAACTCGCGCGCGCACTCACCGGATCAGCTGCGCAGGCGGGTGGCTCATAGTGAATATCAACTGTCGCTGGATTCAATTGTGGCAGCAGCACTGACATGCGCTGCGTGATGAGGGTGGCATTAGCATCACAAACGACGGCCAGACGAGCGCCCAACCGTGTTGCTTCGTTTGCAGTATTAAAAATAAATAGCAAGCGGCCGAATTCAAATACAGCCAATAGCAAGACCACAAATCCCATACTTGCCACTAGCGCAAATTCGACCAATGCTGCGCCTTGCTGACGGTGGTGTCGATGCTGTCTATGGACGTGCTTCATAGACCCCTCATCACCGAACTGATGGTATTGAACTGTACCGACGGACCCGCACCCGTCAAAGGCAAGCCAAGAAAATTGAACTGGTAACCGTCGATTCTGACAACGACTAATTGCACCGTACCTGTACCCACACCAGTACTGACATTTTGAACATCGGCGTTTTGCAAGTCAGGGCATTCGGCCACGGAGGCTCGGCTGCAGATCTTGACATGTGATGTGGCTAAACCGGGTGCCAGCGGTGTGTCGCTCACTTGGCAGGCAGTTTTTCCATACACGGCAAGGCAGCGCGCTTG
>CAZZMV010000151.1:0-4864 GCA_964655425.1 uncultured Bifidobacterium sp.
GGAAATGATTCAAACACCTCGCGCTGACGCGTTGCGATTTGCTGTTGCAGCACCAGGTTCGGCAGGTAGTAGCCGAGGGCAGCGATCATCGTCAAGTAAATCAGCATACTGCCACTACCTGCTGCAAGTATTCGCTCGCCCCCCAGCCATATCAGCAATATCGGTAAAAGTAACGCAAGTAACGTCTTGATGCCGAAAAAAATTGTCGGCGCCGCGTGATGGCGCCAGCCCGCGTTGATAAAAGCAATTCGTATTGGTGAATGCTCCCATCCCTCGGCAGGTAGCGCTAATTTGGCAAGCGGCTGAATCACGGTCGCTAATCGCTCGCGCCAACGGTGAGAGGATGACAGTGCATGGTGGCTCGTCACTGTGTCGGCGATACGCTGGCGAATCCGGCTGT
The DNA here is from genome assembly GCA_964655425.1 of uncultured Bifidobacterium sp. GTDB lineage: Bacteria > Pseudomonadota > Gammaproteobacteria > Burkholderiales > Burkholderiaceae_D > Pernthalerella. Next base: position 401 of record CAZZMV010000151.1, read on the forward strand.
GCGTCAGCCAGCCTACTAGCCAAGCTGACAAGCTGGCGACCGAAATAAAAATCACACCAAGAAGCAGCAGACTATCCGTACTCATGACTTTTGTCTTCCTTTTGAATTGTCGCTCGCGGTTACACCCGAATTCGAACGATATGCCGCATCCAAACAGCACCCAGTAGCATTTGTATCGTCGCAACACCAAGCATTAGCCTGCCAAACTGATCATCAACCAAGCGCCCGATATAACCAGGGTTAACGACATACAAAAGTAGTGCCATGCTGATCGGTAGCAGAAACAAAATCCAACCAGACAGTAAACCTTCGGCAGCTAACGCCTTGACGCGACCAAGCAATTTCAGTCGCTCCCGAATCAGGTACGACATGTTCTGCATGAGCTCAGACAAATTTCCACCGGTATCGCGCTGGATCAGTACTGCGATAACCAGGAAGCGTAAATCATCCACCGGCACACGCTGTGCCAGTCGTTGTAATGCAAGCGGCAAACCTAACCCATAATGAATTTCATCGGCTAGCTGACGAAATTCAGCGCAGATGGGTTCCGGCATCTCGTCGGCCACCATCTTTAATGTCGCAGGTAATGCATGGCCAGCTTTTAAACTTCGTGCGATCAGATCAGCCACCTCGGGTAGCTGTCGCTGAATTTTCTGTAGCCGCGTTCGGCGTTGCCGACTCAGGACGCCGAGGGGAATAGCGGCACCGACAATCGCAAAGAGCAGTGCCATCCCCCACAAGGAAAAAATTATCAAGCCAATCACCAGGCCAATAAAAAAGCCAGTAGCGCAATACGCGAGTAAATGAGCAACGCTGTGCCGACTACCCGCTTGCTGTAACTGGTAGTCAAGGGATTCAGCGAGTGACCACCGACGCAAAAATCGATCTACCTCAGCCTGCTTGGCGAAGCGGCGCTGCTTGAGTAACGCCCCCCCATAACCGCCAGCTATTTCTGCACCACCGATGGCGCGCATGCGCTGACTAAAACGCTTTGCCGATTGGCTTTGCTTCGAAAACCAGAATCGCCATAGCGCCTCAACCAAAAACGCGACTGCAATAAAGATGAATAGTACCGTACCCAGGTAGAGCCAATTCATTGATTCACCTCGTATCAAGCCAATGCTGGTGTCGGCTGATAAATCGAATCCGAAAGATGAATACCGAATTCATCTAGTCGCTGGTCGAATTGCGGACAAATACCGGTCGCCGTGAAGTAACCCTTGACCCGGCCATCACTGGCTACACCCGTACGCCGAAAACTGAAAATCTCCTGCATGGTGATGATATCGCCCTCGATCCCGGTCACCTCCTGCAAGCTGACTAGCTTGCGGCTGCCATCGCTCAATCGCATCAGTTGGATCACTACAGTAATCGCCGAGGCAATCTGCTGTCGTATGGCTCGCAAACCTAAATGAGCACCGGCCATACTGATCATATTTTCCAGACGGGATAGCGCATCTCGCGGTGTGTTAGCGTGCACAGTAGCAAGTGAGCCCTCGTGGCCAGTATTCATGGCTTGAAGCATATCGAGTGCCTCGGCACCACGGACCTCACCAAGGATAATTCGATCTGGTCGCATCCGTAATGCGTTCCGAACCAGCGCCCGCTGCGGTATCTCGCCACGGCCTTCAATATTCGGCGGGCGTGTTTCAAGCCGAACAACATGCGGTTGCTGTAGCCTTAACTCAGCTGCATCTTCGATTGTAATCACTCGCTCAGACGCAGGAATAAAACCCGAGATTACGTTCAACAAAGTAGTCTTGCCACTACCCGTGCCACCGGATATCAGTATGTTCAGCTTGGCACCAGCCAAAGCCTCGAGCAGCTCGGCGATCTGTGGGGTCAGCGTATGCTGTGCAATCAGATCTTTCATGGTCAGCGGCTGCACAGAAAAACGGCGAATCGACAGTACCGGACCATCGAGTGCCAAAGGCGCGATGATGGCATTGACGCGAGAGCCATCCGGTAGTCGCGCATCGACCATAGGGCTCGATTCATCGATTCGACGTCCAACCCGAGAAACAATTTTTTCGATGATACGCATCAAATGTGCATCATCATGAAAACGAATCGGCGTCAGCGCTAACCTGCCCCGACGCTCAACATAGACTTGTTTGTGGGAATTCACCAGAATGTCAGAGATCGTCGGATCATTCAGTAGCGGCTCGATAGGGCCCAGACCTGTCATCTCGCATTGCATGTCTTGTACCAGACGTCGCCGCTCGGCCTGATTCACGGGCAAATTTTCGTCATCCAGAATTCGCTCAATCAACAACGCCAGTTCCCGACGAAACTGTTCGCCGGATAACTTCTGCAAACGCTCGAGATCGATGCGTTCAAAAATAGCTTGATATAAACGTCGGCTGTGTGTGCGATAAGTATCGGTCGAAAATAAATCAGCGGCAAACTGATCATCAAAAATATTTTCAGAGGGCTCAGCCTGTATTAATGGGTTGGGTACAGGCGTCCTGATATCAGTCTCGGATTGAGTCATATACATGGTTATCGTGAATTCAATTCGAAACAGACGCTGCTCGACTGAACAAGCGACGAATAATGCTATACGATGACTGATTGGGTTGCTCTGTCAGCGACTGAACTAATTTGATGAAACTACGCGCAATTGGGCTGTTTCTTGACATGGAGAGTACAGGTTCGCCCTGATTGATCGATTCGCTGGCGATCGAAAAATTATTTGGTACTTGGTAAGCGATACGCTGACCGAGTCCTCGCTCTAAGTCTGCAACCGATACGGCACTACTCTCACTATACCGATTAAGGATGTGTCGAATACTGTCCTTATGGTATCCGAGGGTACTGAACATATCCAGCATGCGCTGTCCGTTTCGAATAAAGGGTAGGCTTTGCTGTACGACCGGAAAAATCAGATCACTTCCATCGAGTGCACGAATGCTGACGGCATTGATCTGACGACCAACATCAAGCAGCACATAGTCATAATGGCGCTTGGCTAACGCCATCAGCGAACTAATATGATCTGGGCGCACCCGATCTTCAGGATCGGGATCCGAAGAGGCCGGCAGCACATCAAAATTTGATCCTGCATGGATGACGCTACTGTCGAGTAACTGCGCATCAAGGCGATGAATCTGTGCACACAGGTCGGAAAGTGTGATGTCAGGTTTGGTATCTGAAACAAACAAGGCAGCATCGCCGTATTTCAGATTCAGGTCGATTAGTAGTGTTTTCTTATGGGCGACTGTAGATAGTGCGTGCGCAAGATTAACTGCAATAAATGTCGTACCACTACCCCCTTTGCCAGAGATGACGGTATAGACTTTTCCTTCTTCTCGAGCTTGTTCGCGCCGCTTGGTTACGATACGGTCAATCGCTATTTCAAATTCCTCCGGATTGATCGGCAAACCAATCACTTCCCGAACACCGCGACGCATTGCTGCAATCAATAAATCGGGTGATCGCTCTGGTGCAAGCATTAGAACCACTGCGTTAGGGTGGCGGTCGGTGATTCTGTCAAGTGAAGATAAGACTTCAGCTTGGTTACCGCGAGCATCCAATAACACAAGATCAGGCTCTGACATGGCGATCGGGTCGAGCCGCAACATACCCGGCATGTCTTTCACTAGGCTAATCGGCGGCCTCAGCGCGGCGCACAATTGCTGTAGAGTGAGCTTCAGTGCTTGGTCGGTAGTGAGAATCAGTGCATTCATTCTTTCCCCATCGTTGTCAGGTACAGCCCGAACTGTCCATCGCTTCGCGCGTCAGCGTGGTTGCAAATGCGGGCATATCGACGGAAAAATTCGGCAGTGGTATGAAGGTATTGACCGTAGTACCTGGCTTGATCGCCACGGTCACTGATTGACAACTCGCGCGCGCACTCACCGGATCAGCTGCGCAGGCGGGTGGCTCATAGTGAATATCAACTGTCGCTGGATTCAATTGCGGTAGCAGTACTGACATACGCTGCGTAATGACAGTCGCATTGACATCGCAAACGATAGCGAGGCGAGCGCCCAATCTTGTTGCCTCGCTCGCAGTGTTGAATACGAACAGTAGCCGGCCTAATTCGAATACGGCTAGCAACAGCACCACAAAACCCATACTCGCTACTAATGCAAACTCGACCAGTGCGGCACCTAGCTGACGATTGCGACGGCGCGGTACAAATACCTGCTTCATAGGCCCCTCATGACCGAACTGATGGTATTGAACTGTACTGACGTACCCGCGCCAATGAGGGGCAAACCAAGAAAATTGAACTGATAGCCGTCTATCCTGACGACAACCAAGTTCAAGGTACCGGTACCAACACCGGTGCTGACATTTTGAACGTCTGTATTCTGTAAATCTGGGCACTCAGCCACTGACGCGCGGCTGCAGATCTTGACATGTGATGTGGCTAAACCGGGTGCCAGTGGTGTGTCGCTAATTTGGCAGGCAGTTTTTCCATACACGGCAAGGCAGCGCGCTTGCGTTGCTGCAGTC
>CAZZMV010000152.1:0-4818 GCA_964655425.1 uncultured Bifidobacterium sp.
CCGGTATAATTTCCGTTTAGGAAGTTTTGTCGATGCGGCAGTGCGCAATTTGGCAGTGCCTGTTCGACAGGGCGACCTGAAAGTGCGATAACTACCGGTAGTTATTTCTCTCGCTTTTCGAATCATTTTTTATTTTCACCTGAAGGATAACCATGAAAAAATCGTTGCTGATCGCTTCCCTGCTGGCACTGGCATTGGCCGCTTGCGGCAAAAAAGAGGAAGCTGCTCCGCCGGCACCTGCTGAAGCACCTAAGGCAGAGGCACCAGCCGCTGAGGCACCTAAGGCTGACGCACCGGCTGCTGAAGCACCGAAAGCTGACGCACCTGCAGCAGAAGAGAAGAAGTAATTTTTCTTTGCTGACGAACACGCCGATCTGTCGGCGTGTCGACAAAAAAGCCGCTTCACAGCGGCTTTTTTGTTTTCTGGGCCGCGCCCTGAAATACCTTGACGCTTTTGCGAGTTGGGCAATGTTGGTCGCTGACCCTTACCCAGTAACCCTGCTGCTCGCTCAGACCGAGCTCAGGGTTTCAGGCGGCACCACCGGGTGCACAATTAATCCACTCTGAGCCGCTGTGCTGGTCTGCGACCCACAACGCAATATCGGTCTCCGCGATCTCGGGTTCAATAGCCGCTCGCGCGAGGTCCGGGCTGTTATTTCGCTGCGAGAGATGTGCGGCAATCAGGGTATGCAGGTGTGTCTTGTCCAATTCGCGAAGAATGCCGGCTGCAGCGTCGTTAGATAAATGACCGAAAGGCCCGGAGATCCGCGACTTCAACCACGCGGGGTAGGCAGAGCGTGCCAGCATTTCTGAGTCGTGATTGAACTCCAGCAGCAGCGCATGGCAGCCAGCCAGTGCCGATATCAGGTGCTGGGTGGCATGGCCCACGTCGGTCAGCACGCCAAGCTTGTGGCGCCCGTCCGAGATCGTGTACTGCACGGGCTCGCGCGCATCATGCGGTACGGTGTACGGACTAATTTCGAGATCGCCGATCGCAAATCGGTGCCCATCACGGCAGAGATGCACCTCGACACCCAGCGCCTCATCAGGGGAAGCGCTCTCGAAGCTGCCATGGGTCAACCACACGGGTAATTTGAACTGCCGCGCGACTTGAAAGACGCCACCCAAGTGATCAGAGTGCTCATGCGTGACAATAATGCCAGCGAGCTGTTCGGCAGACATTGCCAAGCGGCTTAAACGACGATTCAGTTCTCGCGGTCCGAATCCGCAGTCGAGGATGATATGCGTCGCAGTAGTATCCGCTGAGGCAGAAATCAGCAGCGCGTTACCTTCGCTACCGCTGCCAAGACTGGCAAATCTCACGCCCCGCCCCGAGGCTTCGGGTCGGGCATGATCTACTTCAGTTGCTCGTTGAGCAGCGCAAGAATGCGCTTGGCGTTGGCATCGCCAGCAGTGGCGCCCTTGTCGGTCTGCACCGCGACCTTGCTATTAGCTTCGTCGCCTTCCACACGAATCTGATAGCGCAGCGCATCTTTCTTGTCGTTCTTCGAGCTGAACATACGCGCAAAGAAACCTGGCTCCGATTTATTCTTGGCCTCATCGCCCTGATCAACATAGCGCACAAAATACAAGCCGCGCGCGCGATCACGGTCTTCGACAGTGAAACCAACCCGGTCGAGCGCGAGGCCTACACGGCGCCAGGCCCGATCAAACCCTTCATCGACTTCGACCTGGGTGGCGTCTTTCGACAAACGCGCACGCTGAGTCGAGGCCGGTTTGGCGTCCTTCACTGCAGCGGCAGCGGTCTTCGGATCGCTACCCAACGCCGTCATCAGGCGGCGCAAAAACTCAGCTTCAAGTTCAGGGTCGGAGGGTCGTGCAGTCCAAACGGTTGATTGGCTAAGTGCCTGGCCTGTGACTTTTTCTTCTGCGCCCCGGTGGCTGATGTAGACCTCGGTGCCGCCATCGGCTCGACGCTCGAGCCGGGTACGGAACTTATCGCGCTCACCGGTTGAATACAGCGAATCGAATACTTTGCCGATGGTGTTTCGAATAAAGTCTTGTGGAATTTTGGCGCGGTTCTCAGCCCAGTCTGTCTCCATCACGCCGGCCTGCGGGTTCTCGATGGCTACCAGAAAACCACTCTCCTGCCAAAAATCCTTGATCTTTGGCCACAACAGGTCAGGCGCCTCTTTGGCCACCAGCCAGCGTTGCTTGCCATCGCGCTCGATGCGCATGCCCGACACCACCGCAGGTGCCACCGAGCCATCGGGTACCGCCGCAGCGGTCGATTTGCCTGTAGCGCCAGGTTGACGCGCGCTGTACTCGGATGCAGTCGCGGTGCCACGCGCATTGTCGGCGTTGTAGACATTGCTGCCGCGCGGCGCGCTCAGGTCAGGTGGCACTTCAAGTTTGTTTTTATTGCCGGATTTTGCAGCACTCTTGTAATCGATTTTTTCCGGCTCGAGCATCTCGCTCACGCTGCTGCAGCCCGCGATCATCACGATCAGGCACGACAAAACCCCGTGCGCGCAAAATCTCCGAGGAGTCATTACTTGGTTCATTTCTATACCAGAGAAAAAATTCAGTGGAATCAAGTCAGTGCAAAACGCCTGACTCACGCAGTGCATGGCGCAGCAATTCGTGGCTGCCTGCACCCAAGGTCACGAGCGGCAAGCGAATACCGCCGTGGATTTTGCCCATTTGTTGTAGCGCCCATTTCACGGGCACCGGGTTGGGCTCGACGAACAATTTGTTATGCAATGGGACCAGTTTGTCATTGATTGCAACTGCCTCTGCGACGCGCCCTGCCATGGCAGCAACACACAGCTCGTGCATTGCGCGAGGTGCAACGTTCGCAGTGACAGAGATATTGCCTCGACCACCACAGAACATCAGCGCCATCGCAGTCGCGTCATCTCCCGAGTACACTGCGAAAGACTTCGGCACAGCACGTAAAAGCTCGGTACCGCGAGCAATGTTACCGGTGGCATCCTTCACGCCGACAATGCCGGGCACCGAGGCCAATCGCACGATCGTATCGTTACTCATGTCTGCAACCGTGCGACCCGGTACGTTATAGAGAATCACGGGCAAGTCAACAGCTTCCGCAATACGTGTGAAATGTTGTGCCATGCCTTCCTGGGTTGGGCGGTTGTAGTACGGCACCACCTGCAACGATGCATCGACACCGGCTTGTTTGGCAAATTCGGTCAGCTCGATCGCCTCGGCCGTTGAGTTTCCACCCGTCCCTGCAATCACCGGAATTCGACCAGCAACATGCTGAGCCGCGACACGAACCAACTCGCAATGCTCTTCTACCGTCACAGTGGGCGACTCACCAGTCGTACCAACAATCACAACACCATCAGTGCCCTCGGCAATATGCCAATCGAGCAGCGCCCTCAAACCTTCAAAATCGAGGCTGCCGTCCTCAAACATAGGCGTGACAATGGCGACAATGCTGCCTTGGATCATGGTGGGATTACCGCGGAGAAGCAAAAGTTGAATTGTATCGGATCAGTACTGCCCGGGGTCGGATAATCAGGTATCAAAGTGCAACATCACCCGGCGCTACCTCCGGGCGGGTGTCAGAGTGTGAGCCAGGACCGACGCGACGCGCGCAGATTCGTTGAATCAGTGCAGGCTTTGGGCTGTCAACATAACCATCCTCATACGCAATGACGTGCCAGCCGCCGAAGTCGAGTACCAGCTTAATCAGTTCGCCCGGCGCCAATAAAAAATCCGGGTTAGCGGGCTTGCCAAATTGTCCATTCCCTTGAGCAAAGGTTTCATAAATCAGTACACCACCGGCCGCTACCGATGCCAGCAGCGGCGCCATCAATGGTCGATGCAGGTAATTGGTCACCACCACACCGCTGTAGCTTGATGGTGCTAACGGCCAATCGGCTTGGCTTGCTGCGTCTGGCTGTTCAAGATCGAATTCGCGCGTCTGTATTCCCGCGCCAAGCAGTGTGCTGATCACCGCAGCGTCTCGATCGACTGCCAACACCTGATACCCCAGTGCGGCAAGCAAGCGCGCATGCCGCCCGCTTCCACACGCAAGATCCAACACCAGACCTTGGGGTATGCGAGACGCGAAACGACTCACCCAAGCGGAAGCCTCAGTTGAGCAATGCGCCATCAGGTATACGACAATCCCATCTCTTCACGCACATCGCGCATGGTTTCTTGCGCCAACTTGCGCGCCTGATCACAACCATCAGCGACGATCGCGCGCACCAGTGATGGATCATCCAGGTACTGTTGCGCACGCTCGCGCATTGGCTCCTGCTCTTTCAGGATGCCATCAATGACAGGTTGCTTGCACTCGATGCAACCAATCCCCGCAGTTTTACAACCCTGCACAACCCAGTCTTGCGTACTGTGGTCGGAGTACACCTGATGGAACATCCAAACCGGACATTTATCCGGATTACCCGGGTCAGTGCGCCGTACGCGCGCCGGATCGGTGGGCATGGTTCGAATTTTTTTGGTGATGGTATCGCTGTCGTCGCGCAGCGCAATCGTATTGCCATAACTCTTGGACATTTTTTGACCATCGAGTCCGGGCAAGCGCGAAGCCTCGGTCAGCAGCGCCTGTGGCTCCACCAAAATCAATTTGCGACTCCCTTCAAGATAACCAAACAAACGCTCGCGATCGATCATGGAAAGATTTTGCGCATCATCGAGCATCGCCTTGGCTTGTGCCAGTGCATCGTCGTCGCCTTTTTCCTGAAACTCCGAACGCAACTCGTTGTACAGCTTGGCCCGTTTGGCGCCTAATTTCTTGACCGCCTCTTGCGCTTTCTGTTCGAAGTCTTTTTCGCGGCCGTACAGGTAATTAAAACGTCGCGC
>CAZZMV010000153.1:0-4817 GCA_964655425.1 uncultured Bifidobacterium sp.
AGCATGACGGTGACGAGATTCTTGCCGAGAAGCAAGCTAAGAAGCGCACTGAGCATGGCGGGGGCGGCGATACCGATCATGACCCAGCCGAGAGAGTAGGCCAAGAAGGCCTTGCCGCAGCGGCGTACTGCAAAGAAGCTGTAAAAAATTGCTTTGAACAGTCCCATACGCTGCCAAGTAGCCAGCGCGGCTGCATGCCAAAATCCCATCGCAAATGGCAAATAAACGACTGCCGAGAACAGCATCGCGAGCGGCAGGTTGTCTGCGCTGATGCTTTTCTCATCGTCCGGCTTGATCTGGCCCGATAGCAGTTTCCAAAAGGTGCCGCCATCGACCAAGGATGAAGCGGCAATCGCCAGCGTCGCAGCCAGCAAATACAGTGCGCCCAAACGTAGCAGCGTACCAAGGGCCGGCGACCGAAACGCAGTAAGTAAAAGAGACGGCCGTACCTTGCGATTTGCTTCGATTTCTACGCAGGCCTGCATGAATGCCATGGTGAATGTCGGTACCAGCAACAGCGGCAACAGCTGCCCAATCACAGGAATCAGCGACAGCGAGAACATCAACAGCATGTACAGCAGAAATAGCGTCGAAAGTTCAGCGGGCTGGCGACGGAACAACGCAAAGCCTTGCTTAATCCAGTCGATCCCATCTTTCGCAACAATCGGTGCCATCAGTACAGTCCCTCGACTGGGTGTGCGATGCGATGACGAAGAATGCGCTCGAAGTGGGTGGGGTCGTGCGGTGTCAGCATTTCGGCTTCGCGCGGCAAATAAAAATCGAATAGTCTCGAAATCCAAAACCGCAGCGCGGCGGCACGCAGCATAGCGGACCAGGCGGCTGACTCTTCCGGGGTGAACGGGCGAACCGCGTGATAGGCATCGAGCAGGGCCCGCACCCGTGCGGCATCCGTTGCGCCAGAATCCAGATCGATGCACCAGTCATTGACTGTTACCGCAACATCAAATAACCACCGATCACAACCTGCAAAGTAAAAATCGAAAAAGCCCGATAGCTGTTCGCCGTCAAACATCACGTTATTACGAAATAGATCGGCGTGAATTGGCCCAACCGGCAGCACGGGGTAGATAGTCGATGCGGCGAAGGTTTCTTGAAACTGCATCTCGTTGCTTAATAGCTGCTGATTATCATGCGAAAGATAAGGCAGCACAGTCGGCGTGGTCTCGCGCCACCAATCCAGGCCGCGCAAGTTAGGTTGGTACAGCGAATAGTCTTGCGCAGCGAGATGCATGCGCGCCAGCATGGCACCTACCTTTGCGCAATGCGCAGGCTTTGGTGATGCCACCCAATCACCCTTCAGTCGGCTGACAATTGCCGCGGGCTTGCCATGCAAACGATGAAGAATTTCGCCATGCTCATCAGCGACCGGCGCCGGCACCAGCACACCGCGCTCGGCTAGATGCCGCATCAGATGCAAGTAAAACGGTAGTTGCTCGAAACCGAGTTTTTCAAAGATAGTGAGTACGTAATCACCGCGCTCGGCGAACAGAAAAAAATTACTGTTTTCTATACCGGAAGAGATGCCCTGCAGGGATCGCACCGCGCCTATCGGAAACTTGGCCGCCCAAGGAATAACTTCGTCCAGCGTGACCGGGGTGAAAACTGCCATGGTGGGGATCAGCATGCCCGGACATGCCGGGCGCAGAATTCATCGGTTGGGCGGGGGTATCGCGCTGCGGTCGTCAGTTGACTTGCCGCGGAATTGAATTATTTCCCAAGTCGCTGCGCGCCCACCTTCCTGGTAGTAGGGGATTTGCTCAGCCGGGGTCACATGATAAACATTGCTACCACGTTGAACGCGCACCGAGGTCACGGCATTTTGCTCGCGAATCGGGGTCAGCTTGGTAAAGCCATCCGGAATCAGGCTACCGGCGTAGGGGTCATCCAGCGGGTTTTCTGCCAGCGCGCCAGTCGACAAAATTGATAACAACAGGCCAACGCCGGCCAGGCGGGAGTGAAGCGTTAGGGTCGTCAGCGATGTCATCATCATCCCCGCAGTGGGCGCTACCTGTGCGCGATGCTGAGCATTCTAGCAAACCATGCTTGGTCGAACTCAGGCTTCCGGCAATACCCTGCGCCAACCCCAACCCGGGTCAACCAAGATGCGCGTCGCATGATGTCAAACTGAACTCTGCCATAATCAAGACGATGAACAAAACCTTGTTGTTGGTGGATGGCTCAAGCTATCTGTATCGGGCTTTCCATGCGATGCCGGATTTGCGTAATCCGGATGGCGTTCCCACTGGCGCAATCTACGGCATGATCAATATGCTGCGTCGGCTGCGACACGATTACGCTGCTGATCACATCGCATGTGTATTCGACGCCAAGGGTAAAACATTTCGAGACGACTTGTACCCCGAGTACAAAGCGCACCGCCCATCCATGCCGGAAGATTTGGCGAGACAGATCGAGCCAATTCATGAGGTGGTGAAAGCGCTAGGTTGGCCGATTTTGATGGTGGAAGGTATTGAGGCCGATGATGTGATCGGCACGCTTGCGACCGAGGCCAGCGCGCTTGGCTTGAAAACCATCATCTCCACTGGCGACAAGGATCTGGCCCAACTGGTGAATGATCAAGTTTCTTTGGTTAACACCATGAGTAACGAGACCTTGGACCGCGCAGGTGTGATCGGTAAATTCGGTGTGCCCCCCGAGCGTATCGTCGACTACCTGACCTTGGTGGGCGACAGCGTAGATAACGTGCCCGGTGTGGAAAAGGTCGGCCCTAAAACAGCAGTGAAATGGCTCACGCAGTACGACAGCCTTGATGGCGTCATCTCGCACGCGAGTGAGATCAGTGGCGTAGTCGGGGAAAATTTGCGCAAAGCGCTCGACTGGTTGCCGATGGCGCGTCAATTAGTCACCATCAAGTGTGATTGTGATTTGTCGGGCCATCATGAATCGGTACTCGCATCTTTAAAGCAGAGCTCTGAAGATAAAGCAGCACTGAAATCCTTTTTTGAAAAAATGGGGTTTCGTACCTGGCTGCGCGAATTGAATGCTTCGCTGGCGGCGGGGGATGATGCAGTTGCAGGCGGTTCTGGTGCCACACCCCCAACGCAGTTCAGTATGTCTTCTGACGTAGATGACACACCGTCGGTGCCACACGTACCTGAGCAAAAATACTACGAGGCAGTGTTTACTGAGGCGCAGTTGGATCAGTGGCTGGAAAAAATCAACGCCGCCTCGCTCACTGCGTTGGATACCGAAACCACATCGCTGGAAGCGCTACGGGCCGAGCTGGTGGGTATCTCGCTATGTTGCGAGCCGGGTATCGCAGCGTATATACCGATGGCGCATCGCTACCCCGGCGCACCGCAGCAACTATCGCGCGAGTACGTGCTGAACAGACTCAAGCCTTGGCTGGAAGATGCGAGCAAGCCCAAGCTGGGTCAGCACTTGAAATATGACTGTCATGTGCTGCAAAACTATGGCATTCATGTGCAGGGTATCGCACACGATACGCTGCTGCAGTCCTACGTCTATGAGTCGCACCGCAGTCATGACATGGATAGTCTTGCACTACGTTGGCTCAATCGTAAAACTATCAGCTACGTCGAGCTGTGCGGCAAGGGTGCCGCCGAAATCGGTTTTGATGAAGTTGATGTCGAGCGTGCGGCGGAATACGCCGCCGAAGATGCGGATATCACACTACAGCTGCATCAAACGATGTGGCCCAAGATAGAAAAGCTCGATGGGCTGCGTTTTATCTATCAAAGTATCGAGTTGCCCACTGCACGCGTGCTGCAGCGTATCGAGCGTAATGGTGTATTAATTGATACTCAGCGCTTGCAGGCGCAGTCACATGAGTTGGGCACCAAGTTACTGCAACTTGAGCAACAGGCCTATGAGCAAGCAGGCCAGCCTTTCAATTTGAATTCGCCAAAACAAATTGGCGAAATTTTCTTTGAGAAGTTGAAACTTCCTGTCGTCAAAAAAACCGCAGGCGGTGCACCATCGACCGATGAAGAGGTGCTCCAAAAACTGGCTGAGGATTACCCGCTACCAAAGTTATTGCTGGAATATCGCGGCCTGTCGAAATTGAAGTCAACTTATACCGACAAGCTGCCGAAAATGGTCAACCCGAATACGGGTCGGGTACACACTAATTACGGTCAGGCGATCGCGATTACCGGGCGGTTATCGTCGAATGATCCGAATTTACAAAATATTCCAGTACGCACTGCCGAGGGTCGCAGAATACGTGAAGCTTTCATTGCCTCACCCGGCAATGTCATCGTCTCGGCAGACTACTCGCAAATTGAGCTGCGCATCATGGCGCATTTATCGGAAGACCCAGCCATGCTGCGCGCGTTTGCGTCCGGTGAAGATATTCACCGCGCCACCGCAGCGGAAATTTTCGGCGTCGGTTTGGACGAAGTGCAAGCCGAACAGCGCCGCGCAGCGAAGGTGATTAACTTCGGTCTGATCTATGGCATGAGCGCATTCGGTTTGGCCGGTAACTTGGGTATAGAGCGTTCCGCCGCGCAGATGTACATGGACAAATACTTTAGCCGCTTTGCAGGTGTGAAGCGGTTCATGGATGATCTGCGACTTCAAGCCAAGTCGCATGGCTTTGTTGAAACCGTGTTTGGCCGGAGACTCTGGCTACCCGAGATCAATTCACCCAATGGTCCGCGCAAGCAAGCCGCCGAGCGTGCTGCCATCAACGCGCCCATGCAAGGCACGGCGGCTGACTTGATCAAGCTGGCAATGATCTCGGTACAAAACTGGTTAGATCGTGAGCGGATGGGTACCTTAATGGTGATGCAGGTACATGACGAGCTGGTATT
>CAZZMV010000154.1:0-1979 GCA_964655425.1 uncultured Bifidobacterium sp.
CGCTGACAAAGCTGCCGACCATGGCGACAAGGGTGGTGAGAAGCAAGCCGTCGTGCTCAAGCCAGCCCCGAAAAAGCGCAAGCCGGTGGCTGCTGCACCCAAGCCTGTGACCGACCCGGCCATGGCGACCGTAGCGCGCGAAACGCTGCAGAGCGCTGCACCGACCGGCGCCTACCAGGTCAAGGCGGGCGACAACCTCGACAAGGTCATCAAGAAAACTATGCCGAACACCCCGTTCTCGATGGAAGTGATGCGCGAAGCGTTTGCCCGCGCCAACCCCCAGCTACTGGGCGAGGTAAAGGCGATGAAACTGAAGCCAGGTTCGACGCTCAACGTGCCGGGCGCTGCCGTGCTGCGCCAAGTGGTGCTGGGTGACCCCGCGCCGCAGGCCGAGGTCAAGCAGATCAAAGCGGTTGAGCTGCACCGCGCTGCACCGGTGGTTGCACCCACCGTGGCACCCACCGCCAGCGACTTGAACCCGCCGATCGCGATTCCACGCCAGGCCCCGAACGTGGCCTACAACGGCCCAGCGCCTGAAGTGTCAGCCGAAGAAAAGAAGAAGTGGGTACGCTTCCCATAAGGAAGTGAAGCGGCAGTCGCCGTGAACCCGCTGCAAGGCACCGAACAGACGGCCCTACCCGGCCGTCTGAATCCGTTTTATCTGGACGGACGTACCATCACGCTGCTGCTGCCGATTGCGCAGCAACTCGGTCTGCGCGACGGCCAGATCATTCAGGCTGCGCTTGAGATGCGCGGCGAAACCCTCAAGCTGCTGTACGGTGGACAGGTGATTGATCTGCCGCCGGGTTTGCGTTTTCGGCCGGGTGAGCAACTCTGGTTACGCGCCAATCGCAGTGCAGGGGGCTGGACCCTGCGCGCGGTCGATGGTCGCGGCCCCAGTGGCGCTGCCCAAGGCGCGCCTTCGGCACTGAGCGCTGCCGCCGCCGATAGCGGCATCTCGCGGCTGGCCGCGCTGTCGCTTCGGCCACCGATGTCGCCCAGCTTGCTGAACATCTTCCAGCCCGGTGTCATGAGCGGGCTGCTGCAATCAGCGGGCGACCCCGGGCTGGCTTCACTATTCCAAAGCATGCAGCTCTCGATGCGTGGGCTCACGCCGGGCGCGCTGCAGGGCGCGGTGATGGCCTCCGGATTCTGGCTGGAGGCCTTGCTCGGACGCGGTCAGCCTGCGCCAACGCCAGACACCAAGACCCTGCTGCGCAAAATGATTCGCGCGCTGGCCGACAAAGAGCCGGTCAAGTCAGAGCAGTTACGCCGCGCGATTGATGATATTGAGTCGGCCCAGGTCGAGTCACTCGCGGCGCAAAGCCGCGGCGAGTTGGGGTTTTCGATGGTGCTGCCCTTCGTTGATGCCAACCCGGTCGAGATCAAGTTTTTCCGGCCACCGCGTCGCCCCGGGCAGCAGAAAACCCCGTTCTCGGTCGACATTCACACAGAGAACGACGTACTGGGCGAGATCTGGCTAAAGACCTCGATCACTGAGGCAGCGCATGTCGATTTGATGATGTGGGCGCTGAAGGCCTCGGTGGTGCGGCTGGCCAAGCGCCACACCCAGGCCTTGGCGGAGCGTTTGTCTTTCGCCGGACTCACCATGGATTCATTTCATGTCTTTCACTCAGCCCGCCCCAGCCTGCCCGACAGCTGGGCGCCACCGGGTGCGATGTTGGATGTGGTGGCATGAACCCGCGATCACCGCGTAGCCGTGAAGCCGTGGCACTGGCCTATGGCAATCGACCCGCGCCGGTCGTCACCGCCAAAGGCCGCGACGAATTGGCCGAGGCCATCATTGCCGAGGCCAAGCGGCAGGGCATTTACATCACCGAAGATCGGGAGCTGGTCGCCGCCTTATCGCGGCTGGATCTGGAGCAGGAAATCCCGCGTGACCTGTATGTTGCGGTCGCGGTGGTGCTGTCGTGGGCGTATTGGCTACAAGGTATGAAACCCGGCGACGAGAAAGCCGA
>CAZZMV010000154.1:2079-4814 GCA_964655425.1 uncultured Bifidobacterium sp.
GGCAATCAATTCACGAAAGCCTTGCCATTCCGGACGCTCCATCACTTGCTCGGGCTCGTCGCGCGGCACCAATTGGGTCAGCACCTCGAAAATCTGCAGCTTTTCAGGCTGCAGCGATTCAAAGCGATCGAGTTCCTGCGCGCGCAGGGCGTCGAATTCTTTCTCCAGCAGCCCATGCAGGGCATTGCCATAGGCCATGGCAGACGCAACATCGGCGCCCGGCGCGGTGGCGGCGGAGAGAGGTGACTCGTTCACGGACACAGCTGAATCAGTCGATCAGCTTTTCCATCGCCGCGAAACTCTCGGCGATGCGGCGCGCGTTCACCGGATAGCTGCCATCCTGGATCGCTTGCTTGATCGCTTCGACTTTGTTGCGGTCGAATGCTGGTTCGGCCATCGCCTGTTTGGCAATCGGCGACAAAATCAGCTCGTCGTCGCGGGTGGCGGCAACTTTCGCTTGCTCTGCCTTGACCGGGTCAGACTGTCCATCGAAAGGTCGCTCCAGCACCTTGCGCTTGGCTTTGTCCATGGCGACTTTGTCCAGTGAAGGACTGCCGCTGAAAATGCCTGAAATTGGGTTGCTCATCGTTATTTCTCGCTTTCGGCCAATGGCCATTCATTCCTGTCACAACGAGTATCGGCTTCGCTCAAGAAAACTTTAGCGCGCCAGAAAAACTTTTTTATTTCCAATTCAACATCACAAACCCCTTGCCGTACCTTTGCCTGTGACGACAGCCGACAGGGTGCGGCCCGACTCGGTATTGCGCAACTTGATCTGCTCGCCTGCGCGACCATCTTGCATCGCCTCGGCCTTGACTGATATCTCGAAGGTAGCAGGGGTGCCGACGATCATCAACACCATCTCGCCGCGCTTGACCAAAGTAGCCTGGCGCAGATCCGAGACCCGAATCGGCTCGCCGGCGCGCACTGCGCGCATCAGCTCCTGTCCCTCGAGGCCCTGCAATTCCTGATAGTGCGCCTTGTTAATCTTGTCGGCCTCCATGCGCTCAAGCTTGAGCGACTCTCGCTGTAATACCTGTCCCGCCAGTAAGTTGGTCGATGCAACCACCACCTGTCGGAATTCCGGCGCCGGTGCGGCTTTGGACGCCGTGGTCGCGGCGGTTGGCAGCGCCGGTGCGGCAGCAGGTGTTAGGCCGACCTTGACGAAGAGTTGCCAATTCGGCTTGGCGCAGCGTACTCGAACATGTTCTTTGTTAACAAACGGGTAATCAAACATAAAACCGCTGCCGCAGGGTTGGACCGCGACTCGTGCATCCGGTGGCACCACCGTCACGCTCGACGCCGGTATCCCGTGTTGGGCACCAACCCATTCGGTCAGCGCGGCATTCATCTGCTCGAGCGGCGTCGCCGCATGCAGCCAGCCCGATGCCAACAGCAGCAAAAGCCCGCTGCTTTGGGTGAAATTGGGTGTCATTTTCATTCTGTAACCGATTCAATAACTGGAACGAGCCTTGCTTGATCTAGGTTATCGCGGGTGCCGGTTGTGCAAGTTTCCGACAGCTGAGCCCGATAGTGCAAAAACAATACCAGCCCCGATGAGGAGCCCGAATGCAGATCCGTCCTACACAAACCGGAGCCATTGCCCCTGACGCGCCCGCCGCCACGCGCGCGCGTGAGCGTGCACAGCCGGCGAACTCGTTTCGCCAGGCACTCGCCGGAGTCAAGACCGACATGCAGATGGTGACGGTGCAACGCGGCGACACCTTGATGAGTCTGACCCGTCGACAACTCGGCAGCGCGGCCAGTCAATTCAGTAATTCGCAGATTTTGCAGTTGGCGCAAACCGTGGCGCGTGAAAACGGTATCGATGACCCGAACCACATCATGCCCGGGCAGGCCATCAATATGGCGCAGATGAGCACCACGGCAGCGCTGCAGTTGCGTCAGGCCGAGGTGGCACGCGCTCAGCTCAATTTGAATGGGCCGACGGTCAACACGCCCACCCTGGATAAAACCCTGCAGCGCGCTGTCGCCAAAGGCTACATGGCCTCAACTGAATTAGCGGCGGTCAGAGACAAGATTATTTCGCTGGGTAAGCGGCATCATTTCGCGCCGGATGACTTTGCCCGCATGACCTTGATGGAATCCGACGGCCTCAATCCACGCGCCAGCAACGGTAGCTGTCACGGCATTATTCAATTCTGCGCTGGTGGTAATCGTGGCGCAGCGAGCGCAGGCTATGGTCAAAACCCGAAAGAGATCATGAATCTGTCGGTGCTGCAGCAGCTCGATCTGGTGGATAAGTATTTCAGCGATACCCGGTTGAAGGATTTTGGCCCGGCATCCTTGGATGATCTGTATTTAACTGTGTTGACACCTGCGGCACGTTCCGAGACCCGGGTTGATGCGCCATTGAATATCAATGGCAAGCAGGCTTCTTATCTATATGAAGGTCGTGATACCAGCGGCGTCATTACGCGTAACTCGATTGTCGAAGGCTTGAAGAGTAATGCGCGAGATCGCTTGGGTAACTTCACCAGCACCTTAGCGAAAATGGACCTCTCGCGAATGTAGCGCTTATGAGAGCAGTCGCTGCATGATTCAATAAGTAAACGACGGTAGCGGCAAACATTCGCCGCACTCGATCTTCCAAACAGCGGCAAAGCCTTGCCGTATCGCTTCCGAAGACGTCGGAAATCCATCTCAAAACAATACTGGCACGACCTTTGCAATGGTCGGATCGACAGTTGGAAACTTGAGCGGCCTGTCGATAT
>CAZZMV010000155.1:0-4796 GCA_964655425.1 uncultured Bifidobacterium sp.
GGTGATTTGCTGGTGATTTTGGTGGTGGAAGACAATCTGGTGAAGGGCGCGGCGGGCCAAGGCGTGCAGTGCATGAACCTGATGTTTGGCCTGGACGAAACCATGGGGCTGACCCACGTACCTATTTTGCCGTAACGCGTTCACATCCCCCTTCACAAGATAGGGTTGAATTGACTGCCGACGAGCGCATAATCCGGATGTAAACGCGCCTTGACATGACGTCCGTCGGCGCCTGCGGCCACTATCCCTAGCCGCTATAATCTGGCAGCTTTGCTGCAAGGAGTCCCGAAATGAATGCACTGACCGACATGCCGACACCGATCAACTTTACCGACAGCGCCGCTGGCAAAGTCGCGCAATTGATCGAGGAGGAGGGCAACCCGGAACTGAAGCTGCGCGTATTTGTGCAGGGCGGCGGTTGCTCGGGTTTTCAGTACGGTTTCACTTTCGATGAAATCGTCAACGAAGACGACACCACCATGGAGAAAAACGGCGTACAGCTGCTGATCGATTCAATGAGCTATCAGTATCTGGTCGGCGCCGAAATTGATTACAAAGACGATCTCGAAGGTGCACAGTTCGTCATCAAGAATCCGAATGCCACGACCACTTGCGGCTGCGGATCTTCATTCTCGGCCTGAGCAGTTTCAGGCGGAATAAAAAGCGCGGCAAAGGCCGCGCTTTTTTGTGGCAAGCGCATTGCCAATTCGCAGCGCCGCCACTCAAGCCGGATACAACACGCCAAGCACACGTAGCCCCTTCGCACCGGTCACCGCCGGCAGATTACCCGGCAAGCCATCGCAAAACCGTGCCGCGAGCCAGGCAAACGCAGAGGCCTCCACATGGGTTGGTGCAATACCCAGTTCTTCGGTGCTATGCACAGGCTTATTGAGCTCGTGCTGCAGTCCGCGCATCAGGTGGGTATTCAACGCGCCACCACCACACACATATACCGCTTCTGCGTCGGGCGCGTCACGTTGGATAGCATCAACGATGGTACGAGTCGTCAACGCAGCCAGCGTCGCCTGAACATCTGCCGGGGTTATATTGGTGAATCGTGCCAAGTGGTGTTGCAACCAACTCGGGTTGAATAAATCACGTCCTGTGCTTTTGGGCGAGGGTGCTGAAAGATAGGGCTCGGCGAGCAGATCAGCCAGCAGGTCCGGCGCGGCTCTACCCGAGGCAGCCCACTCACCGCCGGGGTCGTATGGCGTCCCCAGTTGCGTACTTGCCCAAAAATCCATCAGCACATTGCCCGGGCCGGTGTCATAGCCCAGCACATGCCCATCCGGGCGCAGTACGCTCAGGTTAGCAATGCCACCAATGTTGACCACCACACGCGTTGCGGTCGGGCTGCCAAACACCGCCTGGTGGAATGCCGGCACCAAGGGCGCGCCCTGACCGCCGGCCGCAATGTCACGGCTACGAAAATCTGCAATCACATCGATGCCGGTCAGCTCGGCCAGCAAGGCAGGGCTGTTCACTTGTCGCGTGAACCCGAGATCAGGCCGATGCCGAATGGTTTGTCCATGTACGCCGATGGCTTTTACGTCGGATGCGGCCAAGCCCGCATCGCGCAGTAGTTGTTGCACACAATCGGCATAGAGATGCGCTAGCTGATTCGCTACCAGCGCCTCGCGTTCGATTTCATTCTCGCCGGCGGATTGCAGCGACATCAACGCTTCGCGCAAGGACGCAGGAAAAGGAACATACGCTGCATGCAGCGAGCCATTGAATGCGGTGATGACACCATCGACGCCGTCGAGGCTGGTGCCGGACATTAGTCCGATATAGAGCGGGGTAGACATGGTGGCTTCAGACATCAATCCTTAGCAGTATTGGGCGGGTAAAGCTCGAAAATAGCAAACCAAAAACAGATGTGAGTGGTGTGGCGGACGTGCAGCCATCACCGCAGGTGCGCCAAGTGTATCGTCGATCTGGCGTGCATAGAACCGCTGCTGATCGCTTGTGCCAGCGGATGGCGTACTGCGCAGCGCGCATGCTGAGCACAGGCAATCCGCTAAAATCTTGGGTTCGCGAGTATTTGCGGGTTGACTGCAGTGCTCATTCACCGCGAGCGAGCCTTGATCATCGAAAAGCTGCTCCGCATAACTCGACCGAACAACGCATGAACGCAAACGCCTCGCCGGATCCGTCCGCTACCGCAGCCCAACCGATGCTACCGCTCTCAGACGCTGTACGAGAGGCGCTGGCGGTGGTCAAGCGCGGCGCAGAGGAATTGCTGATCGAGTCCGAATTTGCGCAAAAACTGGCGCACTCGGAAAAAACCGGCCAACCCTTGCGCATCAAGCTGGGCTTGGATCCGACTGCACCGGATCTCCACCTCGGCCATACCGTGGTGCTGAACAAGATGCGGCACCTGCAAGACCTTGGTCATACCGTGATTTTTTTGATCGGTGATTTCACCTCGATGATCGGTGATCCGTCGGGTAGAAATGTCACGCGACCACCGCTCACACGCGAACAAATTGAGGAAAACGCGAAAACCTATTTCTCGCAAGCGAGTTTGGTGTTGGATCCGGCGCGTACCGAGATTCGCTACAACTCGGAATGGTGTGATCCGCTCGGCGCGCGCGGCATGATTCAGTTGTCAGCACGTTATACCGTGGCACGGATTCTCGAGCGCGAAGATTTCACCAAGCGCCTGAAAGCCGGTACGCCGATCTCAGTGCATGAGTTGCTATATCCGCTGATGCAAGGTTATGACTCGGTCGCATTGAAATCTGATCTGGAAATCGGTGGCACTGATCAAAAATTCAATTTGCTGGTCGGTCGCGAGCTGCAAAAAGATTATGGCCAATCACCGCAGTGCATACTCACCATGCCACTGCTAGAGGGTTTGGATGGTGTCGAGAAGATGTCCAAATCGAAAAACAACTACATCGGCATCACCGAGCCAGCGAATACCATGTTTGCGAAGGTGATGAGTATTTCCGATGTAGCGATGTGGCGTTGGTATGACTTGCTGTCGTTTCGTTCGCTGGCGGAAATCGCACAGCTCAAAAAAGAAGTCGGCGACGGACGTAACCCGCGCGAGATCAAGGTGCTACTTGGGCAAGAGATTGTGGAGCGTTTTCATTCACGCGCCTCAGCCGAGGCTGCACTGGCAGATTTTGATCATCGTGCGCGTGGCGGTATTCCGGATGAAGTACCTGAGTTGATGATCACCGGGGCGCCATTGGGTATCGGGCAACTGCTGAAGCAGGCGCAACTCTGCCCCTCCACCTCGGAAGCCCTGCGCATGGTCGAACAAGGCGGTGTGCGGATGGATGGCGAAACCATCAGCGACAAGGGCCTCAAAGTACAGAGCGGTACCTTCGTACTGCAGGTCGGTAAGCGCAAATTCGCGCGTGTGACGCTGTCTTAGTTTGCACAGGAATATCGGCTTGATTCAAATCGGCCCCCACACTTTACGAAACAATGTATTCGTCGCACCAATGGCGGGCGTGACAGACCGACCATTTCGTCAGCTCTGCAAAGAGATGGGTGCCGGCTATGCCGTGTCTGAAATGGCCGCGTCTAATCCACGATTGTGGGCCACCGATAAATCCACACGTCGCATCAATCACGAAGGTGAGATGGAACCCAAGGCGGTGCAAATCGCGGGTGCTGACGCAACGTTGCTTGCAGATGCTGCACGGTTCAATGTCGATCGCGGTGCGCAAATCGTCGATATCAATATGGGTTGCCCGGTCAAGAAGGTATGCAATCGCTGGTGTGGTTCAGCCTTGCTTCGCGATGAGCCTTTGGTTGCGGAATTACTCAACGCAGTGGTTTCGGCAGTTGATGTGCCAGTTACCTTGAAGTTTCGAACGGGGTGGGATAGAAACCACAAGAATGCTTTGACGATTGCACGCATTGCCGAGGACAGTGGTATTGCCATGTTGACCCTGCACGGTCGCACGCGCGCCGATGGTTATCGGGGTGACGCCGAATATGAAACCATTGCAGCGGTAAAGGCTGCAGTACGCATACCGGTGGTGGCCAATGGTGATATCGATAGTCCGCAAAAGGCCAAGCACGTGTTGCGCGTTACGGGTGCAGATGCTGTGATGGTTGGCAGAGCAGCGCAGGGCCGGCCCTGGATTTTTCGGGAGATAGATCACTATCTGCGCACCGGCACAGTACTTGCCCCGCCGACGATTAACGAAGTGAGGGAGCGCATGGCGCAGCACTTGCAAGCGCACTATGCGTTTTATGGCGAATATCTTGGTGTACGTACCGCTCGCAAACATATCGGATGGTATGTGCGTGATTTACAAGGCGGTGAAATATTCAGGCAGCGTATGAACTGTATTGATGATTGTGTGACGCAACTCGCAGCAGTCGACGCCTTCTTTGAATCGCAGTTAGCCTGGGGTGACCGGTTACAATATGCGCCCGCTGTTGAGTCGTTAGCCGCCTAGCAACACCTCTCCGCACGACGAAATTTCATGAGCAAAGATCACATTCAGGACGTTGTTCGTAAAAGTCTCGAAAAGTATTTTCGAGACCTCGGCGAACAGCAACCTCGGCATGTGTACGAGATGCTGGTACTGACCGTGGAGCGGCCGATGCTGGAAGTCGTGATGGCGCGCGCCGAGGGTAATCAATCGCACGCTGCCGACATGCTGGGCATTAATCGGAATACCTTGCGCAAGAAACTACAGCAGCATGGCCTGCTCTGATATTCAGTTTTCTCCCTTCTCATCATGATCAAACAAGCGTTGATTTCAGTGTCGGATAAAACCGGCGTGCTTGAGTTCGCCCGTGCGCTGGTGGCGATGAATGTTCGG
>CAZZMV010000156.1:0-4577 GCA_964655425.1 uncultured Bifidobacterium sp.
CCCGCTTCAATCGGCTCATCCTCCGGCATGTTGAGGCGTTCCATCACAGCGCGCACGCGATCACCGGCAAAAATACGCAGCAGGGGATCATCCAGCGACAAATAAAACCGTGAAGAGCCAGGGTCGCCTTGACGACCAGAACGGCCACGTAGTTGGTTATCAATACGACGCGACTCGTGGCGTTCGGTACCGATGATGTGCAAGCCACCCGCATTCACCACTTGCTCGTGCAGGGATTGCCACTCATCGCGCAATGTTTTTCCGCGCGCCGCTTTATCGTCGGCAGACAGCGATCCATCCGCTTCGATGATCTGGATTTGCTTATCGACATTACCACCCAGGACAATGTCGGTACCACGACCGGCCATATTGGTGGCGATGGTGATCATTTTGGGACGACCCGCCTGCGCCACAATCTCGGCTTCGCGCGCGTGCTGCTTAGCGTTGAGTACGTTATGCGGCAGCTTTTCTTTTTCCAGCATCGCCGAGATTAATTCGGAGTTCTCGATCGATGTTGTGCCCACCAACACCGGTTGCCCACGCTCATGGCAATCGCGAATATCGGCAATCACAGCGCGATACTTACCTGCTGAATTTTTGAATACCTGGTCTTGCCGATCTTTACGCTGACTCGGACGATTCGGTGGAATGACCACCGTTTCAAGACCGTAGATCTCCTGAAACTCAAATGCTTCGGTATCCGCCGTACCAGTCATACCCGCAAGCTTGCCGTACATACGGAAGTAATTCTGGAAGGTAATCGAGGCCAGTGTCTGGTTTTCGTTTTGAATACGCGCGCCTTCTTTCGCCTCAACCGCCTGATGCAAACCATCCGACCAGCGCCGACCTTGCATTAAACGACCGGTAAACTCATCAACGATAATGACTTCACCGTTCTGCACCACATAGTGCTGATCCTTGTGATACAGGGTGTGTGCACGCAATGCGGCATACAAGTGGTGAATTAGGGTGATATTCGCAGCGTCATACAGCGACGCACCCTCGGCCAACAAACCCATCTCGGTCAGGATGCGCTCGGCTTTTTCATGGCCTGCTTCCGTCAGCAAAACCGTATGGGCTTTTTCATCTTTGGTGTAGTCGCCAGGCACCTCGACCACGCCTTTACCGTCCGGCGTTTCCTCACCAATTTGTAGTGTGAGCAGCGGCGGCAAGGCATTCATCTTGCGATACATCTCGGTGTGGTCTTCCGCCTGACCCGAAATAATCAGCGGGGTACGCGCTTCATCGATCAGAATCGAATCTACTTCATCCACGATCGCAAATGCCAGACCACGTTGCACGCGCTCGGATGGCGAGTACACCATGTTGTCGCGCAGGTAATCGAAGCCGAATTCATTGTTGGTGCCGTATGTGATGTCAGCGGCATAAGCCGCCTGCTTGACATCGTGCGCGGCATGCGAAAGATTGACACCAGTCGTCAAACCAAGCCAGCCGTACAACGTACCCATCCACTCGGCATCACGCTGCGCAAGGTAATCATTAACGGTGACAACATGTACGCCATTGCCAGTTAACGCGTTCAGGTAAGCGGGTAGCGTCGCCATCAGCGTCTTGCCCTCGCCGGTACCCATCTCGGCGATTTTGCCTTGGTGAAGCACCATGCCGCCGATCAGCTGCACGTCGAAGTGCCGCATCTTCAACACGCGACGTGAGGCTTCGCGACAAACCGCAAATGCCTCGACCAGCACATCATCAATCGGCGTGCCGCCTGCCAGCTTTGCTTTCAGCTCGGGCGTCTTGGCTTTCAGTGCGTCATCTGACAACTGCTCCAGCGCAGATTCAAGCGCGTTGATCTCGCGAACAGTCTTCTGAAATTGTTTGAGCAGCCGCTGGTTGCGACTACCGAAAATCTTGGTGAGTAGGGACATGCCGAGGGTAGGAAAAAATCAGGACCGCGCGCCTTGGCTGGCACAAGTCGAAGCTGCGATTTTAGCATGTAGGCCTTTATTAACTGACTGGCATCACCTGCCCGTAAAGCCTTGTGCTAAGGTTGCCGGATGGCTAAATCTGCAACGAATTTCACGCCGACCCGACGCCCGGAGTCGCGCCCCGCAGCGCGCGAGCCGCTGGCGTATTTGCGTTCAGATGACAAGCTGGGCAGTCTGCTGCCGACCGCACAGCAAGTGGCTGCGCTACAAACAGATTGTGAGCGGCAGTTACCGGCCTTGTTCGGCAGCTGCCGGGTGCTGCAACTGCGCGAGCACACACTGAATATCGCTGTGCCAAACGCTGCGCTGGCGACGCGCCTCAGGCAAATGCTGCCCAAGTTGCAGCAAGGTTTGCGTGAAAAAGGGTGGTCAGTTGAGCAGATTCGTTTGAAGGTGCAACCCATGGCGCCAGAGACAGCGCCTGTGGCAACACGTCAACATCGAGAACTTTCAAGCGGTGCGCTGTCTTCGTTTGCTGCGCTTGCCAGCGAGATTGAAGATAGTCCGCTACGCGATGCGGTTCAGGCTTTACTGAAACGCCGTAAACAGATCTGACACCCGATGAAGGCAAGATCGGCGCTCAGACCGGCGCCCACTCTTGCTCGAGCTGGGTCGAGTACGCCGCCGGCGCGGTGGCTGCGGTCGGAAAGGTCATGATCTCGTAAGCATCATCATCATCCAGCAGCGCACGCAAAAGTTTGTTATTCAGGCCGTGGCCTGATTTATGCGCGCTGTAGCTCGCCAGCAGCGGGTGACCGGCAAGATATAAATCGCCCATCGCATCCAGAATCTTGTGACGTACGAATTCGTTACGGTAGCGCAGTCCGCCGCTATTCAAAATACGAAACTCATCCATCACAATCGCATTTTCAAGTGAACCACCGCGCGCCAGCCCCATGCCGCGTAATGTCTCAACATCTTGCATAAATCCGAAGGTGCGCGCGCGCGCCACTTCCTGAATGTACGAGGCGATATCCAGATCGACTTCAGCAGTCTGGCCAGAACCATCCACCGCGGGGTGGTTGAACTCAATAAAAAACTTCAACCGAAAACCATGCCAAGGCTCCAGCCGAGCCCACTTCTCATGCGCGCCTTCACCTTCGCGCACCTCGACAGATTTTTTCACACGAATGAAACGCTTTGCCGCGCCAAGCTCAACGCAGCCGGCTTGCTGCAGCAAAAAAACAAAGGATGCAGCAGAACCATCCATGATGGGAATTTCTTCGGCATTCAATTCGACAATCAAGTTGTCGATGCCGAGACCGGCACACGCCGACAGCAAGTGCTCAACGGTAGAGACGCGCACGCCGTCTTTCTCGAGAACAGAGGCCATGCGGGTATCGCCGACACCGCTGGCCTTGGCGGGTAGTTCAACCACGGGCGACAAATCGACACGACGAAATACGATGCCATGATCCGGCGCTGCGGGCCGAAGTGTGAGCGTGACGCGTGTGCCGCAGTGCAAACCGACGCCAGTCGTCGAGACGGTTTCGCGTATCGTGCGCTGTTTGATCATGCGGAAAATACTGACCGAGGCTGCGACTCAAGCACCGTGGTGCGGTTTGAATAAGTCATCTGATCGAGCGCAGCCTCAAGATTGTCAAATTACAGTTGGCCGAGCAAAGTTTCTGCGTTCGACACTTCAAACTTACCCGCCGCTTCCAGATTGAACTGCGTGACGACACCATCTTTTACCAGCATCGAGTAGCGCTGCGAGCGTACGCCCATACCAAAGCCTTTTAAATCAAACTCGAGGCCCAGCGCTTTGGTGAAATCGGCGTTACCGTCGGCCATCATGCGAACAATACCGGTCGCTTCCTGCTCACGGCCCCACGCACCCATCACAAATGCGTCATTCACCGAGATACACCAGATCTCATTGACGCCTTTGTCGTGCAGCGCTTTGGCGTGCTTGATGTAGCCTGGCACATGCTGCGCTGAACACGTCGGCGTGAAAGCACCTGGCAAACCAAAGATGGCAATGGTTTTGCCTTTGACCAGCGTCGCCACGTCAAAAGTATTCGGGCCGAGGGTGCAGCCCTCGGTTTCTGTTTCGATAAATTCAGCGAGCTTGCCGTCTGGCAGACGGTCTCCGACTTTGATGGTCATGGGGAGGTCCTTCGATAATTAAAGGGTTAATGATGAATCGCTGGACCCAAGGTGACCAGCGGGCAGGCGAAAGTATGCACTGCCCGCTAATTTCCTGCTGACCGAAAACCCGAGTCGTTCGATTGATTGCAAGCGACCACCACCGCCGCAAGCTGCCGAATAATGCAGTTATCAGTCTGCCTGCCGACGCAGGAAGGCCGGTATGTCGTAAGTCTCGGTGCCATTCCGCTCCATCGCCCGCACCGTTTCCGAGGCATGCTCACGACGCCAGACTGCAGGCGTGCGAATCGGCTCGAAGGTCGGGTTGCTACCCGATGTTGCTTCGGTAGTGGTAGCTGACGCGGTGGCGTCGTAGGTACCGGTGCGCGCCACTGGTGTCGACACCAGCTGCGGACGACGCGCACGACCCAATCCGGTGGCCACTACCGTGACACGCACTTCGTCACCCATGCCATCGTCGTACGCAATACCCTGTGCAATCGAGGCATCCGGCGCCGCGAATGCGCGCACGGTTTCCAT
>CAZZMV010000157.1:0-4501 GCA_964655425.1 uncultured Bifidobacterium sp.
AAATTTGTGATTTGCTCGGTCAGTATGTGATCGGGCAAGACCCCGCCAAGCGCACACTATCGGTAGCGGTGTACAACCACTACAAGCGACTGCGCCATCTCGGCAAAAAAGATGAAGTTGAACTCGCCAAGAGCAATATTCTGCTGATTGGTCCCACGGGTTCAGGTAAGACTTTGCTGGCGCAGACATTGGCGCGCATGTTGAACGTGCCTTTCGTAATTGCCGACGCCACAACACTCACCGAGGCGGGTTACGTCGGTGAAGACGTCGAAAACATTATTCAGAAGCTGCTGCAGAACTGTAATTACGAAGTTGAAAAAGCGCAGAAGGGTATTGTTTACATTGATGAGATCGACAAGATTTCACGCAAGTCAGACAACCCTTCCATTACGCGCGACGTCTCGGGCGAGGGCGTGCAGCAGGCATTGCTGAAGCTGATTGAAGGCACGATGGCGTCGGTGCCGCCACAAGGTGGTCGCAAGCACCCGAATCAGGATTTCGTTCAGATCGACACCACCAACATCTTGTTCATTTGCGGTGGTGCATTCGATGGCCTCGCCAAAATCATTTCTGATCGCTCTGAAAAGAGCGGTATCGGCTTCTCGGCCACCGTCAAGAGCAAGAGCGGTAGTGCTGACAGTCAGAAGATGCAGGATGTCGAGCCAGAGGACTTGATCAAATTTGGCTTGATCCCCGAGTTGGTCGGGCGTCTGCCAGTCGTGGCGACCTTGGCAGAATTGACTGAGGATGCCCTCATTCAAATTCTGGTCGAACCTAAGAATGCACTGATCAAGCAGTACAGCAAGCTGCTTGAGATGGAGGGTGCGGAGCTGGAGGTCAGACCGGGCGCATTGAATGCCATCGCCAAGAAAGCGCTGGCGCGCAAGACGGGTGCTCGTGGTCTGCGTTCGATCGTCGAGCATTCACTCATGGATGTGATGTTCGAACTACCGAGTGAGCAGAACGTCGCCAAGGTAGTGATCGACGAAAACACCATCACCAATGGCGCCAAGCCGCTCCTGATTTATCACGAGCAGCCCAAAGTATCTGGTGCCAAGTAAGTTCAAGATTTCTTGTCTAAAGGGTCAAAATCCCTGACAAACTCGCAATTTCTTGCTGAAAAACAGCGATTCTGCGACGATTTCTGAACAAACGCAGTACAATCAACTCCAATCACAAGGGCTTCCACTGAAAAGCCACCGGGACAACCCTCTCGCGTGGCTTTTTTCGTTCTTTTCCCCCAAAAAGGCGTCATGAAACGCCTGTTTCGGCCGATTCTTGTTAAAGAACACCGGTCCGAGGCAGGTTATCAGCGGATTTTCTGGTGCCTCAGGGTAGGATTAGGTCCTTGGCGTTGCGTTTAGGCCTTGCTTTTCCGGTCTTTGCGCCAACATGCAACACAGTATTCATTCAAAGGCGCGTCATGACGATCACAGATCTCTCCAACGAACCCACCCAATTGCCGTTGCTTCCTCTGCGCGATGTGGTGGTCTTCCCGCACATGGTGATCCCCTTGTTCGTTGGTCGACCCAAATCAATCAAGGCGCTCGAGGCGGCGATGGAGCAGGGTAAAAGCATCATGCTCGCTGCCCAGAAAGCAGCGACCAAGGATGAGCCATCGGCTGACGACATCTACGAAATAGGTTGTATCGCCAACATCTTGCAGATGCTCAAGCTGCCCGACGGCACGGTGAAAGTGCTGGTCGAGGGTGCGCAGCGCGCACGGATTCACCACATCAGCGAAAACGAGACTCACTTTGTCGCCGAGCTGTCACCCGTTGAATCGGAGTCGGGAGATGATGCCGAGGTTGAGGCGATGCGCCGCGCGATCGTGCAGCAGTTTGATCAATACGTAAAACTGAACAAGAAAATCCCTCCCGAGATCCTCACGTCGCTCGCCGGCATTGATGATGCCGGTCGTCTGGCAGATACCATCGCAGCGCATTTGCCACTCAAGCTCGAGCAAAAGCAAAAAATCCTCGAGATTTTCAATGTCGCCAAGCGGCACGAGCACTTGCTCGGTCAGTTGGAGGCTGAACTCGACATTCTGCAAGTTGAAAAGCGCATTCGTGGTCGCGTCAAGCGGCAAATGGAAAAGTCGCAGCGCGAGTACTACCTGAACGAGCAGGTCAAGGCGATACAGAAAGAGCTCGGCGAGGGCGAAGAAGGCGCCGATCTGGAAGAGCTCGACAAGAAAATCATCGCTGCCAAAATGCCGAAAGAGGCGCGCGAAAAAGCACAAAGCGAACTGAAAAAACTCAAGCTGATGTCACCAATGTCGGCCGAGGCCACCGTGGTGCGCAATTACATTGATACCCTGATTGGTCTGCCATGGCGCAAGAAATCAAAGGTCAATAACGACCTGGCGCACGCAGAAAAAGTACTTGAAGATGATCACTACGGCCTAGACAAGATCAAGGAACGTATTCTCGAGTACCTCGCGGTTCAGCAGCGCGTTGAGAAAGTGAAGGCACCGATCTTGTGCTTCGTGGGCCCACCGGGTGTGGGTAAAACTTCGCTTGGGCAGTCGATTGCACGCGCAACCAATCGTAAATTCGTGCGCATGGCGCTTGGTGGTGTGCGTGACGAGGCCGAGATTCGTGGTCATCGCCGTACCTACATCGGTTCGATGCCAGGCAAAATTTTGCAGAGCCTGACCAAGTCCGGTGTGCGTAACCCGCTGTTTCTGCTGGATGAAATCGACAAGCTGGGTCAGGATTTCCGTGGCGACCCCTCATCGGCGTTGCTTGAGGTACTCGACCCCGAGCAAAACCATACCTTCAGCGACCATTATGTCGAGGTCGATTTTGATTTGTCGGACGTGATGTTCGTTGCAACCTCGAACAGCTTCAACATTCCGCCTGCGCTGCTCGACCGTATGGAAGTGATTCGTCTGTCGGGCTATACCGAAGATGAAAAACTGAATATCGCCAAACGTTATTTGTTGCCCAAGCAGGTCAAGAACAATGGCTTGAAAGAGAATGAGATCAATATCGCTGAGTCAGCGATTCGCGACATCATTCGATATTACACGCGAGAAGCTGGCGTGCGCTCGCTGGATCGTGAAATTTCGAAAATCTGCCGCAAAGTAGTGAAGATGCTGCTGCTGAAAGGTGGTGAAAAGAAAATCGCAGTCACTGGTCGCAACCTCGATAAATTCCTTGGTGTGCGCCGCTACGATTTTGGCGTGGCCGAAAAAGAGAATCAGATCGGTCAGGTGGTTGGTTTGGCCTGGACCGAAGTGGGTGGCGATCTGTTGACCATAGAATCGATGACCATGCCGGGTAAGGGCAACACGATTCGCACCGGTACCTTGGGCGATGTGATGAAAGAATCGATCGAGGCAGCGCGTACGGTCGTGCGTAGCAGGGCGCGCGTGCTTGGCATCCCCAATGATGTATTCGATAAAACCGATATTCATATTCACGTGCCCGAAGGTGCAACACCAAAAGATGGCCCATCCGCAGGGATCGCCATGACGACAGCGCTTGTATCGATATTCACCGGCATTCCGGTGCGCGCCGATGTAGCGATGACTGGTGAGATTACGCTGCGTGGTGAGGTGCTCCCGATCGGTGGCTTGAAAGAAAAGCTGCTGGCGGCGATGCGCGGTGGGATCAAGACGGTACTGATTCCTGAGCAAAACGTTAAAGATCTGGCTGAGATCCCTGCCAATGTAAAAAATGCGTTAGAGATTGTGTCGGTCAGATGGATCGACAAGGTGCTGGATGTTGCGCTTGAGCGTAAACCAGTGCCTATTGCAGACGAAGAAGTGACTGCAGAAGCGGCAACTGCAGCTGCAGAAAAAAAAGTAGAACCTCAGGTGGTGAAGCATTGATTTTTGGTGTGGCCTACCACAGAAAAGCGCTCCTCGGAGCGCTTTTTTAGTGCATAAAACCTAGATTTTTTTGAATTATCACGACAGAGATGCTCATCCTGATAACGAAATGGATGCAACTCTGACAGTGTCCGGCAAATTTCTTGACACTCGTGCGCACTGCCGAGTTTAATAGTCAGTCGCTGTGGCGTCGTAACGTGACATGCGACCAATCGACATGCAAAGTTTGCTTGTCTTCGGAAGAACAATCTCAACTATAAGCCTGAGGGGAATTCAGTGAACAAAACTGAACTAATTGATGAAATCGCGAAAGCGGCCGACATCTCCAAAGCCTCCGCCAGCCGTGCATTGGAAGCAGTTATTGATGCAGTTGCTCATACCTTGAAAAAGGGTGACTCGGTCACCTTGGCTGGTTTTGGTACGTTTGCTGTCTCATCGCGTGCTGAGCGCATTGGACGCAACCCACGCACGCGTGAGGAGATCAAAATACCGGCATCCAAAGTGCCGAAATTCAAACCTGGCAAGGCCCTGAAAGATGCGCTAAACTAGCGGTTTGCCCGGCGTGGTGACAAACGTCGGTGCAGGCTGACTAGCGCGGACGTCATACAGGTTTCCGGCGGGTGCTTAGCTCAGTTGGTAGAGCGGCGCCCTTACAAGGCGTAG
>CAZZMV010000158.1:0-4472 GCA_964655425.1 uncultured Bifidobacterium sp.
GCTGGCCGTGGTGGGCGATGGCGACGGCCGTATCGGCATGGGCAAGGGCAAATCCAAAGAAGTACCGGTTGCTGTGCAAAAGGCCATGGAAGAGGCTCGTCGCAAGATGATCAAGGTCAGCTTGAAGAACGGCACCCTCCAGCACATGGTGCACGGTCGTCACGGCGCCTCGTCGGTGATGATGATTCCTGCAAAAGAAGGTACTGGCGTTATCGCGGGTGGTCCGATGCGTGCAATCTTCGAAGTGATGGGCGTCACCAACGTGGTCGCCAAGTCACACGGTTCGACTAATCCCTACAACATGGTTCGTGCGACCTTGGATGGTCTGGCGAAGATGAGTACGCCGTCCGAAATTGCTGCCAAGCGCGGCAAATCGGTCGAAGAAATTCTCGGCTAAGGTGAGAACGATGGCAAACACGGTAAAAGTAAAACTGGTCAAGGGCCTCATCGGCACCAAACAATCACACCGTGCGACGGTGCGCGGCCTCGGCCTGCGTAAGTTGAACTCGGAGCGTGAACTCGAAGACACGCCGGCAGTGCGCGGCATGATCAACAAGGTCGCCTACCTCGTCAAAGTCGTGTCCTGAGCACTGCTGACGAACGGAGAACATGATGCAACTGAACACTATTCAACCCGCCGCCGGAGCCAAGCATGCCAAACGGCGTGTCGGTCGCGGTATTGGCTCGGGCCTCGGTAAAACTGCGGGTCGCGGCCACAAAGGCCAAAAGTCGCGCGCAGGTGGTTTTCATAAAGTGGGTTTCGAAGGCGGTCAGATGCCATTGCATCGCCGCTTGCCCAAGCGTGGCTTCAAGTCGCAGTCGAAGCCTTTCAAGGCACAAGTGCGCTTGGGTGATTTGGCCAAGTTGCCGGTCGATCAGATTGATTTGCTGGCCTTGAAGCAAGCCGGGCTGGTGTCCGAGTTGGCGCGCACCGTGCGAGTCATCAAGTCGGGTGAACTGAACAAAAAGCTGAGCGTTAAAGGCGTGATCGTCACCGCCGGCGCCAAAGCAGCTATTGAGGCCGCAGGCGGCTCAGTCGAGTAAAGCGTTTTCGGGCGAACAGTGGCAACCGCATCCAAATCGTCAAAGAGCTCGTCGAGTGGGTTCCCATGGAACCGGCTCTGGTTCTTGTTGGGTGCGCTCGTGGTGTTCAGAGTGGGTGCGCATATCCCGGTGCCGGGTATCGACCCGCTGCAGCTTGAGGCCTTATTCAACCAGAATCGTGGTGGCATCCTCGGGATGTTCAACATGTTTTCCGGCGGTGCGTTATCGCGCTTCACGATTTTTGCGTTGGGCATCATGCCTTATATTTCGGCGTCGATCATCATGCAGTTATTGAGCGTGGTGTCGCCGCAGCTGGAGGCTTTGAAAAAAGAGGGTGAGTCAGGTCGTCGGAAGATTACTCAGTACACGCGCTACGGCACTTTGGTGCTGGCAACTTTTCAGGCGCTTGGTATTGCAGTGGCTTTGGAAGCGCAGGCAGGTCTGGTGATTGACCCAGGTTTGGCATTTCGCTTCACTACTGTTGTGACGCTGGTGACGGGCACAATGTTTCTGATGTGGCTTGGCGAGCAGATCACCGAGCGCGGTCTAGGTAACGGTATTTCCATCATCATCTTTGCGGGTATCGCGGCCGGCCTGCCCAGCGCGATTGGAGGCTTGTTCGAGCTGGTTCGTACCGGCTCAATGAACGCTCTCACCGCCATCGTGATTTGCGTATTGGTCGCGTTGGTGACTTACGCTGTTGTGTTTATCGAGCGTGGCCAGCGCAAGATTTTGGTGAATTACGCCAAGCGTCAAGTGGGCAATAAGGTGTATGGCGGTCAGAGCAGTCACTTGCCGCTCAAGTTGAATATGGCGGGCGTTATTCCGCCGATTTTTGCTTCATCGATTATCTTGTTTCCGGCAACGATTACCAGTTGGTTTACTACCGGCGACACCAGCAGCGGTATGGTGCGTTTCCTGAAAGATTTGGCGGCTTCGTTGGCGCCGGGCGAGCCGATTCATGCGCTGCTGTATGCGGCCGCCATCGTGTTCTTTTGCTTCTTTTATACAGCGTTGGTGTTCAACAGCAAAGAAACAGCCGACAACCTGAAGAAAAGCGGTGCGTTTGTCCCAGGTATTCGTCCGGGTGAGCAAACCAGTCGTTACATCGACAAGATCTTGACCCGACTGACTTTGGCCGGTGCGGTGTACATCACCGTGATCTGTTTGTTGCCGGAGTTTTTGATCGCGCGTTGGAATGTGCCGTTTTATTTTGGTGGTACCTCGCTGCTGATTATCGTGGTGGTCACGATGGATTTCATGGCGCAGGTGCAAAACTATGTGATGTCGCAGCAGTACGATTCGTTGCTGCGAAAAGCAAATTTCAAAGGTGGGATTCCCACCCGTTGAGCGAGAGGAATAGACGGCTGATATGTCCAAAGATGACGTGATTCAAATGCAGGGGGAGATTCTCGAAAATCTCCCGAATGCGACCTTCAGGGTAAAGCTTGAAAATGGTCATGTCGTACTGGGACACATCTCCGGAAAAATGAGAATGAATTACATCCGTATCCTGCCGGGCGACAAAGTGACGGTTGAGTTGACGCCGTACGACCTGAGCCGGGCGCGGATTGTTTTCAGAACCAAGTAATCGGCCAGACAGTCATCGAGAGATAGAAAGAAGAGGGCAAACATGAAAGTGCTCGCATCAGTAAAACGGATCTGCCGTAAGTGCAAGATCATCAAGCGCAAAGGCGTTGTTCGCGTCATTTGCACCGAGCCGCGCCATAAGCAGCGCCAGGGTTAATTCAAGCTTAGCGATCGAGGGATAACGCATGGCACGTATTGCAGGGGTCAACATTCCCAACCACCAACACACCGTGATTGGCCTGACCGCCATCTTCGGCATCGGCCGTCCACGCGCAGAACTGATTTGCGCGAATACGGGCGTACCTACCACCAAGAAGGTCAAGGACCTCGACGATAACGAACTCGAGAAATTGCGTGACGAGATCGGTAAATTCATCGTTGAGGGTGACCTGAGACGTGAAGTCTCAATGAGCATCAAGCGTTTGATGGATCTTGGTTGCTATCGCGGCTTGCGTCATCGTAAAGGTCTGCCGGTTCGCGGTCAGCGTACCCGCACCAATGCGCGTACACGCAAAGGCCCCCGTAAAGCAGCGCAAGCGCTGAAGAAGTAATCCCGTCGCGGACACAAGGACATCACCATGGCAAAAGCACAGAATAACGCAGCTTCGCGCGTTCGCAAGAAGGTCAAGAAGAATGTCGCGGAAGGTATCGCGCATGTTCATGCTTCTTTCAACAACACCATCATCACGATCACCGACCGTCAAGGTAATGCGCTGTCATGGGCAACCTCGGGCGGTGCTGGCTTCAAAGGCTCACGCAAATCGACGCCTTTCGCGGCACAGGTCGCCGCTGAAGCCGCTGGCAAGGTGGCGATTGAGTGCGGTGTAAAGAACCTCGAGGTTCGCATCAAAGGCCCAGGTCCGGGACGCGAGTCGGCAGTGCGCGCCTTGAACAGCCTTGGCATCAAGATCACACAAATTCAGGACGTCACACCGGTGCCGCACAACGGTTGCCGTCCGCCCAAGCGTCGCCGCATCTAAGCAGCCGTCGACCTTGTTGTTCGCGACCCGCCATGCAGTGGCGGGTTTTGTTCTAAGACCACTGTTCGGTAGCAGGCAGACCGGACTAGCGCCACGAGGCAGCTTGCCCGAGGCGTCATTAACGTAGAGGAAATACCGTGGCACGTTACATTGGACCGAAAGCAAAGCTTTCTCGCCGTGAAGGCACCGATCTATTTTTGAAGAGCGCACGTCGCTCTTTGGAATCCAAATGCAAGCTGGATTCCAAGCCTGGACAACACGGCCGTACTTCCGGCGCTCGCACTTCCGACTACGGTAACCAGCTCCGTGAGAAGCAAAAGGTAAAGCGCATGTACGGTGTGCTGGAGCGTCAGTTCCGCCGTTATTTCGCTGAAGCAGACCGTCGCAAAGGCAACACGGGTGAGACCTTGCTGCAGCTGCTCGAGTCTCGTCTGGATAACGTCGTCTACCGTCTTGGTTTTGCTTCGACGCGTGCCGAGGCCCGCCAGCTGGTGTCACACAAGGCGATCGTGGTCAACGGCCATGTCGTGAATATTCCTTCTTATGCTGTCCGCGTCGGCGATGTTGTTTCGGTGCGTGAAAAAGCCAAGAAACAAGTCCGTATTGCCGAGGCTTTGTCGTTGGCAGAACAATCCGGCTTCCCGATGTGGGTATCGGTGGACGCGAAAAAAATGGAAGGCTCACTCAAGAGCTTGCCTGACCGCAGCGATTACAACCAGGAAGTCAACGAGTCACTGATCGTTGAATTGTATTCGCGCTGATTTTTCCCGCTACTCACTGTTCGGTGGGTAGTTTTTCGATATGCCATCAGCCTTATCGGTGTAACGAGCCGAGGGTATTGAAAGGACATTCATGCAA
>CAZZMV010000159.1:0-4421 GCA_964655425.1 uncultured Bifidobacterium sp.
ATGGAAAACTTCTGCTGGGAGTGGGACGTCTTGCAGCATATGACCGAGCATGCTGACACCGGTGAATCGCTGCCACGGCCGTTGTACGACAAAATGATCGCTGCCAAGAATTTTCAGTCAGGTTTGCAAATGCTGCGACAAGTTGAGTTTTCTTTATTCGACATGCATTTGCACGACGACTATGATCCAAGCGGCAGTAAAACCGTTGCGGATTTGCTGGCTGAAATCAGACATCAAGTCGCAGTCATCATCCCGCCCGCATTCAATCGATTTCAACATTCGTTCTCGCATATTTTTGCCGGTGGTTACGCCGCCGGTTATTACAGCTACAAATGGGCTGAGGTTTTATCTGCCGACGCCTATGGTGCATTCGAAGAAGCACAAGGCGACCCCAACCGTTTGGCAGAAACCGGCTTGGCTTTTCACCGAGAGATATTGTCCGTTGGCGGGTCAAGACCAGCGTTGGAATCGTTTACTGCATTCCGCGGCCGCGCACCCAACATTGATGCGCTATTGCGTCATAACGGGATGGTGCAAGCTGGCGCATGACGCGAATCGATTTCCACAGCAAGGTGCCCGACAAGCTGCACTACGCGTGCCGCTTGATACGCAAAGCGCAAACCGCCAACACCAGGCTGGTCGTGCTGACGGAAGACAGCGCGCAGTTGGCGCGGATCGACGCGATGCTTTGGACATTTTCCGAGCAAGACTTTCTGCCTCACGTAGTTGCCGGTGACGCATTGGCAGCACAAACGCCGATTATCCTGACCGACGATTGTGAGCTGCCACTGCCGCACCATGAGGCGCTTGTCAACTTGTCTCAACGTACCCCGACTTTTTTTGCGCGTTTTGAGCGTCTGTTCGAGTTGGTTTCAAATGATTCACAGGATTTGATTGCAGGTCGCGAGCGCTACAAGTACTATCAGCAACGTGGCTACCCGCTCACCCACCATGTGGCTGACTGATCATGAACGATACCGAGCAAGATATCCCGATACTCACCGATGTCATCGACACTACCGCTGTATCCAAGGTACCCGAGTCATATGCTGCTTTACCACTTGATCAGATCGAAGAGACCCTTTCGCAGCGACTGATTACCGAACTATCGGTACAAGTGCCAGTGTTGGTGGAAGCCGCGCTGAGAGAGCATCTGCCGCAGGCACTCGGCGCACGACTACAAGCAGAACTATTAAATACACTGACGAATGCTTTGCCGGTTGCCGCACAGGCCGCAACCTCGGAACTTTCCAGCAAAGTTGCTTACGAACTCGGCGCATTGCTTGAGGCGCGTTTGCAAGAAGAGGTTCGCAGCGCGGTTGCTCAAGAAATTGCTGCGCTGACGTCGAATCATGCCTGAGTAGATTAGTTTTCTATAGCAAGCAGCACTTCGCGCAGCGTACCGTCATGATCAGCGCCGCTTCAAACGCGTCGTATTCTTCACAGGATCCAGAATGAAAGTGATTGTGCTCGGTGCCGGCATCGTAGGCACGGCCTCGGCCTGGTTTTTGCAAAAAGCCGGGCATGAGGTTACCGTCATTGATCGGCAACCGGGCGTCGCGCAGGAAACCAGCTTTGCCAATGGTTGCCAAATCTCCGTTTCACACGCAGAACCCTGGGCAAACCCTGGCGCACCGCTGAAGCTGCTGCGCTGGCTCAGCAAAGACGATGCGCCGCTGTTGTTTCGACCACGCGCCGATTGGTTGCAATGGCGCTGGGGCTTGAAATTCCTTCGCGAATGTACGCCCGATCGCGCAGCACACAACATCCGCCAGATTGTCGCGCTAGCGGAATACAGCCGACAGACATTGCAAGCGCTGCGTGCTGAAACCGGGATTGAATATGACTGCGAAACACGCGGCATACTTCACTTCTATACCGACCCAACCGAATTCGAGCAGTCATTAGCAGCTGCGCAACTGATGCGAGATTTGGGTTGTCCGCGTCACAGTGTCGACGCAGATGAAGCCGTTCGAATCGAGCCCGCACTCGCCTCGATTCGATCCAAGCTGGTTGGCGCCGACTTCACACCGACCGATGAATCCGGTGATGTCTACAAATTTACAACCGGATTAGCGCAAGCCTGCGAGCAAAGCGGTACACGCTTTGTGTTCAATACCATCGTGACACGTTTACTCACTGAGGGAAGCGGTACCTCATCACGTATCGCTGCAGTCGAGGTAATTGATGCGCATGGCCGGCACGAGCAGCTTAAAGCGGATAGCTACGTGCTTGCGATGGGAAGTTTCTCGCAACCGCTAGCCAAACGAATCGGGATTGATTTGATGATTTATCCCGGCAAAGGCTACTCGGCGACTTACATGGTCAAACAACCAGCATTGACGCCCACGGTATCGCTGACCGATGATGGCCACAAGCTTGTGATATCGCGACTCGGTGATCGCCTGCGAGTCGCGGGTACTGCCGAGATTAACGGCTACTCACGCGAGTTGAATGAGGTGCGCTGCGAAGCGATTACGCGCCGTACCCGCGAGCTGTTTCCGAATGCCTGCGATTATGAGAACCCGGTGTACTGGAGCGGGCTGCGGCCGATGACACCGTCTAACATTCCCTACATCGGTCGTTCGCGTTACAACAACCTGTTCCTGAATACCGGTCACGGCACCTTGGGCTGGACCATGGGCTGCGGGTCGGGGCGCGCCATCGCCGATATTGTTTCAGGACGACAGCCCGATCTGAATTTTGAATTTACCGGCGAGACCAGGCATGCGTTAACACCGCCGCTGATCTCGATACCCGCACGCGGGTAGAATTATTTTTTTCCCACCCATCGGAGGTTTTCCATGTGGTTTCAATATCGCTGCCTTTATTTGCTGACCTTGGTTTTGCCTGCGGCATCCGTGTTAGCGCAAGAACAGATCGTCAAGATCGGGCACGTCGGTCCACTCTCCGGCCCAATCGCGCATCTCGGTAAAGATAACGAAAACGGCGCGCGCATGGCCATCGATGTATTGAACACCAAAGGCATCAGCCTGGATGGAAAAAAAGTGAAGTTCCAACTGGTCGCCGAAGATGATGGGGCCAATCCACAGCAAGCAACATCAGTCGCACAGAAACTCACCGATGCCAAGGTGAATGGTGTGATCGGTCATCTCAATTCCGGCACGACCATCCCTGCGTCAAAAATTTATCACGATCACGGTATCCCGCAAATCTCGCCATCCGCCACCAACCCGAAATACACACAGCAGGGTTACAAGGGCGCTTTCCGTGTGGTTGCCAATGATGGTCAATTGGGCGGCGCTCTGGGTCGCTACGCTGCCAACACGCTCAGGGTAAAAAATATTGCAATCATTGATGACCGCACCGCCTACGGTCAGGGTGTTGCCGATGAGTTTGCCAAGGCTGCGAAAGCAGCCGGAATCAATATCGTTGGGCGACAATACACCACTGATAAAGCCACAGATTTCAACGCTATCCTCACTGCGATTAAAGGCAAACAACCCGAACTGGTTTTCTTCGGTGGTATGGATGCGGTAGGTGGGCCGATGCTGCGTCAGATGAAGCAACTTGGGATCAACGCCAAGTTCATGGGTGGTGACGGCATTTGCACCGAGCAGTTACCCGCACTCTCCGCAGGATCAATGGCGGATGGCCAAGTCGTCTGCGCAGAGGCGGGTGGTGTGGAAGATAGCGGCAAGAAAGCAATGGATGGCTTTCGCACCGACTACAAGAAAAAATTCGGCATCGACGTCAAGCTCTATGCGCCGTATGTCTATGACGCTGTGATGGTCATGGCCGACGCGATGCAGCGTGCCAATTCCGCCGAGCCATCCAAATACTTACCCGAACTCGCTAAAACCAGCTACCAAGGTGTTACCGGAAAAATCGAGTTCGATCCGAAAGGGGATATGAAACAAGGTACGTTAACGCTTTACACCTACCAAGCCGGCAAGCGTTCACAAATTGCCGTCGTGCGTTGAAGTCTGCCCTGATGTAAATCGTCGAACGATTCATCGTACCAATGAAAAAGCGCTCCGATCGGAGCGCTTTTTTCTACGGCTCTTGAAAAATGAGCGTCGCGATTATTTCAACGACAACACCCATGCTGCCAGCTTCTTCGCTTCGGCTTCGCTCACCTGAGGGTTGGCGGGCATTGGTACTTGACCCCACACACCACCACCACCTTTTTGAATCTTGGTCGCCAGTTTGGCTTCGGCGGATTTATCACCTTTGTATTTTGCTGCGACCTCTTTATAACCGGGGCCGACCACCTTGTTATCAATCGCATGGCAGGCGAGGCAGTTTTTTTCTTTTGCCAGTTGCTCGCTAGCGAGCGCCGCGTTGGAAGCCAAAGCTGCAACGGCTACGGCAGCGACCAGAATAGCTTTCATGTGTGTCTCTCCGTTGAAAATTAAAGCGGGCGAATTGTAGCGCGTTTTCCGAGCCGGATCACCCAA
>CAZZMV010000160.1:0-4416 GCA_964655425.1 uncultured Bifidobacterium sp.
GGCGAGGAACGCCCGGGCGGTGAAAAACGCCGCCGACCCGCGAGCGGCGGATGACCCCTTCGCGTCCGTTCATCCTGCGGCCGGTCGGGACCTCGCTGCTGATGGTCGCGATTGTGCTGGCAGGGTTGATCGGTCTGCGTTTTCTGCCCATCGCCGCCTTGCCGCAGGTGGATTTCCCCACCATTCAAGTGCAAACCCAGTACCCCGGTGCCAGCCCGGAGGTGATGAGCCAAACGGTCACGGCGCCACTTGAGCGGCAATTCGGGCAAATGTCTGGTTTGAAGCGCATGAGTTCAGCCAGCGCCGCCGGCCTTTCAACCATTACCTTGCAGTTCAATCTCGGTGTTCGGCTGGATATCGCTGAACAAGAAGTACAAGCTGCGATCAATGCAGCCAATGCGTTGCTGCCCGCCGATCTACCCGCACCACCCATCTACGCCAAAGTAAATCCTGCCGACGCGCCGGTACTGACGCTGGCGATCACCTCCGATACCCTGCCGCTGACCGAGCTGCATCAGATTGCGAATAACCGACTGGCATTGAAAATCAGTCAGGTCAGCGGTGTTGGCTTGGTCACACTCTCGGGCGGCCACAAACCGGCGATTCGAATTCAAGCCGATATGCGCGCGCTAGCTGCAGCCGGGCTCGGCATGGACAACCTGCGCACCGCCATCACGCAGGCCAACGCCAACACCGCCAAAGGCAATATCGATAGCGCAACGCGCTTCTACTCGATCAATGCCAATGACCAACTGAAGTCGGCACAAGACTATGCCAACCTGATCATCGCCTGGAAAAACGGTGCGCCGGTGCGTTTGTCGGATGTGGCGCGCGTCGTGCAAGCACAAGAAAACGTGCGCCTGGCCGCATGGGCTGATCTGACCCCAGCCATCGTGTTGAATGTGCAGCGCCAGCCCGGCGCTAACGTGATTCAAACCGTGGACGCGATTCAGCAGCGGCTACCCGAATTAACCGAGAGCCTGCCTGCCTCGGTAAAAGTTACGGTGTTATCTGATCGAACCGGCACCATACGCGCTTCGATACAGCACGTCACTATCGAGCTATTTGTCGCGGTGGCGCTAGTGGTGCTTGTGATCTTGCTGTTTTTGCGGAGCTGGCAGGCAACCGTGATTGCGAGTCTGGCCGTACCGATCTCGCTGCTGGGTACCTGTGGCGCAATGTTCTTGCTCGGCTATAGCTTGAACAACCTAACCTTGATGGCGCTGACCATTGCGACCGGCTTTGTGGTCGATGATGCCATCGTCTCGCAAGAGAATATCTCACGCTACATCGAACGCGGCGAGCCGCCGCTGCAAGCCGCGCTCAAAGGTGCCGGTGAAATCGGTTTCACGATTATCTCGCTGACCGTCTCATTGATTGCGGTACTGATCCCGCTGCTGTTCATGTCGGATGTGGTGGGTCGTTTGTTTCGCGAGTTTGCAGTGACGCTAGCGATCACCATTGTGATCTCCGCGCTGGTGTCATTGACGCTGGTGCCGATGATGGCGGCGCGGCTGCTGCGTGCTGATTCGAATCTTCATCCATCCGCGCCGGCGCGTGCGCTGCAGTCAGGATTTGATCGTTTACTGAATGCTTACCGGCAGATGCTGACTTGGGTACTTGCGCATCAGCCCCTCACCTTGCTGCTCGCGCTGGGTACCCTGCTACTCACCGTGCTACTTTACGTCTCCATACCAAAGGGTCTGTTTCCGCCGCAGGACACCGGCCGGTTACAAGCCAGAGTCGAGGCGCGTGAAGGTATTTCATTTGCAGCGATGGCCAGCCTGCAGCAAGCCGTTGCACGCGAGTTGTTGCAAGACCCGGATGTGGCCTCACTGAGCTCGCAGGTGGGTGTCGGCAACAGCAACCCCATGCTGCACACCGGTAGCTTACTGATCAACCTGCGTACTGAACGTAGCGCGACCCAGCAACAGATCATGGATCGTTTACGTGCACGTGCCGCACAAGTACCCGGCGCCCGCTTGTATGTGCAACCAGTGCAGGATCTGACGATTGATGCAGAAACCGGCCCGACACAATACCGCGTGGCATTGGAAGGTGCGGATACCGCTACGGTGCAACGCTGGACCGAGTTGCTGGTGCAGCAGCTGTTGCATGATCAGGCGGTATCACACGTAGTCTCAGACGTGGGCGTCAGCGCCTCATCATTGATGGTCAGCGTTGATCGTGACAGCGCCTCGCGCCTGGCAGTGAGTGCCGCAGCAATTGATGATGCGCTCTACAACGCGTTTGGTCAGCGCATTGTGTCGACGATTTTTTCTGATACTAACCAGCTGCGTGTGGTGCTGGAGGCTGCACCCGGCAGCGCTACTTCGGCGCAAGCGCTGGCAGATATGCCGATCAAAACTGGTTCCGGCAAACCCACCACACTGGGCGCAATTGCCAGTGTGCGTGAGCAAACATCGCCACTGCAAATCACGCGGGTAGGTCAGTTCCCGGCTACCACAATCGGGTTCGATACTGCGCCCGGCGTGGCGCTGGAAGATGCAGTGCGTGCAATCCGCAAAGCAGCGCAAGAGATTGGTATGCCGGCTGCTGTGACACTGAATTTTTTGGGTGCAGCGGGCGCGTTTGATGCGGCATTGGAGAATCAGTTATGGCTGATTTTAGCGGCAGTGATCTGCGTATACATCGTGCTAGGCGTGCTGTATGAAAGCTATGTGCATCCGCTGACGATTTTATCGACGCTGCCTTCAGCGGGCGTGGGCGCGTTACTGGCATTGATGATTGCCGGCCACGAGTTGGGGGTGATCGGCGTGATCGGCATTATTTTGTTGATCGGCATTGTCAAGAAAAACGCGATCATGATGATCGACTTTGCGATTGCCGCTGAGCGAAATGAAAACAAATCCCCGCGCGAGGCGATTGAACAAGCGGCTTTGCTGCGCTTTCGCCCGATTTTAATGACCACGCTGGCAGCACTATTTGCGGCCTTG
Source organism: uncultured Bifidobacterium sp. (assembly GCA_964655425.1). Classification (GTDB taxonomy): domain Bacteria; phylum Pseudomonadota; class Gammaproteobacteria; order Burkholderiales; family Burkholderiaceae_D; genus Pernthalerella. The sequence goes on from CAZZMV010000160.1 coordinate 2,958, forward strand.
CCCCTGATGCTCGGCTGGGGTGAAGGCGCTGAGTTACGGCACCCCATGGGTCTGGCAATTTTTGGGGGGCTATTGGTGAGCCAATTGCTGACCTTGTTTACCACGCCGGTGATTTATCTCGGCTTTGATCGTCTTGGTCAGCAATGGCTGGGTAGTAGCACGCGCTCAATACAAACCTCTGCAGCGCCATCGTCGTCGAGTTCCACGACAAAAACCGACACTAGCTCGGGGATGGAACCATGAACCTGTCGCGGCCCTTCATTGAACGGCCGATCGGTACCACGCTGCTGACGATTGCGATCGCACTCACCGGGATCGCTGCATTTTTCTTGTTACCGGTGGCGCCGTTACCGCAAGTCGAATCACCCAGTATCTCGGTGCGTGCGCAACTGCCCGGCGCCAGTCCGGCGACATTAGCGTCGAGCGTGGCTTCGCCACTCGAGCGACGGCTAGGCGCAATACCCGGCGTAACCGAGATGAGCTCAAGCAGTGGCAACGGCTCGGTACGCATCAATTTGCAATTTGAACTCTCCAAAAAAATTGATACTGCGGCGCGCGAGGTGCAAGCCGCGATCAATGCTGCACGCGCGGATTTGCCGATCTCGCTGCGCTCTAACCCCACCTACTCGAAATCAAACCCCACCGATTCACCAGTGATTGTGCTGGCACTGACCTCAAAAACCCGCTCGACCGGCCAGATTTATGAGGCGGTATCGAATCAGATACAGCAGCGCCTGATGCAAGTTGAAGGCGTCGGTGACGTCGAGTTGGGTGGTGGTTCGATGCCGGCGGTACGGATCGAGCTACTGCCGTTTGCGCTGCATCGGCAAGGGTTATCTGCTGAAGATGTGCGCGCTGCGATTCAGTCTGCCACCGCGAATCGGCCCAAGGGCATGATTGAGGGTGACGGTCGATCATTTCAGATCATCACCAACACCGGTGCAACGGCTGATCGCCTCAACGCAGAAAGCTACCAGCAGCTAATTGTCGCGTGGCGCAATGGTGCGCCGGTACGTTTGGCAGATGTGGCGAATGTCTATACCGGCAGCGAAGACAGAAACACCCTGGGTCTTTTCAACGGCGTACCCGCGGTGGTGGTGATGGTGTATCGCCAGCCGACCGCCAATGTCATCGAAACAGTAGACGCAGTTCGTGCTTTGGTGCCAGCCCTGAAAGATGAGCTACCACCAGATATCGAGCTGAAGATCTCCTCCGACAGTACCAACTCGATACGTTCATCTCTGCGAGAAATCGAGCTGACATTGGTGATATCCATCATTCTCGTGATTCTGGTCGTGAGTGCGTTTCTGCGCAGCGCGCGCGCCACCCTCATTCCGGCGGTGGCCGCCATCGTCTCGCTACTCGGCACCTTCAGCGTGATGTACTTGCTGGGCTTCTCGCTCAACAATTTATCGCTGATGGCCCTCACCATCGCCACCGGCTTCGTCGTCGATGACGC
>CAZZMV010000161.1:0-4408 GCA_964655425.1 uncultured Bifidobacterium sp.
GCGGCTCATTCGGCGTGGTGGTGTCGCCCTGCATGGCGCGCACAAAAGCCTCCAAACTGCGCGCACTGTACACCGCGCCGTTCCAGTCGTTGCCCCAGCGCGTCGCGCCAAACACCTGCGCTGGCGTCAGCAGACCACTGCCGAATGCCAATGACAAAGCGCTGGTCACGCGTATCAGGTCACGCCTGCGGGGATCCAAGCTTCTCTCCGAATGAAAGACAGTGATGTCGGTGCCTTATTGTGCCACCTCAACGCGGCACACGCCCTACGGAGCACGACGGGTTTCGATACCTCGAATCGACCCATACGGACGATTTTGATCCGCCAGATTACCGTTCAAGCCATTCACCGTGGATGGCAGCACCAGCATCGTATTGGTATCGACCAGGCAATCGCGCATGCAATCCTTACCGCTCACGTCGGGCTTGCCACGCACCTCGAGCATGCCGTGCGCGATCGTATTGCCATCCCGATTAGGCAAACGACGCTGCACCTCGGCGATATTTTTTTCATTCAGCACATAATCAGCAGGGACCAGATCAGCCAGATTCAGCATGAACGCTGTCACCGCGTAGACCTCATCGACTTTCAAACTCTTGGGTGCATCGAACGGCATGGCGCGGCGGATGTAATCGAATAGCGTTGAAACCGTGGCCAGCTTCATCATAGTGGTTTTAGAGTTTTCACTCGCCGCAGACAAACCAGCGACACGACCGCGTTCAATATCAGCTTTGGTGGTGCCGCCGACCAGCGGCGGAAATACGCTCGGTGATTCGGCAAACTCGCCATGACAGCTCGCACATTTTGCGACCCAGATTTTTTCACCCTGCGCCACGCTGCCTGAGCCGCGCGGCAGCCCTTGAAAGTCCGGCCGCACATCAATGTCCCAAGCAGCAATTTCGTTGGTGGTGGCTTTGCGCCCGATACCTGCAAATTTTTCCGCGTGTGCAGTCGAGATAGATACCAAGAGCAAAGCACCCCAAATCCACGCAAATATTACGCGAACGCGATCAGGAGATTTGTACATTCATCACCTCCCCTGCGGCAGACACCTGCCAAGATTGGATCGCATTGTTGTGATAGACCGAGCGCTTACCGCGCACCGCGCGTAACTCGGCAATCTTCGGCTGCACATGACCGGTTTCATCGATTGCGCGCGACTGAAGAATGTAAGGCTTGCCATCCCATTCCCAATCCAGATTAAATCGCGTCAAACATTTCGGCAGCACCGGCGACTCGAGTCGTGCTGTCTTCCAATTACGTCCGGCATCGACTGAGACATCAACGCGCGTGATTTTTCCGCGACCAGACCAGGCCAAACCGGTAATGTTGTAGAAGCCTTTATCAAGCAAGCGCTGCCCACCCGATGGTGCCGTAATCACCGATTTGCATTCTTGAATGACGGTGTATTGGCGCTGCACACCATCCGGCATCAGATCAAGATATTGTGTGGATTCTTCGCGCGTGCCAAATGGTGCATCACCCACCTCAAGCCGTCGCAGCCACTTGACCCAGCACACGCCTTGCAGGCCCGGTACCACCAAACGTAACGGGTAACCATTCTCGGGCCGCAGCATTTCGCCGTTCATACCCCACGCCACAATTGCATCATCCAGTGCGCGCTCAATCGGTATGCTGCGCGTTAAGCTAGCGCCATCGTTACCTTCAGCCAGCACCCACTTTGCCTTGCTCTTATCAATGCCGCAGTCTTCAAGTAGCAAGGACAAGGGTACGCCAGTGAACTCGCAACACGACAACATGCCGTGGGTGTACTGCACTGATGGCACCGCCGGACTGGCCCAGTCCATTGCGCTGTTGGCACCACACTCAATGAAATGCATGCGCGACACCGACGGCAAACGCATCAATTCAGCCATGGTGTAAACCTTGGCAGTTGAGACCAAACCATTGATCATCAATCGATGGTCGCGTGGGTCGATGTCATGCCAACCCGCGTGGTGTCTTTCGAAATGCAAACCGCTGGGGGTGATGATGCCGAACAGTCCTTGCAGCGGTGTAAACGAAATACTGCTCTCGCGCTTACGGGTCAAGCCAGGCGACTCGCGCCGCTGCAAATTCGCTTCATGCTTCGAGGGCAAACCGTACGGAGTGTGCGCAACCGGATACCCCAAACGAGTGGCATGCACAGACGGTTGCAAAATCGCCACATCACCATCGGCAGCAGGATGATCGGGCGCCGCCAATGCCGCACCACTGGCAAGCGTTGCGCTCGCTGCCACAAAACTCTTACGCAGAAAATCTCGGCGCGACGCATCCAAGCCGTGGTCGCTGATCTCCTCAAGCAGGCTATCTGGAATGAAGTTTTCGGGCGCTGGCAATAGACGCCCTGCGCTTCGTCGCTCGCTCATGAATCGACTATTTGCACGTAGCCGACAACAGCGCCGCGTCGACACTGCCATCCTCAGGCTTTACCCATGGCCAAGGGCCATGAGTCCAGTACACGGTCAAGCCACCGCCCATGCCATCTTTGTGCAGCACGCGCAACCACTCACGCAATACCTGCTTGCTGCAGTCGTACTCATAGTTCAACTTCATTGAGCGAAACGGCTTGCCTTCGTAATCCTGATCGGCCGGATAATCGACCACATGCCATAACTTGATGGTGTCTGGCCCGCTGCGCTCGGGGCTACCCGCATTTTTGTAGAGTACGGCGTTGGCCGGGCCTGCGCCTATGCGCTCCCAGTCCGCATGCGCCGCACCGGCAATACCCAACAATGTCATTAACAGCAAAATGGCTTTCATTAATCACGCTCCGCGAGTCGCTGCACACAGACTGCCCCAGTGGCGAGCTGCTTAAACAACGGGCTGAAAAGTATATCAGCGGAAATTTTTACGAGTAGAATCTGCAAACATCGGCGCGCTTGAAAAATAATTTTCCAACCCTGTGCCACGCGCCACGCGCTGCTGGAGATCATTCATGCGAATTCATCCCGTTTTGCTGACGCTCATCGCGTTGCAAGCCATACTGCCAGTTTCATCCGCGCTGGCGATCGACAGTATCGAGCCGCAACGAGCCGGACCATCTACACCGCCCCCGCGCACGGCAGTAGATATCGAGCCGCAGTCGCTATCGATGCCACCGCTCTACGTGCAGAGCCTGGCGGCGACCTGTGCCAACTGCCATGGCACCGAGGGCCGCGCAGTGAACGGCGCTGCGGTGCCCGGATTGGCGGGTCGTAGTGCCGACGAACTGGTCGCGCAAATGAAAGCTTTCCGCAGCGGTGAACGCAAGGCCACCATCATGCACCAGATCGCCAAGGGATTTTCTGAAACCCAAACCCAACTACTGGCAGATTACTTCGCTGCGCAAAAACGCTGAAAGAACAACTATGGATCGCAGATTATTTCTTCAAGCGAGTGCTGCGCTAGCCCTGGGCACAAGCAGCATCAACGCACACGCCATGCGTGGTGCCAAGGTGGTGGTGATTGGTGGTGGCTACGGTGGTGCCACGGCCGCAAAATATATTCGCTTGATGTCGCAAAAGCGTATCGAGGTAACACTGGTCGAGCCAGAACAATCGTTTATTTCATGCCCGCTATCGAATCTGGTGGTGGGTGGCAGCCGCACGCTGGCTGATCTGAGTCGGCCTTACACCTCACTCACCAAACAGCACGGTGTCACCCATGCGCGCGATGTCGCAGTGGCGGTCGATCCGGTTGCGCGCACCGTCAAACTTTCCGGCGGTAGCGTACTCAGCTACGACAAGCTGGTGATGTCACCGGGTATCGACATGAATTTCAGCAGTGTCGACGGCCTCACTGAAGCACAGCAACAAGGAAAAATTCTGCAAGCCTGGAAAGCCGGGCCCGAGACCAATGCGCTGCGCAAGCAACTTGAAGCCATGCCGGATGGCGGCGTATATGCGCTCACCATTCCAGAAGCACCCTTTCGCTGCCCGCCCGGCCCGTATGAGCGTGCATGCCAAGTGGCTTTTTATTTCAAACGTCACAAGCCGAAAAGCAAAGTACTGGTATTCGATGCCAACCAGGATGTGGTGTCCAAACCTGCGCTGTTTAAAAAAGCGTGGGCCGATCGCTACCCGGGCATCGTCGAGTACCACAACCAGCACAAGACAGTCGCTGTGTCAGCAGCCGACGGTCTAATCAAATTTGATGTGCATGATTCAATCAAGGCGGATGTGATCAATGCCTTGCCCGCGATGCGTGCCAACAAGATCGCCACGCAAACCGGCTTGGCCAATATGGCGAATGGTCGTTGGTGTGGTGTGAATTATCAAACCTTTGAATCGACTGCCGCGAAAGATGTTTTTGTGATTGGCGATGCGATACAAGTCGCACAGTTGATGCCGAAAAGCGGGCACATGGCGAATAACCATGCCAAGGTTGCGGCGGCGGCAATCGTCGCACAATTGAGCGGGATCGAACC
>CAZZMV010000162.1:0-4407 GCA_964655425.1 uncultured Bifidobacterium sp.
AAATCGCAGTACCTGATTGCATTGGCGAATTTTCATCGGGCGCAGGCCGAGCTTGAAAGCCTGATCGGTGAACTGACTTCTGATAACGAGCGTTAAAAGTAATAAGGAATCAACATGCCCGTACCGCGTATCGGCAAACATCACGGTCGTTCATCGTTGGCAGCGATTGCTGCTGTTGTGGTGGTGGGTATTGCACTCGGCGCCATGATTTTATCGACGGATCGCAGCAAGCACACTCAGCAAGATGATGATGCGGCCAAGGCCAAACAAGCAGCGGGGCAACCGGCTACAGGCGCTACCGCGCTGCATGCCAATGAAGTCACGATCGATGATGCGCAAATCAAAGCGGCTGGTATCTCTGTCGAATCAGTGGCACCTGCGCGAATTACTTCCATGGTGCAGTTTCCGGGTGAAGTGCAGCTCAATGATGATCGGACGGTGCACGTAGTGCCGCGTGTTGCGGGGGTTGCTGAAACTGTGGCGGTCGCAACCGGGCAAATGGTCCATAAAGGTCAGTTACTGGTGGTGTTTTCCAGTCAGCAGATTTCTGATCAGCGCAGTGCATTGCAAAGTGCCGAGCGCCATCTCGAGCATGTAAAGATGGTGTTTCAGCGTGAGAAGCGTTTATGGGAGCAACGTGTAAGCGCCGAGCAGGATTATCTCGAGGCGCAACACGCTGTAGAGGAAGCAGAGATACGACGTGACAATGCAGTACAGAAGCTGCGGGCACTTGGTGTCAGTTTAAGTGCCAAGGCACTCAATCGTTTCGAATTGCACGCACCCTATGATGGCGTGATCGTCGAGCGTAACTTGTCCATTGGCGAGGCAGTCAAAGAAGATACACCGATTTTCACGATTGCCGATCTCAGCACAGTCTGGGTCGAGGTCTATATACCTGCCAAGGATTTGCCGCTGGTTCGCGTCGGTGACAAAGTCAAAGTGCGTGCTACTGCGTTTGATGCCGAGACCATGGGCACCATTGCATTCATCGGTGCCTTGGTGGGTGAGCAGACCCGCATGGCCAAAGCGCGAATCGTGGTCGCCAATAGTAAAGGCCTGTGGCGCCCCGGCTTGTTTGTGAATGTTGAAGTGAAAGCGGCTGATGCACTGGTACCGGTTGCAATAAAAAATGATGCGCTTCAATCGTTGGGCCCGCAGCAAGTGATTTTTGTGCGTGACGGTAATCGCTTTCTGCCGCGCCCGGTGACAACCGGGCGTACCGATGGCAAGTACATCGAGATCACCAGCGAGCTCGCCCCGGGCACCCGTTACGCTGGAGCCAATAGTTATGTCATCAAGTCCGAGCTAGCCAAGCAAGCGACAGAAGACGGCAACTAGCCCAGGCACACACATGTTCGAGCGACTCATACAGTTTTCGATCGCGCAGCGCGTGCTGATCATGTTCGCTTGTGTGATGCTGGTGGTGATTGGCATCTACAGCTACCAGCGCTTGCCAATCGATGCGGTGCCCGACATCACCAATGTACAGGTGCAGATCAACACCTACGCACCCGGTTATTCACCACTCGAGACCGAGCAGCGTATTACCTTTCCGGTAGAAACCGTGATGGCGGGTTTGCCGGGGCTACAGCAGACCCGGTCGTTGTCGCGCTACGGCTTGTCGCAAGTCACCGTGATCTTCAATGAGGACACCGATTTGTTTTTTGCGCGTCAGCTGGTCAATGAGCGAATTGCCCAAGCGCGCGAGCGTCTGCCGGCAGGGCTGATACCCGCCTTGGCGCCGATTGCCACCGGCCTCGGCGAAATTTATCTGTGGACGGTAGAAGCAGACCAAGGTGCGACCAAGCCAGACGGTACGCCTTATACCGGCACCGATTTGCGTGAGATACAAGACTGGGTCATCAAGCCACAGCTGCGCACGGTACCGGGTGTCACCGACATCAATTCGATTGGTGGCTACGTCAAGGAGTATCAAGTCGCGCCGAGCCCTGAACGTTTGGCGGCGGTGAGTGTGTCAATGGCAGAGCTGGTTGGCGCGATTGACAGCAACAACCAAAATGCCGGCGCGGGTTATATCGAAAAACGCGGTGAGCAGTACCTCGTGCGCGTGCCCGGGCAACTACGCACCGTCGATGATATTCGCGATGTGATCATTAAAAACGAGTCTGGTGTCCCGGTGCGGGTGAGGGATGTGGCCGAGGTGGGTATCGGTCGCGAATTACGCACGGGTGCGGTCACGCTGAATGGCGATGAAACTGTACTCGGCACGGTATTCATGCTGATCGGGCAGAACAGTCGCAATGTCTCGCAAGCCGTCGATCGGCGTATGCAAGAGATCAACCGCAACCTGCCAAAAGGTGTGCGGGCGGTGACAGTGTATGACCGAACCAATTTAGTCGACAAAGCGATCGCGACCGTACAAGCAAATTTGCTGGAAGGCGCGGCGTTGGTGATTGCGGTGCTTTTCGTATTTTTGGGTAATTTGCGTGCTGCCCTGATTACCGCGGCCATCATTCCGCTATCGATGCTGTTTACGCTCACTGGCATGGTGCAGCAAAAAGTCAGCGCTAATCTGATGAGTTTGGGGGCGCTGGATTTCGGCATCATCGTTGATGGTGCGGTGGTCATTGTCGAGAACTGCATACGGCGCTTGGCGCATGCGCAGCAGCAGGCCGGTCGAGCACTGAATCAACAAGAGCGGTTTCACGAGGTGTTTGAGGCAGCGCGTGAGTCACGTCGCCCTTTACTGTTTGGTCAGTTCATCATCATCGTGGTGTATCTACCGATTTTTTCACTATCGGGGATTGAAGGAAAAATGTTCAATCCAATGGCATTCACGGTCGTGACAGCATTACTTGCCGCGATGCTGCTGTCGGTAACCTTTGTGCCGGCAGCCGTTGCGATGTTTGTGACCGGCCAGGTCAGTGAAAAAGAAAACATCTTGATGCGGCTGGCGCGCCAGTATTACTTGCCGATGTATGAATGGGTGATGCAAACCAAGGCGCTGGTGCTGACCGTGGCAGCAGTACTCGTGGTGTTATGTGGTTTATTGATGACGCGACTTGGGAGTGAATTTATTCCTAACCTGAACGAAGGTGATCTGGCAGTGCAGACGATTCGTGCACCGGGTATCAGCCTGACTCAGGCTGTCGAGATGCAGGGACAGATCGAGCGCACGCTGATCAAGCAATTTCCAGAGATTGACCGCATGTTCACGCGCATCGGTACGGCAGAGATCGCTACTGACCCCATGCCGCCCAGTCTGTCGGACGGCTACATCATGCTCAAACCGATCGAACAATGGCCCGAGCCACGTAAAACACGTGATGAATTAATCCAAGCGATCAGCGACACGGTGTGGAAGATACCGGGAAATAACTATGATTTTTCGCAGCCGATTCAGTTACGGTTCAATGAATTGATTTCGGGTGTACGTAGCGATATTGCGGTAAAGGTGTTCGGTGACGACATGGACCAATTACATCGCTTGGGCGAGGAGATTGCAGCTCGTATCGAGCGGGTACCGGGCGCGGCAGAGGTCAAGGTTGAGCAGACTACGGGCTTGCCCGTGCTGTCGGTGAATATCGATCGACAAAAAGCCGCACGCTACGGTTTGAATGTGACGGATATTCAGGATGTTGTTGCAGCAGCAGTCGGTGGTAGCCGTAGCGGTACCTTGTTTGAAGGCGATCGTCGCTTTGATATCGTGGTTCGATTGCCTGAATCTCTGCGTACCGATATCGAGGCGATTCGTCGTTTGCCGATTCATCTACCAGGCACAGGAAAACAGGGCCGTGGTGGTTTCATTCAACTCGCTGAAGTCGCGGATTTGCATCTCGCACCCGGCCCGAATCAGGTCAGCCGTGAAAACGGCAAGCGACGCGTGGTGGTGATGGCGAATGTGCGCGGACGTGATGTCGGCTCGTTTGCGGCCGAGGCCGAGCAGCGACTGGCTGATCTGAAGCTACCCACCGGTTACTGGGTGACGTGGGGGGGTACTTTTGAAAACCTGCAATCAGCCGCCAAACGTCTGCAAGTGGTGATACCGGCCGCGCTATTACTTGTATTTCTCTTGCTGTACGCCGTATTTGGTAATTTGAAAGATGGTTTATTGGTGTTTACGGGTATTCCGTTTGCATTAACCGGTGGCGTGTTGGCGCTTTGGCTGCGTGATATTCCCTTGTCGATTTCTGCGGCGGTCGGGTTTATCGCGCTTTCTGGTGTGGCCGTATTAAATGGCTTGGTATTGATCAGTTTTATTCGTAATCTGAGTGATCAAGGTTACGCGCTGGCAGATGCTATTCGCGAAGGCACGCTCACTCGCTTGCGCCCAGTGCTGATGACAGCGTTGGTGGCTTCGCTAGGATTTTTACCGATGGCGATTGCGACCGGTACCGGCGCCGAGGTACAGCGGCCATTGGCCACGGTAGTGATCGGCGGTATTTT
>CAZZMV010000163.1:0-4407 GCA_964655425.1 uncultured Bifidobacterium sp.
GCCGGCTCCGAAGTTGACACTCATCGAATTCTCCTGCTTTCAAGTATGCGTGCGGGATGCACGCATTAACGACCACTTAAGTAGCAAGAGACGAGGTAACGTTCGTTGCGAAGGTCTTGAGAAAAGAATTAATCGGTACTATCCGCGAAGTTAAAGATACTCCGCGCTGGGTTCGATTATCGATCGTATGATCAAAGATTACCGAAGGTATCTCTCATCCATTGAAGTAACAGCGCAACTTCGGGACGGTCTAATACCTGTTTTTCATAGACAACATAGTAAGAATGGGGCGGTGCTATTGATTCAACATCAAATACGCGAACCAATTCACCCGAGGCAAGCAGTTCGCGCGCAAAATGCGCGCGCGCCAGACCCACCCCATGACCATGGCGCACCATCTCTTGCAGCAGCCCCAGATCATCAACACGAATACCGGCCGTTGGCTCTGGCCAATCCAAGCCAGCGGCTTCAAACCAAGGCTGCCATGGCTCGAGCGCAGACCGGACCAGCGTTGCGTTTTTCAGATCAGCAGGTTCGTTCAACGGATCGATCTGCGCAAGATACTTGGGGCTGGCAACCGCGAAGGTTGGCTCGGAGAACAATAACTCACACTGCAGATTCGGATAGCGGCCCGGGCCGAATCGCACCTCGAGATCACTTTCAGCGAGTGCGAGGTCATACAAGGGTACCGAGAGAAAAATTTCGACTGCAATATCAGGATAAGTTTCAGTGAATGAGCCGATATTGGGTGCCAATAAATACCGCGCAAACGTCGGTGGCACAGTAATCTTCAGTCGAGGCTGTACCGAGGCTGCACGACGCGGCATAGGAAAATCAGTCAGCGTGCGCAGTGCTTGTCGAACCACATCGAGATAACGACGACCGAACTCGGACAAGCCGACATTGCGGCCATCGCGTACAAACAAGCGCTCACCGACAAATTCTTCCAGCAAACGAATTCGATGCGATAACGCCGAGGGGGTAATGCAGAGCTCTTCGGCAGCCAGCGCGAATGAACCATGGCGCGCAGCCGCCTCGAAAGCGGATAACGCATGAACCGGAGGGATACGTGTTGCCATGGTCGAGGTTGGTTTTACTGCATTACCAGCGCAATACTTTGCCTGGGTTGAAAATATTATGCGGGTCGAGCGCGTGTTTGATCGTGCGCATCACGTCAACAGTATCTTCACCACTCTCTTGCACCAGGAAATCTATCTTGTGCAGTCCAATACCATGCTCACCGGTACACGTACCCTGCATAGCGATTGCACGCGACACCATGCGTGCATTGACGGCTTCAGCACGTGCGATATCTGCAGGATCATTGGGATCGATAATCATCTGCACGTGGAAATTACCGTCCCCCACATGACCGATGATGCCGTGCATGACACACTCGCGCTCGAGATCTTCTTTGGTCGCCATCAAGCACTCAGTGAGGCGCGAGATCGGGACGCAGCAATCGGTAGAAATTGCACGGCTACCAGGTCTTAATTGCAGCAAGGCGAAATAGGCATTGTGCCGCGCTTGCCAGAGGCGGGATCGATCTTCTGGTCGAGTGGCCCACTCAAAACCAATCGCACCATGTTCATCGGCGATTTGCTGCACCGCCTCAGCTTGCTCCTTGACCCCATGCTCACTGCCATGAAACTCGAACAGCAGCAGTGGGTTTTCAGGCAAGCTCAATTTATCGTGTGCGTTCAAGGCACGTACACTGGTCTCATCCAGAAATTCAACCCGTGCGACTGGCACACCCATTTGTATGGTCTGAATCACCGTGTTAACCGCACGCTCAATACTGGTGAAAGAGCACACCGCCGCCGAGATGGCCTCGGGTTGCGGATACAGTTTCAGCGTGACCTCGACGATGATGCCAAGCGTCCCCTCGCTACCCACAAATAGACGGGTCAAGTCGTAGCCCGCCGACGATTTTTTAGCGCGGGTACCGGTCTTGATAACTTTGCCATCTGCGGTAACGACAGTCAGCGCCAATACATTCTCGCGCATGGTGCCGTAGCGCACAGCATTCGTACCTGAGGCGCTGGTCGCAGCCATACCACCCAGCGATGCATCCGCACCGGGATCAATTGGAAAGAACAGGCCGGTGTCTTTGATTTCGGCATTCAATTGCTTACGCGTGACGCCAGGTTGCACCGACACAGTCAAATCTTCCGCATTCACAGCAACCACCTGGTTCATCTGCGAAACGTCGATCGATAAACCGCCTTGAACCGCAAGAATATGGCCTTCCAGCGACGTGCCCGTGCCGTAAGCAATCACCGGAAAACGATATTGATTGCATAGCGCAACTGCCGCAGAGACATCATCCACGCTATGAGCGAATACCACCGCATCTGGCAGCATGGGGTCGTAGGACGATTCATCCCGTCCGTGATGCTCACGCATCGCTTTCGTGGTGGAGAGTCGATCACCAAAGCGCGCTTGCAACGCCGCTAGCAGATCGGCTGGCAATTCGCGCTTGAATGATGGAGGGGCGGGGTGATTCATGGAATTTCTCCGAGGCAACGACATTGTACTCTGACCAGCAGGGTTATTCGGCCACCCCCAGCGGCGCGGCGCCGGCCAGATTGGTACTTTTGCCGTATCCTTGCGCCGGTTTCAAGGGGCATAACATGGGCAACCGACTCTCAAAAATTGCGACCCGCACAGGGGATGATGGCACCACCGGTCTTGGCGATGGTAGCCGAACCGACAAGCACGCGCTGCGGGTACAAGCCATGGGTGATGTGGATGAGTTGAACTCTCAACTCGGCCTGCTGCTATGCGACGAGTTACCGAGTTCGCTACGCGAAGAGCTGATCACCATACAGCATGATTTATTCGATCTCGGTGGCGAACTGAGTATTCCCGGCTTCGTGATGATGAATGACGGCCAAGTCGCACGTCTCGATACGCTGCTCGAAAAATACAATGCCACACTGCCACCGCTGAAAGAGTTCATCTTGCCCGGCGGCTCGCGGGCAGCGGCACAGTCGCATGTGTGCAGAACGGTGTGCCGACGCGCCGAGCGCAGTATCGTGGCGCTAGCGCGCGAAGAGACCATACACGTCCGTCTGGGTCAGTACGTCAACCGCTTGTCTGATCTGCTGTTTGTACTGGCGCGCGTATTGAACCGCCATGCAGGCGGCAACGATGTGCTTTGGGAAAAAGGGCGTAATCGAGATAGCTAACTGTTCGCCACCAACCGTGGCTCTTTGCTGCCAAGGCGCTGTCTTACCGATTTGACGATGCCCGCCGCATCGAGCCCACATTGCGCAAGGAGTTGTTGCGCATCGCCGTGGTCGATGAACTGATCCGGCAAACCTAGCTGCAACACCGGCTTGACGAAACCTGCGGCCGACAATGCCTCGGAGACCGCAGAACCGGCACCGCCCATGACTGAGCCTTCTTCAATCGTCACGATCAGCGCGTGGGTGGATGCCAGTTGTGTCACCAGTTCGACATCCAGCGGCTTCACAAATCGCATGTCGACCACGGTCGCGTTGAGTTCGTCAGCCGCCTTAAGCGCCGGCGCCACCATGGTGCCAAACGCCAACAAAGCCACCTCGCGACCCTGACGACGCAGCAAACCCTTGCCAATATCGAGCGTATCCAGATCGGCCTCGATGACAGCGCCCGGCCCCGAGCCACGCGGGTATCGTACCGCTGCCGGACCGGGGTAGCGGTAAGCAGTACTCAGCATCTTGCGACATTCGTTTTCATCACTGGGTGTCATCACCACCATATTCGGAATGCATCGCAAGTAAGCGATGTCGTAGTTACCCGCATGCGTGGCACCATCGGCACCCACCAATCCCGCACGATCCAGCGCAAACGTGACATCCAGATTCTGCAAGGCGACGTCGTGAATCAATTGATCATAACCACGCTGCAAAAACGTTGAATAAATCGCGAGTACCGGCTTCAAATTTTCGCACGCCAGACCCGCTGCAAAAGTCACCGCGTGTTGTTCGGCAATACCAACGTCATAGTAACGGTCCGGGAACTGCTGCTCGAACGCCACCATGCCCGAGCCCTCGCGCATGGCAGGCGTAATGCCCACCAACTTTTCGTCGGCAGCCGCCATGTCGCATAACCAGTCGCCAAACACTTGTGTGTAGGTTTTTTTAGCCGGCGCTGAGGATGGCTTGATGCCCTCGGCAGGATTGAACTTGCCAGGCCCGTGATACAGCACCGGATCAGCCTCGGCCAGTTTATAGCCCTGCCCTTTTTTGGTTACGACATGCAGAAATTGCGGGCCCTCGAGGTTCTTCAAGTTTTGTAATGTCGGCACCAGCGCCTCAAGATCATGTCCATCGATCGGACCGATGTAATTGAAACCAAACTCTTCGAACATGGTCGCTGGCGTCAGCATGCCCTTGGCGTGCTCTTCGAAGCGCTTGGCAA
>CAZZMV010000164.1:0-4406 GCA_964655425.1 uncultured Bifidobacterium sp.
TCCTCTTCTAGCGAAATCGGGATGGTTTCTTTAGCAAATTGATCCATGGAATCGGTAAGCGCGACAGGTAAATTTCAGGGGCGATAGTACGTGCAGAAAAAATGCCAGGCACGTCATCAAAAAGCCCTCAAGTTTACCATGTCGCCTCTCAAAAACTGGTACACCAAGCAAGTCTCATGCGACCTAGGCTTGCCGACGATTCTCAGTTAAAATGATGATTTATTGATATGTAATTCGGGGCAATTCCCTGCGAGCTCGTGGTCAGCTCGGAGGCCTTATCAGCAACCTTTCTCTTTTTCGGGACGAGACATGAAACTTCTCTCGCGCACAATGCTCACTATCGCCTTGCTGGTGGTGGGCTGTTCCGCTTTTGCTGCAGGTGCAGCCAAAAAAGGCTATCTGGTCGACAGCCAAAACGACGTGGTTCGTAGCGGCTTCGGCCTGTGCTGGCATACGGGCTTCTGGACGCCAGCGGACGCGATCGAAGAATGTGACGGTGCAATTGCAAAACCAGCGCCGGTCGCTGCAACGCCTGAGCCCTCCCCTGCACCTGCACCTGCACCCGCCACCCCAGCCGCTCCCGAACCTGCAGCATTGGCGCAACCTGCGGCTGAGCCCGCTCCAGCTGCCGCTGTTGCACCCGCTCCCACTGCGGAGAAGGTAACGTTTTCAGCTGATGCCTTCTTCGATTTCGATAAGGCAGTGTTAAAGCCTGAAGGTAGAGCGACATTACAAAACTTGGTGGCTCAGCTAAAAAATACTGATATCGAAGTGGTCGTCGCTACCGGTCACACTGATTGGACAGGCTCTGATGCATACAATATGAAGCTGTCGATGCGGCGTGCGAAAGCAGTCAAAGCTTTTCTCGTATCTAGAGGAATTCCGGAAGCTCGCGTGTTCGTCGAGGGCAAAGGTGAAAGGAACCCAATCGCAGATAACCATACCAAGGATGGTCGCGCGAAAAATCGCCGCGTCGATATCGAAGTGGTAGGTACCAAAAAGTAAGTCTTGGTGCTGATGGTGGCGTAGCGTCTCTCGCCAACCATCATCTATCCATAAAAAAGCCGCTGTCTTACCAGCGGCTTTTTTCTTGGCGCAACGATTTCCGTTATCATCCGCGAATGAATGCCGACCCAGCCGAACTCCAAAAATTCAGCGAGCTTGCTCATCGCTGGTGGGATCCCCAATCAGAATTCCGTCCTCTCCACGAAATCAATCCATTGCGCCTCGAATGGATCAACGGCCGCGCGCCGTTGAGTGGAAAACGTGCGCTCGATGTGGGCTGTGGTGGCGGCATACTTGCTGAGGCAATGGCAAAGAAAGGGGCCACAGTCACCGGCATTGATCTCTCGGAAAAAGCATTGAAGGTTGCAGACCTTCATAGCCTTGAGTCCGGCATCTCCGTGGGCTACGAATACATCTCCGCTGAAGATCTCGCAGCGCGTGAGGCGGGACAATATGATGTCGTCACCTGCATGGAAATGTTGGAGCATGTGCCCGACCCCGCTGCCGTCGTGCAAGCTTGCGCAACCTTGGTTAAACCGGGTGGCCATGTTTTTTTCTCGACCATCAACCGTAATCTGAAAGCCTACCTTTTTGCAGTGATCGGTGCCGAATATATCTTGCGGCTGCTGCCCAAAGGTACGCACGACTACGCAAAATTCATCACACCCGCCGAGCTTTCCAAATTCTGCCGAATAGCCGGACTGGAAGTCGATGCGTTGAAAGGGATGACGTACAACCCGATCACTAAAATTTATTCACTTAATCAGGATACCGACGTCAATTACCTGATCGCGTGTCGCAAGCCACACTGATTACATGCGTCGACCACTCCCTACGCCGCGCGCTGTGCTGTTCGATCTGGATGGCACGCTGGCAGATACCGCACCCGACTTGGCCTACGCGGTGAACCGGATGCGTGAAGATCGCGGGCTACCCGCAACACCATATGATCTACTCAGACCGATGGCATCGGCTGGTGCGCGTGGATTAATCGGCGTGGCGTTTGGTGTTAAGCCGGAAGACGTCGAATTCGAAGCCATGCGCACCGAGTTCCTCGCCAACTACGAAGCGCATATCGCTGACAGTACCGTACTGTTTGACGATATCGTCGCGCTGCTTACAAAAATTGAGTCGAACGGCCAACGTTGGGGCGTCGTCACCAACAAGCCCCTGCGCTACACGGATGCACTGTTACCCCTGATTGGCCTTGCCCACGCAGCGTGCTCGATCTCAGGTGACACCACACCCCACGCCAAACCCCACCCTGAACCGCTTTTCGAAGCGGCGCGCAGATTACAGCTTGCGCCCGAGCAGTGCTGGTACGTCGGTGATGATTTGCGCGACATACAAGCTGGCAAAGCAGCAGGTATGCCTACCATTGCCGCAGGTTGGGGCTATTGCGGTATGAGCGAACCCGCAAACTGGGATGCCGATTTCATCGCAGGTAGCCCCCGCGAAATCATTGAGCTATTGTCAACCGCTTGAATTTCCCTGTATCCGCCTCATCTCATACGCTAGAATGAAGATTCTGCTTGGGGGCGACCTGGTTTCGACAGGGGTTGCGAAGCAGCGTAGGGCATGCCGAGGACTGGTGACCTCGTAAATCCAGCCGGAAATCAATAACTGCAAACGATAACTCGTACGCAGTAGCCGCTTAATTGCGGCTTCCCTCACACCGTCTCGTCCCTGGGGCGGGCTGGCAACAGCGCGTGAGGTCATCTACAGGGAATCGCGTTGTGTCGGGTTACTTGGCATAGCGTTAAATTTAGGTGACTCGCTTTGTCGCAGCGTGCACGTCCGCGTCGCCAGGGTTAAAGCCAAATGACAGTGCTAAGCATGTAGAACTGCCTGTAGAGGGCTTTTGGACGCGGGTTCGATTCCCGCCGCCTCCACCAACTAAAAGACCACCCTTGCGGTGGTTTTTTAGTTGGTGGATACCAGTGATATCAAACTGCGTCCACGCGGGGGTGGAGGTAGGGTTTCAGCAAGCATGCTTGCAGCCACCGTAACGGCTTCGCGCCGCTTGGTGCTAAGCCTGCACGGAAATGGCATTCACTCCAAAATGACTGATCGCGATGGTAGGAAGCTATGGCGTGTTCAATGCTTATTGATCCAGTTCTCGACAATCAAGCCGGAAAAGCCACGAAAATCAGCCTCATTGTTGGTGACCAGCGTTACGCCCAGCGACAGTGCATGTGATGCAATGAGCTTGTCCAACGCATCCTTGTTGCGCTCACGGTTGGCGGCGCGTAGTGGGCCATAGGCCCGGGCTGCTCGAGCTTCGAATGGCGCAACCAACAGGTCTTCCAGCAAACCGTCCAGTGCAGCCTGATTTCTGGCCTGGGACTCACCTGAACAAGCTATCCCGAACTCCAGTTCGGCCAGAGTGATGGCGGAGATGACCACATCGCCAACAAAGCATTCGGCAAATCGCGCCCGCACCTGTGGCGGCTGGTGCTTCATCAAGTAGATACAAATGTTAGTGTCCAGCATGAACTTGGGCCTCATAGAGCCTCGCGATCGCCTTCGACGTTCAGGCCCCTGCCCTCGCTCATGAAGTCAGGGGAAAACTGGGCCAGCTTGCTCAACACATCACCCATTCGCCGCCGTGCTGGCCGAATGCGCAACTCATCGCCATGGCGCTCGATGACCAGTTCAATGTCCCAGCTGCTGTAGGCCAGTTCGGCCGGGATGCGAACGGCCTGCGAGTTGCCGTTTTTGAATAATTTTGTGTTGGTCATGCCGAGCCTCACAGAAAACAATGGTGGATGTACACGTACATCTTAGCCGATAACAGAGGAATTGTGAATACATAGATGTACGTCTGGCGCCCTATTCAACCAGGACAAGATTTAGCTGTCACCGGCATTATTGGCATATTGTGCCAATTGAGCTTTCGAGAGGCCCGCACGCCCACTCGCAATGTTGTACTCACCGATCACCAAGCCTCGCTGGTCGGGCACCTAGTCGCCAGCGGTCGCTATCAAAATGCTAGTGAGGTTCTTCGAGCAGGTCTTCGCCTCGTCGAGCAACGCGATGCCGAAGATGCTTATCGTCTCGAAGCACTGCGTTCCGCCATACAGGTTGGCATCGACGACATCGCAGCCGGAAAATTCAAAGCTTTTGAGAGAAAAGAGTCGCTGCGGACTCACCTGAAATCTATCACTGACAAAGCGATTGCTGCTTTTTTGGGCAGCGATGGTTCCGTACGAGGACTACACACAGATAAAAATGCAGCATCCGCTCGAGGCAAAGTCACCCCAACCCATTCGCTGTCTTATACGCAGAAGCAGACACACCTTCGAGCGTAATAATGGCTGAGATACCCGTGCCGTCATGATCATAGGCAAGGTAAGTCGTACTTTCATTCCCGCCAACCAGTACATCCGCAACAGTAAACT
>CAZZMV010000165.1:0-4373 GCA_964655425.1 uncultured Bifidobacterium sp.
AGAATTGGAAACAGCTTATAGACGCGTTCCAGATGCCATGTACCACGCCGACGCGATAAGGTACCCATAAGCAGATTTTCTTCAACCGATAAAGAAGGAAATAACCGTCGACCCTCAGGTACCATCGCGATACCCATCGCCACAATATCGGCTGCATCAAGCTGGTCGATACGCTCGCCATCGAAGCGAATCTCACCGGCACTCGGCTTCAAGATACCGCTTAGGGTTTTAAGGAAGGTGGATTTACCAGCACCATTCGCACCGATTAGCGCAACCACTTCGCCTGCGTCCAAAGCGAGATCCACACCAAACAGGGCTTGTGCATCACCGTACGATGCCGTGACAGATTGCGCCTGCAGCAGCATCTAACTCTCCAGGCCCATATAAACGCGGCGTACTTCAGGGTCCTGCATCACCTGCTGTGGCTCGCCGGTACAGAGTGTTTTACCGAAATTGATGACATGCAGCCGATCCGCCAGCGACAGCAAGGCGTGTACGACATGCTCGATCCAGATCATGGTGACGCCGGATTGCTTGATACGTTTGAGCTCCTCTACGAGCGCTTGCGCTTCGTGCTCCGTCAAGCCGCCGGCAATTTCGTCGAGCAGCAGTAAGCGTGGTCGCGTCGCCAGCGCGCGCGCTAACTCCAGACGTTTACGATTCAACAGGGTTAATCCACCTGCAGCATGATTGGCATAGCGTGTCAGATCAGTTTGCTGCAGCACATCCCAAGCAATATCCCAAGCCTCGCGCTCACTGACTTGTGCACCAAAACAGGCAGCGGTAACCAGATTCTCGAACACGCTCATGTGACCAAATGGCTGTGGCACTTGATATGAGCGGCCTATGCCTAAGCGGCAGCGCTCGAATGGTGCCAGCGTATTGATACGCTGACCCTGATACTCAACCTCACCCGCGTCAGTTTTTACATCACCGGAGATGAGGTTGAAAAGGGTCGTCTTCCCGGCCCCATTGGGGCCGAGAATACCGAGTACCTCACCCTCATTCACCGATAGCGATACCGCATCGGTGACTTTCAGCGCGCCGTAAGACTTGCTGACATCATGGAGGGCGAGTAGTGCCATTTCAATGCTTAAGGATTCATCAGGCGCATCTTGCCGCCCGATGGAATTGCCGGAGCAGCCTGATTGTTCACCACGGTCAGCTCATACTT
Source organism: uncultured Bifidobacterium sp. (assembly GCA_964655425.1). Lineage (GTDB taxonomy): Bacteria > Pseudomonadota > Gammaproteobacteria > Burkholderiales > Burkholderiaceae_D > Pernthalerella. Next base: position 1,175 of record CAZZMV010000165.1, read on the forward strand.
GTACTTGCCGCCTTTATTCCATTGACCAAGCACCAGCGGTGTCTTGCTGACATTCTTGAATGGACCAGGACCGCCCCACTTCACATCACCCACAACTGTCTTCAACTGCGTTGCAGCAACCGCGCCAATCAGATCATCTGGCTTGGTTGATTTGGAGCGCTTGAGCGCGTCAGCAGCGACCTCGAACAAGGCATGTGCAAAACCGATTGGCTGTGTCCATTGCTTCTTGGTCGATGCTTCATAGGCTGCTGCCAAGTCTTTCGCGGATTGCTTGGTCAGGCTCGACGCAAACGGATGCGATGGCGTCCACCACACCTCTGTCGTCAGGCCGTCACCCAAATCACCGAGCGCCTCGATCGCACCCGGGAACAGCAATGCCTTACCGAGGGTGATGACCTTGGGTTTAAAACCTTGCTGACGTGCTTGTGTGAGGAAGGTCTTGGCATCCGGTGGGATGACCACGCCCGTCACGATTTCAACATTGTCTTTCTTGAAGGCCGCGATCTGCGCAGAAAAATCTTGTGTGCCGTTCTGGAAGCGACCCGGATCAGTGAGTGCATAGCCTTGTGCAGTCAGTGGCTTCGGAAAACCAAGTTCCTTGTCACCCCATGCGTTGCCATCACCATCATTGGGAAACAGGCCACCTACTTTTTTGTTGGTCTTAACGCTGTTCCAGCCGTTGGTGAAATTGGTGATGACATCTTCCAGTCCCCAGAAGATATGGTACGTCCACTTGAAGCCCTTGGCAGGATCGCCTTTGCGACCAAAGAACCATGGCTGCCAGGGCACCACCGATGAGATGCATGGCAATTGATTCAATTCACATGCATCCGATACCGGATTCGCGGTCTCTGGCGTACCGGCCGTCAGTATCATGGCAACTTTATCTTTCAGGATTAGGTCGTTAGCGACTTCGCCTGCACGGTTCGGATTGGACTGGCTGTCCTTGAGCACGATCTCGACGACATATTTTTTGCCGCCCACGGTAACGCCATCTTTAAACGCGCCTTTCATTTGCTCGATCACCCATTTATCCGCTTCACCGAACGGTGCCAGCGGGCCCGTCTGTGGTGACACATAGCCGATCTTGATGGTGTCGGCTGCAAATGAAACACCGCTTGCGCCGACCAGCGCTGCAGCGGCAACGCTCTGAATAAGTTCTCGTCTGGTAATTGCCATAGTGATGTCTCCTCTTCGGTGGTTATTGACTGACTACTTGTTTTACGCCGGTGGTGCGCCCTGCCATGCGCGCTGCAGTAATGCCCGCAGCGCTGCTTCCGCCTCCGCATTTACGGGGCGCGGATTCCAATAGGGGTTTTGCACCGCGACATGCGCGATGCGATCGATATCTTTTTCTTGCATGCCAATATCTCGTAAGGCATACGGCGCGCCGTTGTCCTTGGCGAGCTGATACAAACCATTGGCCGCCTCTTCACGCTGCAAAGCGCGCGCAATACGTTGCATCGCATTCGGCGCAGCGTCTGCGTTGAAGGCAATGGCATGCGGTAATACCACCGTATGGACTTCGGCATGAGGCAAGTTCAACGTGCCACCCAGCGTATGGCAGAGCTTGTGGTGCAATGCCATGCCAACATTCCCGAGTACCGTGCCACACAACCAAGCGCCATACTGCGCATTACTGCGTGCATCAATATCGTTCGGGCTGGTCCGTAGTACCGGTATGGCAGCTGCCAACGCACGTATGCCCTCTTCTGCCATCAAGTCCATCACCGGATTACTATCCTGCGCATACAAGCCCTCGGCAGCGTGAGCGATGGCATTCATGCCCGAGGTAACCGACAGGTCAACTGGCAAAGACAGCGTTAGCGCAGGGTCATAGATCACGGTACGCGGCAGCACCCGTGCATCGCGACCGGTTTTTTTCAGGCCGTTCTCGGTCATGCCCCAGATCGGCGTCATCTCGCTACCGGCATACGTCGTGGGTATAGCCAGAATTGGGCGCGCTGTTTGTAGTGCAATCGCTTTTGCCAAACCGATCGTCGAGCCGCCACCGACAGCGATTAGACTATCTGCAGCTAACCGATCGGCTTCTTGTATTGCGGCGTTCGCTACCTCGACCGGCACATGCATCACTGCCTTGGGATAGACGCCGACTGCGCGCTGACCCAGCCGTTGTGCAATATCCTCTGCCAACAGCTGTTGCTCTGGTGTGCATAGCACGAGGATGCGTTTCGCGCCAAGCAAATCAACTTCGCGCTCAAGGTGCGTAAGCGATCCCGCGCCGAATACGACACGGCTCGCTTGGCCGGTGAAGACAAAGTCACGCACGATGATGTTTATCGTTTGAAGTGCGGCGGAATTTGCGCATCCACATTAACCCACACCGATTTTGCTTCGGTGTAGTCGTGAATCGCCTCGAAGCCCATCTCACGGCCGTAACCGGATTGACCGACACCACCAAACGGTGAACCTGGATTCACACGCTTGTAGCTATTCACCCAGACCATACCAGCGCGAATCTCGCGCGCCATTTTGTGTGCGCGTGACAAATCGCGTGTCCATAAACCGCCGCCCAGACCATATTCAGTCATATTCGCGATCTGCAAAGCTTCGGCATCATCTTTAAACGTGGTCACGCTCACGAAAGGCCCGAATACCTCCTCTTGCGATACACGGTCGGTCGGCTTGGCGCGAACGACCGTTGGCTCGATATAGCAGCCTTTCGATAGATCGGGATTCGATGGCGCTTTACCACCAGTCAGTATGGTTGCACCTTGCTGCTGTGCGATCTCTACGTAAGACAACACGCGATCACGGTGCAAGGTTGAGGTCAGCGGCCCCATCTCGGTCTCGGGATCTAGCGGGTTACCTAGTCGGATCGAGCTGGCCAGTTTGACAAAACGTTCCAGGAATTCATCAGCGACTTTTTCATGAATGATCAGACGCGAGCCCGCGATACATGCCTGGCCTTGGTTATGAAAAATAGCCCATGCCGAACCATTCACTGCAGCGATCAAGTTTGCATCGTCGAACACAATGTTCGCGCCTTTGCCACCGAGTTCAAGTTGTACGCGCTTGAGATTACCTTTCGAGGCCTCGACAATTCGGCGACCGGTTTCTGTCGAACCAGTAAATGAGATTTTGCCGACCTTAGAGTGCTCTGCCAGATGCTGGCCTGCAGTATGGCCATAACCCACAACGATATTCACGACACCTTCCGGGAAACCAATCTCTGCCA
>CAZZMV010000166.1:0-4325 GCA_964655425.1 uncultured Bifidobacterium sp.
GTCTCGGGATCGCGTCCGAGGTTGCCGACGATGATGACCTTGTTGACGGATGCCATGCGAATCTCCCGATCAGAAACAAAAAGGAATGGAAATCAGGCGGGCGCCGCAGCGCGCTGTGCACGGCGCGGCATGTGCTTCATTGATGAAGCGATTATAAGCCACGCAAGAGTGACAACACAGCCCGCAGTAAATACCGCAGGCGCGCCGTAGTGTTTCGCCAACCAACCGCCGCCCGCGCCACCCGCGAACAAGCCGATCGCTTGCATGGTGTTGTACACCCCGAGCGCCGCTCCGCGTGAAGCGGCAGGCGCCAAGCGCGAAACCAGCGAAGGCTGACTCGCCTCCAAAATGTTGAACGCCACAAAAAACGCTAACAGCAGCGCCACCAGCATCTCGAACGACAGATGAGTTTCTGCGATCGCCGCGCGTAATCCGATTTCAACCAACAGTAGCAAGCCGATCGAGCAAACGAAGACTTGTTTCATGCGGCCGCGCTTTTCACCAAGAAAAATCGGCGGCAACATCAACACGAACGAAGCCAGAACCACTGGCAAGTAAATTTTCCAGTGCTGATCGATGGGTAATTCGCCGGCCTCGACCAGCGCGTTAGGCAACACCACAAACATTGACATTTGTATGCCGTGCAACGCAAACACACCGAAATTCATGCGCAGCAGTTCCGGATCGTTCAGCACCTGCATGAACGGCGCACGTTCGGGTGAGCGCGGCGGCGCCTTGGGCGTGATGAACAGCACCACGGCAATCGCCAGCGCAGCCAGCGCTGCCACAAAAACAAACATCCCGCGCATTCCAATCGCGGCATACATCAGCGGCGCCATCACCAGCGACGCAGCATAGGTCAAGCCGATTGAGGCACCGACCAAGGCCATCGCCTTGGTTCGATGTTCGTCGCGTGTTGAGTCAGCAATCAGCGCGGTCACCGCGGCCGATACCGCACCCGCGCCCTGCACCGCCCGGCCAATGATGACCCAAACCACATGGGTGTCGATCGCCGCGATCAAAGACCCGATGACAAATAGCACCAAGCCGATCACGATGATGCGCTTGCGACCAAAGCGATCAGATGCAATACCAAATGGAATTTGGCCGATCGCCTGGGTCAAGCCATACATACCCATGGCCAAGCCGACCAACATGGCGTCTTCGCCGCCGGGCATTGACTTGGCGTGCACCGCGAACACCGGAAGAATCAGGAACAAACCGAGCATGCGCAAGCCGAATATCGAGGCCAGCGATACCGATGCCCGGATCTCGGTGGGGCTCATGCGGTCAGGTTTGGCTGCTGAGGCAAAAGACATGAAGGACCAACTGAGGTGCCGCTTGATGCGGACGATGAACGGGTCGTCAGCAGAATTTGAAAACCAGCTATAGTAACAGGCTAACCCGCACTCACCGAGGCAAGCATTTTCAAAAAATGCTGCACTCGGTCACCCAAAGACAAGCCAGATGGAAGAAATTCGCATTCGGGGCGCACGCACCCACAACCTGAAAAACATCAGCCTGGATCTGCCGCGCGACAAGCTGATTGTGATTACCGGCTTGTCGGGCTCCGGCAAATCCTCATTGGCGTTTGACACCTTGTACGCTGAAGGTCAGCGGCGCTATGTTGAATCATTGTCCGCGTATGCACGCCAGTTTCTGCAATTGATGGAAAAACCTGACGTCGATTTGATTGAAGGTTTGTCACCTGCGATCTCGATCGAGCAAAAAGCCACCTCGCACAACCCGCGCTCTACGGTCGGTACGGTCACCGAGATTCATGATTACCTACGGCTGTTGTATGCGCGCGTTGGCACCCCGCATTGCCCGGACCATCCGGAAAATCCGTTGGCAGCGCAATCGGTGTCGCAAATGGTCGATACGGCGCTGGCGATGCCCGAAGACACCAAGCTGATGATTTTGGCGCCGGTGATTGCCAATCGTAAAGGCGAGCACTTGGATCTGCTCGAGCAAATGCAGGCACAGGGTTTTGTACGCTTTCGCATACAAAGCGGCACGGGTACCGCCCGCATCTACGAAGCCGATGCACTGCCCAAGCTGAAAAAAAACGAGAAGCACACCATAGATGTCGTGGTCGACCGACTGAAATTACGCGCCGATCTCAAGCAACGGCTGGCCGAAAGTTTCGAAACAGCGCTACGTCTCGCCGAGGGCCGCGCGATTGCGTTGGAAATGGATAGCGGTAAAGAGCAAGTCTTCTCCAATAAATTCGCCTGCCCGATCTGCGGCTACTCGCTGCAGGAACTCGAGCCACGACTGTTCTCCTTCAACAATCCAATGGGCGCCTGCCCCGAGTGCGACGGGCTAGGCCATATTGAATTCTTTGATCCGAAACGGATTGTCGCCTTCCCCAACTTGTCGCTCGCATCGGGCGCGGTCAAGGGTTGGGATCGCCGCAATCAGTTTTATTTCACCATGCTGTCCTCGCTGGCGAAATACTATGAATTCGATATCGATGCGCCATTCGAAAACCTGCGCAAAGAGGCGCAGCAGGTCGTACTGTACGGCTCGGGGAAAGAAAAAATCCCATTTGCTTACATCAACGAGCGTGGTCGCACCGTCATCCGCGAGCATACCTTTGAAGGCGTGGTGAACAATCTAGAGCGACGCTACCACGAGACCGACTCGATGGCGGTCAAGGAAGAACTGTCCAAATTCATCAATGAAAAGCAATGTCCTGAGTGTCACGGCGCACGTCTGCGTGTCGAGGCCCGTCATGTGATGGTCGGTCATGGTGCGCAGCGACGCGCTATCTTTCAAGTAGCCGAGTTGCCACTCCGTGATGCGTTGGCGTTTTTCGAGCAACTGACACTCAAAGGTGCGAAGAAAGATATTGCAGATCGCATCATCAAGGAGATCGTTGCGCGCCTGCGCTTCCTGAATAACGTGGGTCTGGATTATCTGTCGCTGGCCCGTAGCGCCGACACGCTATCGGGTGGCGAAGCGCAACGAATTCGACTCGCTTCACAAATAGGCTCCGGCCTGACTGGCGTGATGTACGTGCTCGACGAGCCATCCATCGGACTGCATCAGCGCGACAATGATCGACTGATCTCGACCCTGAAGCATCTACGCGACCTGGGCAACACTGTGTTAGTGGTTGAGCATGATGAAGATGCGATTCGCTGTGCTGACCACATCGTCGACATGGGACTTGGCGCAGGCGTTCACGGTGGCGAAGTGATTGCCCAAGGCAGTCTGCAGGACATTTTGAGAAACCGAAATTCACTCACTGCGCAATATCTCAATGGCACCCGCATGATCGAGATACCGGCGCAGCGTACCGCGCCGGACAGCAAGCGCCAGCTTGTGATTCGTGGTGCGGCGGGGAATAACCTGAAACAGGTTGATCTAACGCTGCCTGTCGGCTTGCTGACCTGTGTCACCGGTGTTTCGGGTTCGGGCAAATCCACCCTGGTCAACGATACCTTGTATCACGCGCTTGCGCGCCATCTGTATGGCTCGCAAGCCGAGCCGGCGGAGCATGACAGCATCACCGGCCTGGAGCATTTCGATAAAGTTATCGCGGTTGATCAGGCGCCGATAGGCCGTACGCCACGCTCCAACCCCGCTACCTATACCGGCGTCTTCACACCGATCAGAGAATTGTTCTCGACCGTACCGCAAGCGCGCGAGCGAGGTTATTCGGCCGGCCGGTTCTCATTCAACGTGAAAGGTGGCCGCTGTGAAGCATGCCAAGGCGATGGTGTACTCAAAGTTGAGATGCACTTTCTGCCGGACGTCTATGTACCCTGCGATGTATGTCATGGCAAGCGATACAACCGCGAAACACTTGAGGTGCAATACAAGGGAAAGAATATTTCCAATGTGCTCGACATGACGGTCGAAGATGCTTTCGAGTTTTTCAAGCCGGTACCCTTGATCGCACGGAAATTGCAAACTTTGTTGGACGTGGGGCTTGGTTATATACGACTCGGGCAAAGCGCAACCACGCTTTCAGGTGGCGAAGCGCAGCGTGTCAAGTTATCACTCGAGCTATCCAAGCGTGACACCGGACGTACCTTGTATATCCTGGACGAGCCAACCACTGGTTTACATTTTCATGACATCGATTTACTGCTCAAAGTGATTCACCGCTTGCGTGACCAAGGCAATACCATCGTCATCATTGAACATAACCTCGACGTGATCAAAACTGCTGATTGGATCATCGATCTCGGCCCCGAAGGTGGTGCGGGTGGCGGACAAATCATCGCAGCGGGGACGCCTGAGGATGTGGCGAAAAATCCTGCCAGTTTTACGGGCCGATACCTGGCCAACATGCTGTTCCAAAAAAAGGAACG
>CAZZMV010000167.1:0-2013 GCA_964655425.1 uncultured Bifidobacterium sp.
GCCACCAAGGTATCCCCGGCTGACAAACCAGCGTGATGCGCCGCGCCGCCTTCGTACACGGAAGATAGCTTGCAATCATTGCCTTGTTTGCGGGTACGCACTCCCAGCGATGGGGTGGCTTTACTCGGCCGGTCTTGCAGCTGTATCGCAAACGCCGACAATGCTTCAGCTAGCGGCAAATCTTTGGTACCACGTACAGCGTGATCGAACACTGGTTTCAGTTTCAGCCCAGTCACTTCATCAAACAACGCTTCGACCTCGGCGTCAGTGACGCCCACGCCATGCCCGGATTGATAAAAATCTCGACCATAGCGACGCCAAAGCGTGCGCATCACATCGTCCAACGATCGCTTGCCGCGCGTTCGGCTGCGGATCAGCAAATCAAACCACAGCGCGACCAGCGAACCTTTTTGGTAATAGCTAACGATGGCGTTGGGCGCGTTTTCATCTTGGCGGTAGTATTTGGTCCAGGCATCAAAGCTGGATTCGGCTACGCTCTGCTTGAAGCGACCACTGCCTTTGTATACCGCGTTGATGGTTTTAGCGAGCAAGCCAAGATACGTAGTGCGATCAATCAGGCCGCTACGGACCAGCGTCAAGTCATCGTAGTAGCTGGTAAACCCTTCGAACAGCCACAGCAGCGGGGTGTAGTTTTCCTGGGTGAGATCGTAAGGTGCAAACACCGCGGGCTTGATACGCTTAACGTTCCAGGTGTGGAAGTATTCATGGCTGCACAAACCTAAAAACCCGCGATAACCGTCGCTCATGGCGGTTTGCCCCTGTACCGGCAAATCCGAACGCGCACAAATCAACGCGGTGGAAGAGCGATGCTCAAGACCGCCATAGCCATTGCCTACTGCCAGCGTTAAAAATACATATCGCGACATCGGCGCACGTTTGCTACGTGGTTCGAACAAAGCGATCTGATGTTCGCAGATCCGCTGCAGATCATTGGCCAGCCGATCAGTGTCGAGATTCGGTACACGCCCGGTGATGGCCATTTCATGCGGCACGCCATGCGCTTCAAATTTCACCAAGGTGAACTCGCCCATCTCGACCGGGTGATCGATCAGCTCGTCATAATCTCGTGCGATGTAGGTACCGAATCGATGCCGACGAGCTTTCAGCTCAGGCAAGGATGTCGCAATACGCCACTTCGCGTAGGCCTCGTCTTCGGGTGGCTGTATATCGACCACGTGCGGCAAGTGCTGCTTGCCATGTGCCTGCAAGAACACACTAGTCCCGTTGAAGAAGCCGTGGGTTTGATCGAGGTGCGCTGCACGCACTGACAAATCCCACGCATACACTTGGTACACCACACGTAAATCACCAGAGCAACGCGCTGCACGCCAAGTGTGTTTGTCGAGCTTGGTGAGTTTGACTTTACGAGCATCAGACTCAGCGCGAATTTGCACGATATTGCGTGCAAACTCGCGAATCATGTAGCTGCCCGGTATCCACGCTGGCAATGACAGTACCTGCCCCTCTGGGTCAGGATGCGTGATCGTCAGCGTGACTTCAAATAAATGCAGCGCCAGATCATGCGGCCGTATTGCGTAGTGAATGACTTCTCTGCGAGCGGGCATGAACGTCTGGTCACGCGTTAACGTCTACAACCAGTCGCCCACGCACTTCGCCAGCCAGTATCTTCGGAGCCCACGCCAGTGCGTCTGCCAAACTGATTTGCTGCGTCATTTTTTCTAATGTCTCGGGCTTGATCTCAGACGCCAGATTTGACCACGCAGCAATGCGACGATCGATCGGCGCCATGACGCTATCCACACCAATCAGCTTCACACCGCGCAAAATGAATGGCGCGACGCTGGCAGGGAAATCCATGCCCTGTGCCAAACCACATGCAGTGACCGTACCGCCATAACGTGTTTGCGCGACTGCATTGACTAGTGTATGCGAGCCCACCGAATCCACTACACCTGCCCAGCGCTCTTTTTGTAGTGGCTTGCCAGGTGCAGATAATTCAGCGCGATCCATTACATCGGTAGCACCGAGCGA
>CAZZMV010000167.1:2113-4315 GCA_964655425.1 uncultured Bifidobacterium sp.
CCCGCTTTCCAATTCGCATGCGACGAGGCTGTGACCGTACCTGCACCGTCGATACCGGGCACCATCGGCCACTTGCGTACCACGGGCGATTTACCGGTGATGGCTAATCCATCTTTGTAGTTGATGGTGGAATATTCAACCGCAACAGTCACATCGCCTTCAGGCGGTAATTGCGCGTCGTCGAGCTGGCTGAGTTCGGCACGGGTAGAACCGTCGTCGTTCTTGTTAAGCAGAATGGCGCGGAACATGTTGTGGGTCTCCTTTAGTTAGTATTTTGATTGCTGCTATCAAGGCAACTTGATCTGGGCAAGCTTGTTTTCCAGGGTTTTGGCATCAATCGCACCGGGGATGCGTGAACCATCCGCAAAAATAATCGTTGGCGTGCCACTGACGCGGTATTTTTTGCCGAGCTCGACAACTTTATCGATTGCTGCAGTACTGCATGAGTCTGGTGCGTTGGGTGCCGCTTTGCCTTCGATCATCCAGTCATCCCAAGCTTTGGCTTTATCTGCGCTACACCACATATTTTTTACCTTCTTCAGCGAATCGTCACCGAGAATCGGGTACATGAAGGTGTAGACCGTGAGGTCTTTGATTTCGACCAGTGATTTACGAAAGCGCTTGCAGTAGCCGCAGTTGGGGTCTTCAAACACTGCAATCACGCGCTTACCGTTGCCCTTGACTGATTTTGCGGCGAGGTCCAGCGGCAAATCCGAAAACTTGATCTTGTTGAGCTCGTCCAGCTTGGCTTGCGTGAGGTCTTTCGATGTCTCTGTGTCGAACACATGGCCAATAAAAACAAATTTGCCGTCCGCATCGGTATAAACCAGCTCGTTACCCACTTTTACTTCGTACAAACCACCGTAGGGCGTTTTAGTGACCGACTCCACCGGTTGCTCATTGCCCAACCGCCCTTGCAGCAGCTTTTTGAGTTTGGCTTCGACGGTTTGTGCCACCGCAGTGGATGAAAGCACGCAAAGCACGAGTGCGAGCCATTGAATATTTTTTGCCTTGATCATCACTCGCCTTGAGGAAAAACTAGTTGGAAGAAAAAGAACGATGTGCAGCACGTGACAGCGAACCACCTAATGCATGCTGCATCAGCCGGCGCTTCAAGAACGGCAGTTTGTCGATTGCAGACATACCCAAGTTGCGTAGTGCCCTGACCGGTGCAATGTCAGTATCGAACAGTCTCTGCAAGCCATCCGTCGTCATTTGCATCAGCAATACCGCTTCCTTGCGCTGACGAGCATAGCGCGCCAGTGTGCGTGCATCACCGCAATCCACGGCTTTATCGCATTTGGCGAGTACCGAGCGCAGCGCATCGATATCAGCAAAGCCGAGGTTCATGCCCTGCCCCGCGAGTGGGTGCACCACGTGGCCGGAGTCACCGATCAACGCGACTCGATGCGCTACCAAACTTGCGGCACTGATCAAGCGTAGTGGGAAGGCTTGTGGCTGGGTCGGCGGCAGCATGGTGAAGGCGCCGAGTGCTTGACCGGGTAGCCGCTTAAGGCGCTGACACAATTGTTCGGGTGTTTCGCGCAGCATAGTCTCTGCGAGCTTGTCTGGCGCTGACCAAACCAGCGATACACGCGAACCGGGCAGCGGTAGTAGCGCAACGATACCCTGCTCACCCAAAAACCACTGACGAGCGATGCCATGATGGGGCTGCTGGCAGTCGAAGTTAGCTACCACCGCGCGCTGATCATACGAACGATAGCTGATGCCGATATCAGCTTGCGCACGCACCCAGGAATTTGCGCCGTCAGCGCCAATCACGAGTGAGGCGAGTATGTGGTTGCCATCATTCAGCGAGACACTTGCGTACTGCTCATTCGCTTGCAACCGTGCCGCGTGGCCATGGATGATTCGAACGCCGTTTGCAAACTTCAGCGCATCATCCAGCGCGTGATTCAGGTTTTGATCTTCGACGATCCAAGCTAGGGCATCGGTGCGCGAGGCATAGGCATCAAAGCCGATATGCCCAGCCGAGTCGCCATCGCCATGCACCTCCATGGCATCGACCGCCGCGATGCGCGTTTTATCCATCGCGTCCCACACCCGAATCGACGACAGTAACTCGCGCGCGCCGTGATTCAATGCGTAAACGCGCTGATCCCAGTCTTTGATTTCGCGCGCATTATTGTCCGAGGCGGCTGGTGCAACCAAGCTCACGCGCATGCCATCACGCGCCAAGGC
>CAZZMV010000168.1:0-4314 GCA_964655425.1 uncultured Bifidobacterium sp.
GTGACGGTCTCCAAAACCGTAGGTTGGGGGTTCGAGGCCCTCCGCCCCTGCCACCAAATACCGGTGGATGACACCGAAAGCGAAAGTAGATGTCTAACCAATCCGTGCAAACCGTGACCACGTCGGCCGACAAGGCGAAGCTCGCGCTTGCGGCTTTCGCACTTGCTGCGGGCGTTGTTGGCTTTTACGCGCTGGCGGGTCAGACAGGGTTGCTCCGTGCTGCTGCGTTGTTGGGCGGCTTGTTGCTGGCCGTTGTGTTCGCTTGGACATCGCAGATGGGCCGCGATTTCATTGATTTCGCGCGCGAGTCAGTACGCGAAACCAAGAAAGTTGTGTGGCCGTCGCGTAAAGAGGCAACACAAATTACCGGCGTGGTGTTCGGATTTGTCGTGGTGATGGCAATTTTCTTGTGGGGCACGGACAAGCTGCTTGAGGTCGTGCTGTACAGCCTGATCCTCGGCTGGAGATGAGTATGACTGACAACACGCAAGATAGCGCCGCACCCGTAGCAACGCCCACCGGCAACATGCGTTGGTATGTGGTGCATGCGTACTCGGGTATGGAAAAGAGTGTGCAACGTGCGCTGACCGAGCGTATTACGCGCGCCGGCATGCAAGACAAATTTGGGCAGATTCTGGTGCCGACCGAAGAAGTGGTCGAAATGAAGAATGGCCAAAAAGCAGTGACTGAGCGACGCTTCTTTCCGGGTTATGTGTTGGTCGAGATGGAAATGACTGATGACACGTGGCACTTGGTGAAGAACACCAATAAGGTGACCGGCTTCATCGGTGGGAAGTCGAACAAGCCGACACCGATCCCGCCGAATGAAGTTGAAAAAATTCTGCATCAGATGCAGGAAGGTATCGAGAAACCACGGCCCAAGGTGTTGTACGAGGTGGGTGAGTTGGTTCGTATTAAAGATGGTCCGTTCACTGATTTCAATGGCAATGTGGAAGAAGTGAACTACGAAAAATCACGCGTGCGCGTGTCAGTCACGATCTTTGGTCGCGCTACGCCCGTTGAGTTGGAGTTCGGACAAGTCGAGAAGGCTTGATTCGGTAAGAGTTTCAAGCGCCCGCCGTGGCGCGGCATTCGACAGAATGTCACACGGCAGTCAGGTGAGCTGATCGAGGGTTGTCTTGGGCATCTCCGGCAGCACACTTGAACAACGAGGAGCCGTAATAGTTTTCGAACGAATCGGCGCTACTACTCATTTAAAGGAGCCCTCATGGCAAAGAAAATCATCGGCTTCATCAAGCTGCAAGTGCCAGCTGGTAAAGCCAACCCGTCGCCACCGATTGGTCCTGCATTAGGCCAGCGTGGTTTGAACATCATGGAATTCTGCAAAGCGTTTAACGCGCAAACGCAGAGCCTGGAACCGGGCCTGCCGATTCCAGTCGTGATTACCGCATTCGCTGACAAGTCTTTCACTTTTGTGATGAAGACGCCGCCGGCAACGGTTTTGATCAAAAAAGCAGCAGGCATTCAAAAAGGGTCTGCCAAGCCGCACACTGACAAGGTTGGCAAGATCACTCGCAAGCAGGCTGAAGAAATCGCAACCCAGAAACAGCCGGACCTGACCGCTGCTGATCTGGATGCAGCTGTTCGTACCATCGCGGGCTCGGCTCGCTCGATGGGTATTACGGTGGAGGGTCTGTAATGGCTAAGCTAACCAAGCGCGCGCAGGCGATCAAAGCAAAAGTCGATCGCACCAAGCCCTACCCATTTGATAACGCCATTGCGATTGTGAAAGAGCTCGCGACCGCGAAGTTCAACGAGTCGATTGATGTTGCGGTTCAACTCGGTATCGACGCCAAGAAATCGGATCAGGTCGTTCGCGGTTCTGTTGTGCTACCTGCTGGTACCGGCAAGACAGTTCGTGTAGCGGTATTCGCCAGCGGTGACAAAGCTGAGCAAGCCAAGGCGGCCGGTGCGGACATCGTCGGTATGGAAGACCTGGCTGAATCGATCAAGGCCGGCAACATGCCGTTTGATGTGGTCATCGCTTCGCCTGACACCATGCGCATCGTCGGTACTTTGGGCCAAGTGCTAGGCCCGCGCGGTTTGATGCCTAACCCCAAGGTTGGCACCGTCACACCCGATGTTGCCACCGCGGTGAAGAATGCGAAGGCAGGTCAGGTGCAGTACCGCACCGACAAGGCCGGTATTGTTCACGCAACGATTGGCCGCAAGTCTTTTGCGGACACTGATTTGAAAACCAACTTGATGGCGCTGCTGGATGCGCTGAACAAGTCCAAGCCTGCGTCGAGCAAAGGCGTTTATCTGCGCAAAGTGTCGATTTCCTCGACCATGGGCGCAGGTGTGCGCGTTGATCAGACAACGCTGGCTGCATCTTAAGGAATCAAGCCCTCGTACCTTGCGCAAGGTACGGGGCAAATCTTTGGGCTGGACCGGAAGCAGCAATGCAGAAGGTTCAGGCAATCAAAGACCGTTGGGCTGGATGCCGGCATCTCGCGGCAAAAGGTTAAAGAGTGAAAGAGCAATCCGGATCTCCCCAACGCAGATGGCGAGCCCGAACAAGTTTTGTAGTGTGGATAGTCGTTGACGTCATCGTCGCGGTTATCAGCTCCAGACTTCGGACGCCGTGTTCGAACCGGTGTAAGGCAGGCGACCATTTGGTCGAGCAGTGGCCAAGCATCATTTTTGGAGGTTGAACGTGAGTCTCAATCTGAGTGACAAAAAGGCCGTCGTCGCCGAAGTCTCCGCCAAGCTGGTATCGGCGCAGACCGTGGTGCTGGCCGAGTACCGCGGCATTGAGGTGGGGTCATTGACCAAGCTGCGAGCTGACGCGCGTTCCAAGCAGGTTTACCTGCGGGTGTTGAAAAACACTTTAGCCCGTCGTGCAGTCGAGGGCACAGCATTTGCGCCGTTGGCAACTGAAATGACCGGTCCGTTGATCTATGCGATCTCGGAAGATGCGGTGGCGGCAGCGAAGGTCATCCACGACTTCGCCAAGACCAACGACAAACTGGTCGTCAAGGCAGGCAATTTCGCAGGTAAGTCGCTGGACAAAGCCGCAGTGACAGCACTGGCAAGCATCCCAAGCAAGGAAGTCCTGATCGCCCAGTTGCTGGGTGTGATGCAGGCGCCTGTTTCGGGCTTTGCACGTGCACTCGCCGCTTTGGCAGCAAAGAAAGAAGCCGAGGCGGCTTGATTCGTCAAACGAATCGCCTCGCTACTTTCCAGACCCTACTCGAATCATTCCGAACTTAAGGAGTTTTTAAATGGCTATTACTAAAGATGACATCCTGGAAGCCGTCGGTCAGATGACCGTGATGGACTTGAACGATCTGGTCAAGGCTTTCGAAGAGAAATTTGGTGTTTCTGCTGCTGCGATGGCAGTGGCTGGTCCGGCTGCTGGCGGCGGCGGTGGCGCAGCTGCTGCAGAAGAGCAGACCGAGTTCACCGTTGTGCTGTCTGAAGTTGGCGCTAACAAGGTGGGTGTGATTAAGGCAGTTCGCGAGATCACCGGCCTTGGCTTGAAGGAAGCCAAAGACCTGGTCGACGGTGCACCGAAGCCTTTGAAAGAAGGCGTATCCAAAGCCGACGCAGAAGCAGCGAAGAAAAAGCTGGAAGAAGCTGGCGCGAAAGCAGAGCTCAAGTAAGCCGATTTTCTCGCGCTGCGCATCAATCAAAGTGCAGAACCCGTCCAATCGGATGGGATCTGCCTTTGGTGCAAGAGATTTTTTGAAGTGTCAGTGCGAACGACGATCAGTACAGTGGTACGCAGTACGGCGACTGTGGGCGTTGAGCAAATTTAACGTCAACAGTGTTTCTGGTTGTAGGGGAAAAGGGTAAAGCATTGAGGGTTTGCGGCGCTGGTCAAAGCTGCATCGAATCCTGAATTCTTCATCCTTCCCGTCACTCACGGAGTGTTCATGCACTACTCATTCACCGAGAAGAAACGCATCCGCAAGTCTTTCGCCAAGCGCGCTAACGTACACGAAGTTCCTTACCTGCTAGCGACGCAGCTTGATTCTTACTCCGCGTTCTTGCAAGAGGGCGTTCCGACGTCCGAGCGCAAAATCGAGGGCCTGCAGTCTGCGTTCAACTCGATTTTTCCGATTGTTTCGCACAACGGATTTGCTCGCCTCGAGTTTTTGTCTTACTCACTTGGCGTGCCGCCGTTTGACGTCAAAGAGTGCCAGCAGCGCGGATTGACATACGCCTCGCCACTGCGAGCAAAGGTTCGCCTGGTGATTCTCGATAAGGAATCACCGACCAAACCCGTGGTCAAAGAAATGAAAGAGCAGGAAGTCTACATGGGCGAATTGCCCCTGATGACCGTCAACG
>CAZZMV010000169.1:0-4296 GCA_964655425.1 uncultured Bifidobacterium sp.
TGAACGTCGAAGAGAAACAAGACATGTGCCGCTTCATTCTGGATGTGAATGATCAATTCGGCACCACAATTGTGCTGATCGAGCATGACATGGGTGTGGTGATGGATATTTCGGATCGCGTCGTGGTGCTCGACTACGGCAAGAAAATTGGCGACGGCACACCCGATGAAGTGAGAAATAACCAGGAAGTGATTAATGCTTATTTGGGAGTGGCGCATTGAACATTAATTTCTTCTTTGAAGTGCTGATCGGCGGCCTGCTCTCCGGCGTGATGTACGCGCTGGTGGCGCTGGGTTATGTGCTGATCTATAAAGCCTCGGGTGTATTCAATTTCGCGCAGGGCTCGATGCTGTTTTTCGCTGCGCTAACCTGTGTCTCGCTGACTGAATTTGGCTTGCCACTGTGGGTCGCGATTGTCGCCACCATGGCGGTGATGTGGGTGCTGGCATTGTCGATTGAGCGCGCCGTGCTACGCCCCTTGGTCAATCAATCGGAAATTTCGTTGTTCATGGCAACGATTGGTCTGTCATTTTTTATCGAAGGCCTGGCGCAGCTGATGTGGGGCGCCGAAGTCAAGCGACTCGATCTGGGTATTGAAGATGTCCCGATTGAGAGCTTGATGAATAACTTCAATATTCTGGTTTCAAAATTCGATGTGACCTCGGCAGCGATTTGCGCGCTGCTAGTGACTGCATTGGCGCTGTTTTTCTCGCGCACCTCGGTCGGTCGCGCATTGCGCGCGGTGGCAGATGATCACCAAGCCGCGCTTGCAGTAGGCATTCCGCTGCAACAGATTTGGGGCATTGTGTGGGGCGTGGCTGGATTTGTTGCGCTGGTCGCCGGCATGCTTTGGGGCGCACGCAATGGTGTGCAGTTCTCGCTCACTTTCGTTGCATTGAAAGCGCTGCCCGTGCTGATCCTGGGCGGGTTTACTTCAGTACCCGGCGCCATTATTGGTGGGCTGATTATTGGCGCCTCCGAAAAATTAGCCGAGGTGTACATCGGGCCGTTTGTCGGCGGCGGAATTGAAGGATGGTTCCCGTACGTGCTTGCGTTGCTGTTCCTGCTGGTGCGGCCGGAGGGCCTGTTTGGAGAAAAAATTATTCGGCGAGTTTGAGGCGTCGTTTGAGAATCGTGTCGGTCAGCAGACCTTCTGACCGGCGCTCGGCGCGTTTCACCAACTTACGGAAAGCATATGCTGTACAGAGAAGCAGGACAATTTAAAACCAGCTACGCTGCTGACGGACAAATCTTCCCGATTCGTCAGGACCGGATCGGCATCGCGCTGTTGCTGCTGATTGCATTCGTACTGGTGCCGCAAGTAGCGACACCCTATTTGCTGTCGGCCATCCTGATACCGTTTCTGATTTTTTCTCTGGCCGCGCTGGGTCAGAACATACTCACCGGTTACGCCGGGCAGGTCTCACTAGGCTCGGCAGCATTCATGGCAGTGGGTGCGTTCAGTGCGTATAACTTTGTGCTGCGCGTGCCGGGCATGCCGATTCTGGTTGCGTTTATTCTGGGCGGCTTGTGTGCAGCTGCAGTCGGTATTGTGTTTGGTTTGCCTTCGCTGCGGGTGCGCGGTTTTTATTTGTCTGCGTCGACCTTGGCCACACAATTTTTCGTCGTGTGGGCGTTGACCAAGATTCGTTGGTTCACGAATTACTCGTCTTCCGGCGTGATCACAGCGCAGCAAATCGAGATATTGGGCTACCACGTCGACACGCCAGCGGCGAGATATCTGCTGGTACTGGGCGTCGTCGGCGTGCTGGCGCTCGCTGCAAAAAATATGGTGCGCTCGAATATCGGGCGTTGCTGGATGGCGATCCGTGATATGGACGTGGCGGCAGAGGTGATTGGCATACGCCAGCTACACACCAAGTTGCTGGCATTTGCGGTCAGCTCGTTTTTTTGTGGCGTGGCCGGTGCACTGTACGCCTTTGCTTATTTAGGCACGGTCGAGCCGGAAGCGTATAGCCTGGATTTATCTTTCCGCATCTTGTTCATGGTGATGATCGGTGGCCTCGGTTCCATCCTCGGCTCATTCCTTGGCGCAGCCTTTATCGTGCTGCTGCCGATTGTGCTGAACTATCTCGCGCACATGCTGCGCATTTCGACTGCGGTGGCGTCGAATGTTGAGCTGATGATGTTTGGCGCGCTGATTATTTTCTTCTTGATTGTCGAGCCACTCGGCTTGGCGCGGCTGTGGCAAATCGCCAAAGAAAAACTTCGGCTGTGGCCTTTCCCGCATTAATGATTTTTTCGTTCAACTAGGAGGACGACATGAAGTTGATTAAATCCTTGCTGCTGAGCGCTGCATTGCTCACTGCCAGCAGCTTTGCATGGGCACAAGAGCAGTATGTGCCGCTGCTGTCGTATCGGGTTGGCCCCTACGGCTCCAACGGCACCTCGTTTTACGGCGCCATGATCGACTACATGAATTTGGTTAACTCGAACGGCGGCATCAATGGTGTCAAACTGGTGTGGGAAGAGTGCGAGACCGAATACAACCCGTCGCGCGGTGTGGAATGCTACGAGCGTTTGAAAGGCAAAGCCGCGATCGTCGAGCCGCTCTCGACCAGTATTGCTTACGGCATTCTTGATCGTGTCAGCAAAGACAAGATTCCGATGACGACGCTGGGCTATGGCCGCTCCGATGCGGCGAATGGCAAAGTGTTTCCATGGGTGTTCCCGCTGATTACCAACTACTGGAACCAAGCCGCATCGATGGTGGTGTACCTGGGTGAAAAGTCGGGTGGCATGGACAAGCTCAAGGGCAAGAAGATTGTTCACCTCTATCACGACTCGGCCTACGGTAAGGAGCCGTTGCCAGTGTTGGAGGCAGAGGCTGCCAAGTGGGGTTTCGAACTAATCAAGATTCCAATCACGCCGCCGGGTAATGAGCAGCAGTCGCAGTGGTTGCAGATTCGTCAGGCCAACCCGGATTACGTGATCATGTGGACCTTCGGCGTGATGAGCGCAGTAGGTCTAAAGACAGCACAGCGTAATGGCTTCCCGCGCGAGAAGATGATCGGCGTGTGGTGGGCTGGGTCCGAGGAAGATACCGAACCCGCTGGCGACGCAGCGAAAGGATTCCAGACCATGAGTTTCACCTCGCCGGGTGATTTCCCGCTGCTGGAAGAGATTCAAACCAAGCTATACAAAAACAGCAAAGGCAGTCTGAAAGAGATCGACCGCGTCGGTAATGTGATGTACGTGCGCGGCCTGGTTGCGAGCGTGCTGATGGTCGAGGCCATGCGCAATGCACAAGCAAAATATGGCAAGGGCAAGGTGCTGAATGGCGAGCAGGTGCGCTGGGGTCTTGAGAATTTGAATGTGGATCGTGCGCGGCAAAAAGAGCTGGGTGTTGAAGATGTTTTCCCGCCCATCAAAACCTCTTGTAATGACCATGAGGGGTCTGGTTCAGTCAAGGTAGTGCAGTGGGATGGCAAGAAGTGGTTTGCTGTTTCCAAGAACTGGATCAGCGGTGATAAAGCGCTTGTGCGCAAGTTGCTGGAAGATACCTCTGCCGCTTATGCCAAAGAAAAAGGCATTACCCCTGCGTGTATGAAGTAATTACCCAGTAATCGATATGACGACCCCTTCCATCCTGACTGTCAACAATATTGAAGTGATCTACGATCACGTCATCTTGGTGTTGAAGGGCGTCTCGCTGTCGGTCCCGCGCGGCAAAATTGTCGCGCTGATGGGCGCCAACGGCGCAGGCAAATCAACCACGCTGAAATCGATTTCCACGCTGCTACGCGGCGAACGCGGCGATGTCACCAAGGGCAGTATTGAGTTTAATGGTGAACGCATCGATCAGCTGACACCCAATGCGCTGGTCAAGCGCGGCCTGTCTCAGGTCATGGAAGGTCGTCACTGCTTCGGTCACCTCAGTATTGAAGAGAACCTGCTGACCGGTGCGTACACACGCAAGCTGGGTCGTACTCAGCTGAGAGAAGAGCTAGAGCGGGTGTACCACTATTTCCCGCGTCTGAAACAACGTCGCGCCTCTCTCGCGGGCTACACTTCGGGTGGCGAGCAGCAGATGTGTGCGATTGGCCGAGCGTTGATGGGTAAACCATCGATGATTTTGCTGGATGAGCCATCGATGGGCTTGGCGCCGCAAATCGTTGAAGAAATTTTCGAGATCGTGCGCGATTTGAACAGTCGCGAGCAAGTCTCGTTTTTGCTGGCTGAGCAAAATACGACTGTGGCGCTGCGCTACGCAGACTTTGGCTACATTCTGGAAAACGGCCGCGTCGTGATGGAAGGCGAAGCGAACGAGCTGGC
>CAZZMV010000170.1:0-4286 GCA_964655425.1 uncultured Bifidobacterium sp.
TCGATCTCACGCTCGCCACCATAGCGACCAACGGCAAGAATCGTCGCGCCATGCATCGCAAACAGCAGCGCGGAGCCGTACAAGAAGGCGATCGACAGCGCATGGAACGGGTTGTAGAACAAATTACCGTAACGCAGTGAGAAAGCCGCGGTCCAATCGAGGTGCGGGAAGATACCGAAGGGCACCGCTTCACCCCAACTACCCATCAGCACCGGACGGAACAGACCCAATACCAGAAACAACCAGATCGCTGCAGCAAACGCCCACGCAATATGCGTACCCATTTGCAGCGCACGTGCGCGGCGATACACATTCGCCCACCAAAGCAGGATGGAAATGGTCAGGAACAAACCAGCAATCTGCCACCAACCGCCTTGATTCAGCGGTGCGAATCTCAATCCATTACCTGGTGCGGGTGGATCGAGTGATAACCAGAATAATTGACGAATGAATTGCACCGGATCCCAGTTTACTGAGGCCAGCATGTTCATACCGATGATGGTGAACGCGAACAAACCAAACATCAGCGACATGGTGCCGAGCACACCCAAGTAAATCGGCCCAATTTGTGCGTTGCCGAGTCGACCGGCAATGTGCAGCAGAAACGGCTTGCCGGTACGGGATAACGCAGGCTTGTGCTGTGCTATGCCATCGTGCAGTGGTCCGGTGACCTGTACTGCCGTAAAGAGGTTTTGATAATCAGCCATCGTGCGCTCCTTAGCGGTTCCAGATCGGCATGTTCAACCACCAGTTCCACCACTCTGGCCAGCCGCGACTCCAGAAGGGTCCTGACAGCACGATGCACAGTGCCGAGAACAGCACCGCTGCCAGTGCGAGGAATAAACCGAGACGGTGAATGCCCAGTGTGCCGACTGAGTAACCCACCAGATCACGGAAATAGGTATCTTCGTGTTCTGGTGTTTTTACGGTCTGGCCTGCGGCCGGATTGGTCGATGACAACACCAGTCCACCGTGCATCGACAATGCCAATGCAGTAGTGAAGAAGAAGGTAATGGCGATCATATGCGCCGGGTTGTAATGGAAGTGCAGGTACTGATAACCGACGTTCGATACCCAATCGAGGTGGCTGAAAATCCCGTAGGGGAATCCATGACCCCAAGCACCCATCAAAATCGGACGGACGACGTTCAACGTGACGTAAGCCAAAATCGCTACCGAGAAGGCAGCCGGCACGTGATAACCCATGCCGAGCTTGCGACAAATTTCAACTTCGCGTAATGCCCATGAGCCAAACGCGCCGATCGCACATACCGTGATCAGTTGCCACAGGCCGCCTTCGAGTAGCGGTGCCATTCGCAAGCCATATGAAAGATCAGGTGGTGCAATATTGATCTGCCATACATTCCAGGTCGGCCCTTGCGATGCGCCCCACAGAATCAGTGCTGTGCCCAAAAAAGCAAAGAAGATGGTGGTGACGCCGAAGAACCCGACGTAGAAGGGACCGATCCAGAAATCGAACAGGTCACCCCCCACCAGGGTACCTCCACGAACCCGGTATTTTTTCTCGAAACTTAACATGGCCATGATCGAGCCCTCCAACAAGGATGCACAAAGTCATCCCGCATTAATCTTGGGAGGACAGACAAGTGAACGAGCCACATGCCTGCCCACCACCACAAGGTGGATTTTTTACTTCGGCATGGATGCGTTCTGGGCAGTCGATGGGCTTTTCGCGCCATCCAGCCAGTTGAACTTGTTTGTCGATAACAGGATGAGATGAATCATCGCTGCCAGTCCAAACAAGAAAACCCCCTGAATCACCATTGCACGCAGCGGGTCGTACAGGCGCCATATTCTCCACATGGTCCTATCTCCTAAAGTGTGTGTGACATGAACGAATACACTGCAGCCTGCACACCCCCGAACAGGGACTTGCAGCTTTCGGCACCGGGTAGCCAGCTACGCCATGGCATACCGGTCAGCGAGCCGACCAGTGCAATCGCGAGTACAACGACAAATCCCAGCGCAAAAACCATCCTGAAGGTGGCGGTTTCCACCGTTCTTTCTCGATCCTGGTTCAGTTGCATGTTGGCCATCGTGTTTCCTTTCGTTAGCGGCTAGTCGAGATCAAGTGATCCAGGGACGCCATGCCCACACCAGCGCATGAGCGATCACGGCGATTGCCGTGAATCCCACCAAGCCCTGCATGTAATACGCATGGAATTCCTGAGCCTCTTCATCAGACATTCCGGAAATACTCTTCCTTTCAGCCATGAGAACGCTCCTTACAAATGGCCTTGCGGCCAGTGGTGCGCAAAGCCCCGCAACCTTGGGCGGCCGTAGCGAACTGCCACGACATCCTGCTTGTCAATTGCGACGTGAGCATCATGCTGCCTCGCCGATACGCAATGACTCTCTTGCTCTTGAAACACGCTCAACACTGACGCTCGCCTCACCTGCGCGGCGAGCATCGCGCTCTGCGCGATCACGTATTTGTTTAGCTGCCGAAATCTGCACCAGCACCGGTTCGGCTGCGACTAATTCATTCAGTAAGTCACGCGCATCGTCATCCCACGCGGCTTGCGCGCGAACGGGCGTCGGATCGACTTTATCCATGTCACTACCGAGTGGCAGGATGTTGAACAGCGCATCGAACAAACAATTACAGAATTCTTGAAGCAGATAAGTCGCACCGGCATAACCCATAAATGGTGTGCCGGTATGACGACGAATAATCGCGCCGGGGAATGAGGCCGTAACAAAACTCGGCTTCATGGGTGACGATGCGCCCGCTTCAGCCAAGTACATGCGCTCGTTGTAGCTGCCATAGAGAACCAGCGGCGGCTTTTCACGCACGAGTCTGCGAATCGCTTCGTTATCAGTTTTTTCACCGGGCTTACGCGCCACAGCAAAATTACACGGCAAGCCCATCTCTTCTTCAAAGAAATGACGTAGCCCGCGCGCATAGGTTTCGTTAGCCACCACCGCAAAGTTGGCGGTACCGAAAAAGTCTTGCGTCACCGAGCGCCACAAATCCCAAATCGGTTTGATGGTGGTGTGCTTCTCACGCTCGATGAAAGGCTCTGGGTCCAGGTGCAATAATTCGCCCAGTGTGCGCAAAAATTTTGTGGTGCTATGCAAACCGATCGGCGCTTGCAGATAGGGCCGCTCCAATGCCTCGCACAACAAGCGACCGAACTCGCGATACATGCAGATATTCACATCTGCATCCGCCAGATTCTGCACATCGGCCAAATGACTACCGAGTGGAAACACCATATTCACTTCGGCACCAATACCCTCGACCAAACGACGAATCTCGGCCAGATCGCTCGGCATATTGAAGGTGCCGTAGCATGGGCCGATGATATTCACGCGAGGTTTTTCACCAGGCTCACGTTGATCAAATGGCTTACGCTCAGGAACGTGACGCAGACCATACTCATGCCACAGCCACAGCATGGCGCGGTTGGCGCACTGCCATTGGTCTTCATCGATCGTACGTGGCAAGAAGCGCAAGATGCTGGTGCCTTCCGGTGTGACACCACCACCGATCATTTCAGCGATTGAGCCGGTTACCACCACTGCAGGCAGATCAGGATCGAGCACGCCATGCGCGCGCTTCATCGAGCCCTCGGTACCTTCGCGACCCAACTGCTCTTCTGCCAATCCGGTCACGACAATCGGTAGCTCATGCGGTGGCAAGGCATCGGTGTAATGCAGCACCGAGGTCACTGGCAAATTCTCGCAACCCACCGGGCCGTCGATAATGACTTGCAGCCCCTTGATTGCGGTGAACACATACACCGCACCCCAGTAGCCGCCTGCGCGATCGTGATCGATGATGTTCATATCATCGCCTCCGCTTTTCGCTTCTTGGCCGCTTTTTCGATCCGACGCCGTGTCTCTGCACGAAACTCTGGCCGAGCTACGGGTTTGTCTTCCCACACGCCAGCGCGATCACCCTCACCGGTGTCACCAAAGAATTCTTTCATCGCATCCATGCGGGTACGATTTTTAATTGCTGCGTTGATCACGGTGGCGAGCGAGCCTGCACCGGCTACACCCATGAGCGGACGCGCAGAAATCAAATTAGTGAAGTACAACGATGGCAGCGACATCTGCTTAGCCGCTTGCACCACTGGCGTGGTACCGATCGCCAGGTCAGGCTTGTATTCATTGACTGCAGCAATGTCTTGCTCAAGCGAGGCGCGGTACTGTACTTGTACTCCCTTGGCTTCCAACCACGCGCGATCAGCTTCACTTGACACAGTTTGCGGACACGCCGTACCCACGTAACGAAGATCCGCACCGCTCTCAACCAG
>CAZZMV010000171.1:0-2581 GCA_964655425.1 uncultured Bifidobacterium sp.
TTGAGCGATGATGAATATCTGCTCAAGAGCGCGCAATTGAATGCAGAAGGTTATCGTCAGATTACTGAAGCCTTCACGCATATGGGTATTGAGTTCGTCCCATCGTATGGCAATTTCGTTTTGTTTCGTGCGGGTGATGATGACGGCGCTGGTGCGCGAGTTAACCTCGCCCTGCTCAAGCAAGGGGTCATCGTTCGACCCGTAGGCAACTATGGTTTGCCGCAGTGGTTGCGTGTGTCGATCGGCCTGCCGCATGAGAACGAAGCTTTCCTCAAGGCGCTCAAGTCGGTACTCGCTTGATACCTGCCTGATTCTTTTTTGACCCTAAATTTTTGCTCATGCCTTCGCCAACATTTGATCGGATTGTAGTGTTTGGCGTCGGCTTGATTGGTGGTTCCTTCGCACTCGCGCTAAAGCAAGCAGGTGAGGTCAAGCAGGTCATTGGGGTTGGTCGTCGTGTGGAAACACTCCAGCGGGCGCAAGCGCTCGGCATCATCGATACGATGGGTGATGCGTCCTCAGTCGCCGGGGCTGACTTGGTATTGATTGCGGCGCCGGTCGCGCAGACCGAGATGCTACTGCGTGAGATGCAGCCGCACCTCCAAGCCGGTACCGTTGTGACAGATGCTGGCAGTACCAAGAGTGACGTTGTACAGGCGGCGCGCGCCGCGCTAGGCGAAAAAATTGCGCAATTTGTGCCCGGCCACCCGATTGCAGGACGTGAGCAAAACGGGCCTGAAGCTGCACTGGCCGATCTTTATCATGGCAAGAAAGTAGTGCTCACCGCCTTGCCGGAAAATTCATCAGATAGCATCGCGCGAGTCGCTGGCGCGTGGGAGCGTTGCGGTGCATTGATTCACTATCTGAGTGCTGAAGAGCATGACGCTGTGTTCGCTGCGGTAAGTCACTTACCCCATCTGCTGGCGTATGCCTTGGTGGGTGACATTGCATCGCGTGAGAACGCCGATCGCTTGTTTCAATATGCTGCCAGCGGGTTTCGCGACTTCACCCGAATTGCCGGGTCGTCGCCTGAGATGTGGCGTGATATCTCGCTGGCGAATCGTCAAGCCTTGCTCGCAGAGTTGGATGCCTACACCGCGCAATTGGCGAGCTTGCGCACCATGCTGCTGAGCGCAGACGGTGCAGCACTTGAGCAAGTGTATGCGCGCGCCCAATCTGCCAGGCAATCATGGATTGCGGCGATCGAAGCGGCTGAGCAGGCGCGTGCGCATGAACAGGGTGGTGATTGATGAAGCATTACCCACATCATCTCGATTTGTCGCCAGCGAAAATTGCGCAAGGCGTGATCAAGCTGCCCGGTTCCAAGAGTATTTCCAACCGAATTTTGTTGCTGTCTGCATTAGCCGAGGGCACCACCGAAATCAAATCGCTGCTTGCTTCTGATGACACCCATGTCATGTTGATGGCATTGCAGAAACTGGGTGTGCATTGGGTTCAGCACGGCGAGACTCAGGACTTCGCTGTTACGGGTACCGCTGGCACGTTGCCTGTGCATTCAGCCGATCTTTTCATGGGTAATGCGGGTACTGCGATTCGGCCATTGACAGCAGCACTTGCTGCCATCGGCGGTGATTACACTGTGCACGGTGTCGCGCGCATGCATGAGCGACCGATTGGTGATCTGGTAGATGCGTTAAATGCGGCAGGGGCGCGGATTGACTACACCGGTAACCCAGGTTTTCCACCGCTGCATATCCATCGCGGTCGTCTGCGTCCGGCACAGATGCAGGTACGCGGCAATGTGTCCAGCCAGTTTCTGACAGCACTGTTGATGGCTTCTCCACTGATCGCGCGCGAGCAATCGCTGACGATTGAGGTGATCGGTGAATTGATCTCCAAGCCGTATATTGAGATCACGCTCAATTTGCTAAAGCGTTTCGGAATTAACGTGGAACGCGACGGCTGGACGACGTTCAACATCGCCGCCGGTCAGATCTATCAAAGCCCGGGCGTGATTCATGTGGAGGGCGATGCTTCGTCTGCCTCGTATTTCTTGGCGGCTGGTGCGATCGCAGGTGGTCCGGTACGCGTGGAGGGTGTGGGGCGCGCCAGCATTCAAGGCGATGTGCGCTTTGTGGAAGCCTTGCAGCAAATGGGAGCCGAGATCACTTTGGGTGACAACTGGATCGAAGCAAAATCAACCGGCGTGTTAAAAGCGATTGACGCTGACTTCAACCATATTCCTGACGCAGCGATGACGATTGCGGTGGCCGCCCTCTACGCCGACGGTACCAGTACCTTACGGAATATAGCGAGTTGGCGTGTGAAAGAAACCGATCGGCTCGCAGCCATGGCCACCGAGCTACGCAAGCTCGGCGCGCTGGTGGAAGAGGGTACAGACTACCTGCGCGTGACGCCACCCATCGTGCTGCAACCCGCCACAATTGACACTTACGATGATCACCGTATGGCGATGTGTTTTTCGCTCGCCTCGTTAAATGGCGCGCTGCGCGATGGTACGACGGTGCGCATCAACGACCCGCAGTGCGTCGCAAAAACTTTCCCGGATTACTTCGACGCGTTCTCGCGTATCGCGCAGCGTGATTAATCCAGAGGCAAT
>CAZZMV010000171.1:2681-4271 GCA_964655425.1 uncultured Bifidobacterium sp.
CCCTCGGTGCGCGAGGCGTTGGTCGAGTTACAGCATGGTTTCCGCAAGTTGCCGGGCTTGGTGGCCGATGGACGCGATATGGGCACCGTCATATTCCCCGACGCGACGCTCAAGATATTTCTGACTGCGAGCGTCGAGGCGCGCGCGGAGCGGCGATATAAGCAATTGATTGAAAAAGGATTTCCTGCTAATATGTCGGCCCTTTTGCAGGATTTAAAGGAGCGCGACGCGCGCGATACCGAGCGCGCCGTGGCACCGTTGAAGCCCGCCGAAGATGCCCAAGTGCTAGATACGTCGTCGTTGACGATCGATCAGTCAGTGGCAAAGGTGTTGGACTGGTGGCGTCATCAGACCGGCACACCGGAAAAGTAGCTCGGTATATCGCCAAACCTGCTTTCCACTTGGTGTCTCTTGTTGCGCAATGCAATTCGGGGCGTTGAAAAACCTAACCCAGCTCGGGTGTCACCCGGTTGGTTAACTTTCATTATCTATGTCTACTGCTACCCAAACTCCCGTGTCCGGCGAAAGCTTTGCTGCGCTGTTTCAAGAATCTCTGACCCGTCAAGATATGCGCTCGGGAGAGGTCATCTCTGCGGAGGTCGTCCGCATTGACCACAACTTTGTGATTGTGAATGCTGGTTTGAAGTCCGAAGCCTTCATACCGATCGAAGAATTCAAAAACGATAGTGGCGAAATTGAAGTCACGGTTGGCGACTTTGTCTCTGTAGCGATCGAGTCGCTGGAAAACGGTTTTGGCGACACCATTCTCTCGCGCGATAAGGCCAAGCGACTGGCGTCATGGCTCGCGCTCGAGAAAGCGATGGAATCTGGCGAACTGGTCACCGGCACCGTCAGCGGCAAGGTCAAAGGTGGCCTTACTGTGCTGACCAATGGCATCCGGGCGTTCCTGCCGGGCTCGCTGGTCGATACGCGTCCAGTCAAAGACACGACGCCGTTCGAAGGCAAGACCATGGAGTTCAAGGTCATCAAGCTGGACCGCAAGCGTAATAACGTGGTCCTGTCGCGCCGCGCAGTGATCGAGGCATCGATGGGCGAAGAGCGCGCCAAGCTGATGGAGACCCTGAAAGAGGGCACCATCGTCAACGGTGTCGTCAAGAACATTACCGACTACGGTGCATTCGTCGACCTCGGTGGTATCGACGGTCTATTGCACATTACCGATCTGGCGTGGCGTCGTGTGCGTCACCCGTCTGAAGTGCTCACGGTGGGTCAAGAGATTACCGCCAAGGTACTGAAGTACGATCAGGAAAAGAACCGCGTCTCGCTGGGCGTCAAGCAACTGGGCGACGATCCTTGGACTGGTTTGTCGCGTCGTTATCCGCAAGGTACGCGTCTGTTTGGCAAGGTCACCAACCTCACCGACTACGGCGCATTCGTCGAAGTCGAGCAGGGTATCGAGGGCTTGGTACACGTCTCCGAGATGGACTGGACAAACAAGAACGTCGCCCCTTCTAAAGTCGTGCAGCTCGGCGACGAAGTCGAAGTGATGGTGCTCGAGATCGACGAAGATCGTCGTCGTATCAGCCTCGGCATGAAGCAGTGCAAGCCAAATCCTTGGGACGATTTCGC
>CAZZMV010000172.1:0-4263 GCA_964655425.1 uncultured Bifidobacterium sp.
GTGCCGCTAATGACGAGCAGCGCTCTGAACTGAGTGCTGAAGCGTTATATCAATCAATGGTGGGGAAGGTGGTGATGGTGGCGACCTATAAGTAGCTGCATCTCACATTGACCGTGGCGCTTAATCCGCCAGAGAACGAAACAAATTTAGTGCGGCACACGAACAAGAACCTATCAACATCAAGCGGCCTTATTACGATTTGCTGATCGACGGTTCGCATCAAATCCAATATAGCGCCAGAAAACCAGCTTCAATTCTGAAATCGCAGCGCCCATATCGAACTCGGGCTGGATTTGGCTGCGGACAATCACACCATCCAGCATGGTCGATGCGACCTGCGCTGCATGGTTGACATCCACCTCGCCAAACATGCCCTGCGAAATACCCTCATTGAGATATTTAACAAGAATATCCCGTTCGGTGCCATAAAAGCGCTGAATACCACTCTCGATCATGTCTCTCTGCGGATGGGTCGCAGCAAAATCTAGCATTACCTTCACCATGTATCTGATCAGGTCGCCGGATTCGATGTGATTATCAAACCATGCCTCAATAAACTCAGGTGGCGTGGCAAGCCCCTTGCACATGTCTTCATAGCGTGCGATCGCGATATCTGCAGCGTGGTCTAGCGAAGCGCGGAATAGCGCTTCCTTATTTTCGAAGTAGTAATAAATCAGCGCGCTATTCACCGAGATCGAGTTGGCGATGTCCTTGATCGTCACGGTATTGAAGTCTTGTCGGGCGAAATGATTTAGCGCCGCATTCATTAACTCGCTAGCCCGATCGGGCCGCTGGCGCAGGGTAGTTGTGGCGTGTTCAGTCGACATAAAACAATGGAAACAAATCCGGATCTCGTTAGCTGAATAGTACGACATTCAGGCTAAATTTAATCACCTGATTAAATTTAATTGACCGATTAATTAATTTATGTACTAATCGCAACAGCGGTCTGGCAAGACCCTGCATCAGCAAGACGCACCGATTGGCACCACGCACCACCGAGCACCAAAGCGAGCAATAAACAAGATGCTGCGCAGTTGCACGTACTGAGCTGCGCTTTCCGGCAAGCCTCAACACATCGACGCCTACGCCCTCAGGGTTGGTGGGCTAAGGAGGAGCGCATGAACTCGGCCACATCGGCGGATACGCCCGAACTGTCTCAACCTCAAACCCTGCAGCGAAGTCTTTCATGGACGCATGCGTTCTGGTTTGCCGCAGGAACCCCGGCACTAGTGTTGTTTTCAATCGGGGCGATTGCCGCCACCGTCGGCAATGTGTCGCCACTGGTTTGGTTTTTATCGATCAGCTTCGGCTTTCTGCAGTGCTTTACCTACGCAGAAATTGCCAGCATGTACCCGCATAAATCGGGTGGTGCATCGGTTTACGGTGCGATTGCCTGGGTTCGCTATGGCAAATTGCTCGGGCCCATCTCTGTGTGGTCGAACTGGTTCTCCTGGTCGCCGGTGCTGGCGATCGGTACCGGGCTCGGTGCGGGTTACATCCTGACGCTATTCTTTGCACCCGAGTCCGCGGTATTTAGCTGGGAAGTCACGGTGTTACCACTGACGTGGCTCGGCGAAGGCTTGAGGCTGCGAATCAATGCGACCTTTATTCTCGGGTGGATTTTGGTGTTGATAGTTTTTGCGATTCAACATCGTGGTGTGCTGAAAGCGGCGCGCGCGCAGATGGTGATGGCGGTGATTGCATTGCTCCCGCTATTAATCATCGGCATCCTGCCGATGATTAGCGGAAATACTCCTGCCTCTCACTACACCCCCTTTGTGCCGCTCGCTCATGATCCAGCAGGCGCGCCGATCGAAGGTGCGTGGGATAGAGCTGGCTTCACACTGTTCGCCGGTGGGCTATTCATTGCTGGCTGGTCGACTTACGCTTTTGAGACCGCTATCTGCTACACGCGAGAGTTCAAAGACCCGGCGCGAGATACTTTTCGCGCCATATTCGCCGCAGGCCTGCTTTGCATGGCAGTGTTTACCTTGGTGCCTTTCTGTTTCCAGGGTGCGCTCGGTCTAACCGGTATGCTCGACCCCGGCATCTACAGTGGCATGGGCGTGGCGAAAGCGATGGCCGGTATTGTCGGCGGTGGTGCGAGTGTCGAAAACCTGATCGTTGTTTTGTTGATCATCTCGCTGCTGCTGACGGTCAGTATGGCGATGGCCGGCTCAGCTCGCACGCTGTATCAAGGCTCGGTCGATGGTTGGTTGCCCAAGTATCTGTCGCACGTGAATGAAAACGGCGCACCGACGGCAGCCATGTGGACGGATCTCTGCTTCAACATGTTGCTGTTGATGATGTCGGATTATGTATTCCTGCTCGCGATTGCGAATGTGAACTACATGATCTTCATCTTCATGAACTTGCAGAGTGGCTGGCTGCACCGCATCGATCGTCCTCATACACCACGCCCCTACCGCGCGCCGAACGTACTGCTGGCGATTGGTGCTGTACTGGGATTCACCAATCTTTTCTTGATGGGTATGGGCGCGAATGTCTGGGGTCAGGGTACGCTCTCGGCGGGCATCATCGTCGCGGCACTCATCATTCCGGTGTTCTTGTACCGCCACTACGTCCAAGACAAAGGGGAGTTTCCTGCGCAACTTGCAGAGGATATGCGACCCGTAGGTTCTGAGGAGCAGGCAGTGGAGCCGCGCGCCGGGCTGCTTCCCTATGTCACGCTCGCCGCTGGTGTTGCCGCCGTGATCATCGGCTACGGATTGTCAGCATGACCGGCGTCGCGAAAGGTACGGGTGTGCCGGTACGCTGGGAAGAACTCAGCTGGGAGCAAGTCGCTGCGCTGCGCGATGGCGGTATCGATCTCGCGATACTGCCAGTCGGTGCTACCGAGCAGCACGGGCTGCATTTGCCAATGGGCGTCGACACGATGTCGGCTGTCGCCATAGCAGACGGTGTGTCGGCGCGTACTGGTTTCCCGGTACTGCCGGCGATACCTGTCGGTTGCTCGCTCGGTCACAGCAAGCACTGGCCGGGCACCTTGTCGCTTCGACCTGAAACACTTGCTCGCGTGGTCTATGAGATCGCTGAATGGGTTCAAGCCGCCGGCTTCAATCGATTGGTGATCTTGAATGGACATGTCACGAATTGGGCACCTCTGCGGTGTGCGCTCGAAAACGTGCGCGCAGATTTCCCGGAGGTGCGTATTGCGTTGCGCTCCATTTGGGAGATCACGCGCGAGATTGGTGAGGTCTACTTCCGTGATGGCGATACGAACTTCCATGCCAACGCTGCTGAAACATCACTGATGCTTCATATGAGACCAGACTTGGTCAATATGAGCAAAGCGAAAGACGAGCCGAATCGTTCTGCCGGCTGCTTCTTTTCCTATACGGTGAATAAAGAAAGCGTGCATGGCGTGTGCGGCTCGCCTAGTCTCGCTACTGCAGAAGAGGGCGCTGCGCTGCTCGAACAATGTATCGAGCAGTTCTCTGCGCAACTAATGCGAGCGCACGCTGAACGCATACCACTTGAAGAGATGCCGCCGACCCTTTAAGCCACTTCATCTCAACAGTGATACACCAACAGATCAAATAAATACGAGGAGACCAACTTGGAAAAGCCGATCAGCGCCGACATGGCAAAGCTTAAGGAACAGCTCACTACCAAAGGCGTCAAGCATTTGTTCGCAAGCTACGTCGATATGCACGGCGTATCAAAGAGCAAAGTCGTGCCGATTGCACACTTCGATCGCATGATGTCGGGTTCCGAGCTTTGCACCGGCGCAGCGCTTGAGGGCGTGCCGCAAGACGTGAGTGACGAGGAGGTCGCCGCACATCCTGATCCTGCTTCCTGCATGGTGCTGCCGTGGCAGCGCGATACCGCCTGGTTTGCTAGTGACCTGTGGTGCGAGGGTAAACCATTCGAGCCTTGTAGCCGTAACATTCTTGGCCGGCAGATGGAGCGCGCTAGAAATATGGGTTTCACTTTCAACCTAGGTATCGAGGCAGAATTTTTTGTGTTGAAGGATGACGCTACGCACCGCTTTGTGCCGATGTCAGACCGCAAGCATCTCGAGAAGCCCGCCTATGACGTTGCCCGTATGCTCGATAACATGGGATGGATGAGCGAATTGGTCGCTGCCATGAACGAGCTTGGTCTGGATGTGTACTCGTTCGATCATGAGGATGGTATTGGTCAGTTCGAAGTCGATTTCAACTACTTCGATGCGCTTTCCATGTCGGATCGCTTTGTATTTCTGCGGCTGATGGCGCATGAGATCGCCAGAAAGCA
>CAZZMV010000173.1:0-1140 GCA_964655425.1 uncultured Bifidobacterium sp.
CATGTCTGCCGCTGAAAACTGCGGCCGCCAGCAGGTCATTGGCGCTCGGGCCAGCACTGGCTGCCGAGGCGCTTGCCAGACCCAGATCGGGCAGCGCGCTATTTACCGCGGTGAGTTCGGGTGCGCCGCGCCGACCAAAAATCATGGCCAGCGCATCTTCATCCAGACCTTGCGAGCGCGCGAACGCCATCAAGCTGTCGTCGCTGATGGCCGGCTCGGTCGCGGTGATGATGTGCACCGATGGTCCCAATACTTCCGATGCCAGCCCCACCACCGGGGGTGGGCTCTGGCCGGGGAGCGCTGCCGGGGCGGCAAGATCTTGCCCTGGCATACCTTCCATCATCGCGCCGAACAGTTCGGCGAATTCACTGCTGCCTTCCGCTGCGTCAGCACCTACTTTTCCGGAAGTCCTTGATTTATCAAGGCCTTTTACCGAACTTGGGGCTTGGCTGGATGCGTTTTGTACTGAGGTCATAGGGCTTCACTTCCTTGCAAAAAACCAATCTGCGAGCCTTTATGCAAGAACCGTGTCAGCAAAAAAAATCCCGCCACGTCACCGTGGCGGGATGTGTTCAGGCAGGCGCGCTCAGCGCCCCCAAGCGCTCAGGTTAGTTGACTGCCACCTGTCGCTGCGACGGGGGGACCAGCTGCGGCACCATTGCCCAGGCGCCACGGATTTCGCTCATCAAGTTATGCACTTCGGCCAAGGCCTCGAGGTCATTGTGCGCGTTCACATGGAATAACCGGCGCGTGACGTAGGCATATAAATCATTCAGGTTGCGCGCAATGTCGCCACCTTTTTCAAAGTCGAGCGCACCTTGCAGGCCGACGACAATACGGCCGGCGCGAGCCAAGGCCTTGGACTTTTCCAGAATCGAGCCGCGCTCGATATGGCCCTTGGCGGTGGCGAGGCTTTCTATCAAGCCGTCAAACAGCATCTGGATCAGCTGCACGTTATCGGCGGCGGCCACGCCGGTGGTGACTTTGACATCGCCATAGCTGGCCAGTGCGCGTTCTCTCATGTTCATGGTCTGTCGCTCCAAGTGAATCATTGCGTCAGACCTATGATCGGCACCGCCGTCACAAGCTTTAGAAACTATCTCGTTACGCCGCTCGCGGCGATAGCAGCGCCTTTTATTG
>CAZZMV010000173.1:1240-4244 GCA_964655425.1 uncultured Bifidobacterium sp.
CCGGCATGGGTTGCTCACCCGCTTGCAGATTCGGCGTGAGCATGTCCGGCGCCTCCGGTGCGGGCAGAGCGGCGACAGCGTCGCCGGAGAGTGCATCGGTTTGCTCGGCGCTTGCATCGCCTTCTGCACTGGTCTCACCCTCGGCGGTGTTTTCTTCTTCGTTCGCTTCGTCCTCACCCGGTCGCTTGGGTCGGTCGAGCTGCGGCATCAGCATGGCTGACAGCGGATGCGGCGGCAGGCCAGCAGCGGCGTACAGCGCGTCGCCGACCATATCGATTTGTTGACGGATAGGCTCGTGGCCGTCTTCCGGTGTGGTAGCGATTGCATAACCCGCGCGGTAAATACCAGAGGCAAATTCATGCGGTATCCAGGATTCAATCTCGCCGCGCAGCGTCGGCACCATGCGGTCGCAGCGCACCGGCATGGCATAGCCTTCGCGACCGTCGAGTTTGCCGTCTTCAAAAATCAGCTCCAGGTGTTTTTGCAGCACCAGGTCGTAGCGCGGTCGAATCGTGGCGAGCCGCTTTTGATCCCAACCCGGCATCGGCACACCGATCATGGCATCCCAAAGATTTTTGCCAGTCAGCCCGCCAAAGATCGCGGCCGGGTCGATATGACCTCGTTGCGGTATGTCGGAATGCTTGTGGATTTCATTCACGCGATCCAGCATGAAGAACACCACCAGCAGCATGCCAACCAGTCCGGTGAATATAAGTAGCAGCAGGATAGTATTCATTTGCGGCCCCATCGGTATCTCGTCCAGTGCATCATGTTTTTTGTTTAGCGTAAGGCCGGCTCGGCATTGAGCTGCGTGCGCAGCTTTTTCACATTGGCAGACAGAATCTGCGACACGCGCGATTCTGATACACCCAGTACCTCGCCAATTTCACGCAGGTTGAGTTCTTCTACGTAGTAAAGCGAGATCACCAGCTTGTCGCGTTCGGGTAGACCATCAATGGCGGCAGTGAGTGCCTCCATCATCTCGGCTTCTTCTACGATTGATTCGGGTTGGCGCGAAGATTGTTCTGGTAGCTGCATCACCTCATCGGCCACCACCTCGATCGAATAGGTTTCAAATTGTCTGGCAGCACCGCGATCTTTTTCATAGGTATCCAACTCCATACCCATGTACTCGGCTAACTCGGCTTGTGTTGGTGCGCGGCCAAGTTCGGATGCCAGCGCCTGACTGGCGCTACTTTGAGTTTTATTGAACGCCACGGCAGAACGTGGCAGGAACGACAGCCGACGTACCTCATCGATCATGGCGCCGCGGATCCGTGTGTGCGCGTAGCTCTCGAAAGCGACACCCTTGCCGGTATCAAATGAACGCGCCGCTTCGATCAAGCCGATCATGCCCACTTGAACCAGCTCGTCTACCTCCATGAACGGGGGTATGCGTGCTTTCAAGTGGACTGCAATCCGCTTGACCATGCCCAGATGCTCCAAGATCAGCGCTTCGCCTCGGTCGCAGGATTGTTCGTACATTCTTATGGACGGTGGCATGGCTCAGCCTCCAGAGTTTTGCTTCACCAGACGCTCCATGAAGAATTGCAGCCCACCGGACAGTTGGCTGACTTCAGGAAGATTGGTGATGGCATCGGCCAGTCGCCGGAAATCTCGTGCACCGGCACTGCCGGGCGCAAACTCCATCACGGACTGGTACTTCTTCAAGGCCGACAAAACCAGCTCGTCGGTTTCGATAGACGTTAAATACTGCAGGGTCTTGCCCAGAAAACGGTCGCAGACTTCATTCACGCGGCGGTACAGCTGTGCGCCAGCGGCTTGGCTTTCAACCATATTCGGAATCAGGTAGATCTCGTCCAACTCAAGATCGCGTGTCATCACTTTGATGATGCCGTAGGCGTCCGCAATCGAAGAGGGCTCGTCTTTAACAACAATGAAGCGACGCTGGCAGGCTTCCATGAAAGCCAACACGGATGGCGCGATACCGGCAGCGGTATCAACGATCAGGTAGTCGATCTCATCATCGAGTTCAGAAAAGGCTTGCACGATACCGGCTGTGACAGCCGCCGATAGGCCAGCCATCTGATGTACACCGGAGGCGCCAGGTACCAGCTTGACGCCTTGACGCGAGGTGACGATCACTTCCTTCAGTGATTTTTCACCGGCGATCACATGCGACAAGTTGTACTGCGTCTGGCAGCCGAGTGCGATCTGCGCATTCGCCAATCCTAAATCGGCGTCCAGCAGCATCACTTGCTTGCCCATCATCGACAAAGCCACCGCCAAATTAGACGACATGGTGGTCTTGCCGACACCGCCTTTACCACTGGCGATGCCGATCACCTCGGTACGGCGCTTGGTTTGTGCTTGCCTAGCTAGCATGGGCGCTCTTTTCAAGTCGCGCGACCAGCGCTTGCGCGGCGGTCACGACAGATGGATCGGATATAGCATCACCGCGTTCGTCAACCAACTCGTCTGCCACCAGCGGCATCTCAATCGCCAGACCACGAATCGCAATCGTGACCAGCTCATTGGCGGTGAACACACTGCAGCCATCGGTCGCCAGCGGCGAGTGCGAAGCGGCTGATAACGGTACGTGTTTTTCACACAGTACTTGAATCAAAGGCCACGGCTGAGTCGCCTCATCGAGGCGCGAAGCCATCAGGCTGTGCCAAGTGTGCGGCGCATCGATCAAGTATTTGCGCACGGTGGTACCGGCCGCGTCGGCTGGCAACACCAGATGACACGCAATATCCGGTGAGCATGAACGAATCTGCTCGATGCGTGCAAATACTTCCACGCCTGGCGTATCGATCAGCACCAGATAGCGCTGCCCGAGTTCGCTCAGAAGAATTTTTAAAGTCTCGGCGTCATTCGCACGCAGGCAATCAACACCGGCTTGTGCGCACAACATTTGTATTTGGCTCCAGGCGCCGGCACGTTGATCTGCATAGGAGATCACCGCGACAGACTCCGGACCTTTGCGTTCAGCCGCCGTGCGCGCAAGTCGCGCCACCATCATGGTCTTGCCTGCACCGGC
>CAZZMV010000174.1:0-1728 GCA_964655425.1 uncultured Bifidobacterium sp.
AGTTGTATTGCTTGTTGTGCTTGGCGCGGTACTCGGCTCGGGTTCGGCGATTGCTTTCAATCTGACGCTTGCAGTTTGTTTTGGTGCTGCGTGCTGGGAAGCGCTGCGCTTGTCGGGCGTTCGGTTCGTGCTGCCGCTGGCCTTGATATCGGCGGCGTTTTTACTGCCAATGATCAGTCGTGCCACCGATGAATGGATACCGTTGGCGTCGATTTGCGTGCTGCTCTGGGGCTTGCGATTTTTTCCGGCGCTCAGGTTCGGTCTGCCAGCCAATGTTGGCCTGCGCGGGGCGTTGTTCAACGCTCTTTATCTGATCGCACTGCTGGGTTGTTTTGTTTCCATCGCGGGGCTTTGGCATCGCTCGGCCGTGTTTCTTTTGTCTGCGATGACCATCGTTTGGGTGGCCGATATTGGTGCATATTTCGCTGGCCGCGCATTCGGCAAACGCAAGCTGGCGCCGAGTATTTCGCCCGGTAAGACGTGGGAAGGGGTGGTCGGGGGTTTGCTTGCCGTATTGATTCTGGCAGCTGTGGCGACCCAATTCCCGCAAACTTTTCAGGCGCAGTTGTTGATGCGGTATGGCTGGATCAAGTGGGTACTGTTACTGGGCTTGATGGTGTTCGCCAGCGTGGTTGGTGATTTGTTTGAATCCATGTTGAAACGACGCGCAGATGTCAAAGACAGCAGCGGTTTGCTGCCGGGTCATGGCGGCGTGCTGGATCGCATCGATGCACTGGTGCCGACCATGCCACTGGCCTACCTGCTGGCCGCACAGATGCCTTTGTCGGCCTCGTGAAATAATCGCTTCATGCAATCAATCACCATTCTTGGCGCAACCGGCTCGATCGGCGTATCCACCTTGGATGTGATAGCGCGTCACCCTGATCGCTATAGCGTGTATGCACTCACAGGTCAGACACGCATCGAGTTGTTAGCCGATCAATGCGCGCAGTTCCGCCCACAGGTGGCGGTGGTCGGTACGGCTGAGGCAGCAACGCAACTGCAAGTCTTGCTTAAAGCACGTGGTGTGCAAACCGATGTGCTTCATGGTGAGCAGGCATTGTGTGATGTGGCGACTGCTGCAGCTTGCGACACGGTGATGGCGGCCATCGTGGGTGCCGCCGGTTTGCGCCCAAGTTTGGCCGCAGCACGAGCAGGTAAGAAGCTACTGCTCGCCAACAAGGAAGCCCTCGTTATCTCGGGGCAGTTGTTCATGGATGCAGTCGCGGCGAGCGGCGCAACCTTGCTGCCGATTGACAGCGAGCACAACGCAATCTTCCAATGCCTGCCGGTCGGTTATCAACGCGTGCCACCTCAGCATGGCATACGTAAAATCCTGCTCACTGCATCGGGTGGCCCATTTCTTGATCGTGATATCGCCAGCTTTGAGAGCATCACGCCGGAGCAGGCGGTCGCACATCCCAACTGGCGTATGGGTCGAAAAATATCGGTTGACTCTGCCACCATGATGAACAAAGGGCTGGAGGTGATCGAGGCGCACTGGTTGTTTGGCGCAAGCGCCGAGCAGATTGAAGTGGTGATTCACCCGCAAAGTGTCATTCATTCGATGGTGGCGTATGCCGATGGTTCAGTGTTGGCGCAACTTGGCAATCCTGATATGCGCACACCTATCGCTCATGCATTGGCCTACCCGGAGCGGATTGATTCCGGTGTTGACGCGATTGATTTGGCGCGCATCGGTCAGCTCGATTTCCGGAAACCCGATAC
>CAZZMV010000174.1:1828-4214 GCA_964655425.1 uncultured Bifidobacterium sp.
AAATATCCATGCCACTGCTGCAAACCATTCTCGCTTTTGCTGTCACCCTCGGCGTGCTGGTGATCTTTCATGAGTTAGGGCATTACGCAGTAGCGCGCTGGTGTGGTGTGAAGGTCGAGCGTTTTTCGGTGGGTATGGGTCGGGTGATTTGGTCAAGGCGATTTGGCAAAGACCAGACCGAATGGGGGTTGTCGGTGCTGCCGCTGGGTGGTTACGTCAAGATGCTCGATGTGCGTGACCATGAAGGCGAAATCCCGCCCGAAGACATGCCGCGAGAGTTCACCAGTCAGTCGGTGGGAAAGCGTATTGCGATTGTGATTGCCGGGCCGCTCGCCAATTTTTTGCTGGCGATCGCCATACTCGCTGGACTTTATTCGTACGGCATGCCTGAGCCAATCGCGCGTGTCACAGTAACCGAGGCCAGTCATGCGCAGCGTGCAGGTTTGCACAGTGGTGACTTGATCACTGAGGTGAATGGCGAAGCAGTGCGCTCATGGGCGGAGTTTCGCTGGCAGTTGATTCAGGCGGTGTTGCGTGAGCAAGCGGTACGCTTGACTGTGCAGCGGCCTGATAAACAGGGTGGCAGTTGGATGAGCGAGGTGATGCTACCAGCGCAGGCTTTACCCGAGCAAGATATTGATAGCGAGTTGTTCGACAAACTCGGTGTGTCGCTGGCACGTCCACCCGCAATCATCGGGGAGATTTTGCCGGGTGGGCCGGCTGCTGCTGCCGGTTTGCAAGCGGGTGATCAAATCACCGCGCTGGATCATCAGCCAGTGACTGATGCGATTGCGTTTATCGATACTGTGCAGGCTGCCGCAGGAAAAAGTTTAATCATTGAAGGTTTGCGCCGTGGCGCACCATTCTCCACAACCGTCACCCCGCAGGCTGAGCGCGACGGTGAGCGTGTGGTTGGTCGTATTCAAGCACAGGTGGATATGTCGAGCGCCATGGTACTGGTGCAATCCGGCCCGGTCGAGGCGATCTCGCGCGCTGTACGCAAGACCTGGGATACCTCGGCGATGACGATACGCATGCTTGGCAAGATGTTAATCGGCGAGGCATCGCTCAAAAATATTACAGGTCCGATCACGATAGCTGACTATGCCGGACAAACCGCGCGCATTGGTTGGATTAGTTTTCTGTCATTTATTGCCTTCGTTAGTATCAGCTTGGGCGTGATGAATCTGCTGCCGATCCCGGTTTTGGACGGCGGGCATTTGCTGTATTATGCGGTGGAACTTTTTTCAGGACGGCCTGTCCCCGAGCGCGTGGCTGATGTGGTGCAGCGGGCCGGGCTGGGTGTGCTGATGGCCTTAATGGCTGTTGCGGTATTCAACGATATCAATCGGCTGATCGGATAGCCGCGCACCGATACATATAACAATTCATCAATGAAATCTCGAACCGCGCGCACATCGCCATTATTCATCCCAAAACTGATTACAGCCGCTATCGTTTCTGCTTTTGCAGTGAATGCGTTGGCGATCGAGCCATTTACGGTACGCGATATTCGGGTTGAGGGCATACAACGTACCGAGGCGGGTACCGTGTTTAATTATTTGCCTGTACGCGTCGGCGAGGTGTTCAACGATGAAAAAGCCGCTGCCGCGATCAAGGCGCTGTATGCCACCGGTTTTTTCAAGGATGTGCGGATAGAAGCGGAGGGTGATGTGTTGGTGGTGGCGGTGGAGGAGCGCCCTGCGATCGCCGCGGTCGACTTCACCGGTACGAAAGAATTTGAAAAAGACAAGTTGCGCAAGGCGCTCAAAGACCTGGGTCTGGGCGAATCGCGCATTTTGGATAAATCGCTGGTAGATCGCGCCGAGCAAGAACTCAAGCGGCAGTATCTATCGCGCGGTTTGTATGGTGTAAAAATCACCACGACCGTGACGCCGATCGAGCGCAATCGGGTGAATGTCAATTTTGATGTCGACGAGGGCGAGGTCGCGCGTATTCGTCAGATCAAGATCATTGGTAATCAAGCCTTCAAAGAAGATGAGCTGCGTGATCAGCTCAAAATGAGTACGCCCGGTTGGTTTACCTGGTACTCCAAAGCCGACCAATACTCGCGCCAAAAACTTGCGGGCGACATTGAAGCATTGCGTTCATATTATTTGAATCGTGGCTATCTGGAGATGCAGGTCGATTCGACCCAGGTATCCATCTCGCCTGACAAAAAAGATATTTTCATCACCATTAACATCAGCGAAGGCAAGAAGTACAAGGTCACGAGCGTCAAACTTGATGGCGAGATGCTGGGGCGTGAGCAGGAACTCGCTGCCTTGGTCACGTTGAAAGCCGGCGACGCTTACTCCGGCGAGCGCATGACCGAGAGCACCAAGAAAATTAGCGAGCGAATGGGTGTGTTCGGCTATGCATTTGC
>CAZZMV010000175.1:0-4202 GCA_964655425.1 uncultured Bifidobacterium sp.
CCCATCTCCGCCGCAAACATCGGCGTCTCCGATAAGGTTGGGTGGGCATGAACAGTCAGCGCGAGGTCTTCGAGATCAGCCCCCATCTCCATCGCCAGGACGGTCTCAGCCAGCAACTCACCCGCGTTCACTCCAACGATACCCGCACCAATGATGCGCTTGGTGGTGGGGTCCCACAGTAACTTGGTCATGCCATCATCGCGGCCCATTGCCAGCGCACGACCGCTGGCCGCCCAAGGGAAGTTTGCTTTCTCGAACGGGATACCTTTCGCCTTCGCCTCGGCTTCAGTAACGCCCATCCATGCAATCTCAGGATCGGTATACGCGACCGAGGGAATCGTCATGGCATCGAACTCGACCTTATGCCCTGCAATGACTTCCGCCGCTACCTTCGCTTCGTTGGTGGCTTTGTGCGCCAGCATAGGGTCACCGCAGATATCACCGATTGCGAAGATATTCGGCATATTCGTACGCTGCTGACGATCGACAGGAATGAAGCCACGCTCATTCACGATCACACCGGCTTTATCTGCTGCGATATCTTTGCCATTTGGCCGGCGGCCCACGGCCAACAACACCATGTCATACAGTTGCGGCTCAGCCGGCGCATTTTCGCCCTCGAATGTTGCCAGCAAACCGTTAGCCCTCGCCTCCAGCTTGGTGACCTTGGTCTTCAGCATGATGGCTTCGTAGCGCTTCTCGATGCGCTTGTGCAGCGGCTTGACGATATCGCGATCTGCTGCGGGAATCAGCCCATCGGCAAATTCAACCACCGATACTTTTGCGCCCAGCGCGTCATACACACAAGCCATCTCCAGGCCAATAATGCCGCCGCCGATCACCAGCATGCGCTTGGGTATCTGACGCAGTTCGAGTGCGCCGGTCGAATCCACCAGTCGCGGATCGTCATACGGGAAGCCGGGGATACGGGTCACTGAAGAACCTGCCGCAATGATCGCGTGCTTGAACGCAATAGTTTTTGATCCATCGGTGGTTTCGACACTTAATGTATTCGATGAGGTAAACGTACCCTTACCTTGTACCACCTGCACTTTGCGCGCTTTGGCCAAACCAGACAAACCGCCGGTGAGTTTCTTGATGACGCCGTCTTTCCATCCACGCAGGGCATTGAGGTCGATCTCCGGCTTGCCAAGCTTGACCCCAAAGTGTGACATCTCATCGGCTTCGGTAATGACTTTGGCAGCATGCAGCAATGCCTTGGACGGGATGCAACCTACATTCAGGCAAACACCACCGAGGGTGGCGTAACGCTCAACCAACACCACTTTTTGCCCGAGGTCTGCTGCACGAAAAGCTGCCGTGTATCCACCCGGCCCGGCACCTAATACCAGCGTGTCACATTGAATATCTGCACTACCTGAAAAAGTCGAGGCGACGGGCGCTGCAGCCGCGGAAGCCCCGATCGACGCCGCCGCTTGCGTTGATATCGCTGATGAATTAGCGGCATCAGATACGGTTGCAGATGGCGCTGTCGAGGCTGTCGAAGCACTTGCACTACTTGCGCCACTTGCATTCACGGCGCCTTCTGCCGATTCAAGCACCAAAATCGCTGAACCCTCGGACACCTTATCACCCAGCTTGACCAGCAAGGACTTCACTAAGCCGCCGGCGCTGCTGGGAATTTCCATACTGGCTTTATCTGACTCGACAGTAATCAGCGACTGCTCAGCTTGTACCGTATCGCCAGGCTTGACCAGTAATTCAATGACTTCAACTTCCTTGAAATCGCCGATATCGGGCACTTTGATTTCAATGGTGCTCATTGTTTACTCCGTTATTCTTGATTGTCCGAATCTGCTTCAGTGGCGAATGAATCGTGAAGATAGCGGCGATGTAGCTCACCTTGGCAAACTCAGGCCAGCCTGATACCAATCTCACCAATCAATCTCACAGCAATGTTTTACGCATATCAGCTAATACCTCGCCGAGATAAACCGTGAAGCGCGCACCGAGCGCGCCGTCGATCACGCGATGGTCGTAGGACAGTGACATCGGCAGCATTAATCGTGGCGCGAAAGTCTTGCCATCCCACACCGGTTTGATCTCGGATTTCGACAAACCAAGAATTGCTACCTCAGGCGCATTGATAATCGGTGTAAACGATGTGCCGCCGATACCGCCAAGAGAAGAAATCGTGAAGGTCGCGCCCTGCATGTCAGCAGGCTTGAGCTTGCCTTCACGCGCTTGCGCAGACAGCTCACCCATTTCTTTTGCAATCTGCGATAAGCCTTTTTGGTCTGCATTTTTTATCACCGGCACCACCAAGCCATTCGGTGTGTCTGCCGCAAAACCAATGTTATAAAAATGCTTAAGGATGAGATTTTCGCCACCTGCATCAAGCGAGGCATTGAATGCCGGGAATTTCTTCAGCGCGGCGACGCTGGCTTTGATGACGAATGCCAGCATGGTCAGTTTCACGCCTGACTTGGCTAAAGATTCGTTGGTGCTTTTACGGAATTCT
The DNA here is from genome assembly GCA_964655425.1 of uncultured Bifidobacterium sp. Lineage (GTDB taxonomy): Bacteria > Pseudomonadota > Gammaproteobacteria > Burkholderiales > Burkholderiaceae_D > Pernthalerella. Next base: position 2,483 of record CAZZMV010000175.1, read on the forward strand.
TCCAACTCGGTGATGTCCGCCTGATCAAACTGTGTCACATGCGGAATCATGACCCAGTTGCGATGCAGGTTCGGGCCACTGATTTTCTTGATACGCGATAGCGGCTCAAGCGAAGTCTCGCCAAATTTCGAGAAATCAAGCGACGGCCATGGCAGCAAGCCAAGTGCAGCACCACTGCCGCTGGCGGCCGGTGCGCTGGCACCACCGGCCATGACGCCTTTAACGAAGGCTTGTACATCCTCAATCAATACGCGACCCTTGGGTCCGCTACCCACTACCCGCGCGAGATCAACACCCAGTTCACGCGCAAATTTTCTCACCGACGGTGATGCATGCGGCTTGTTTCCGTTCGATGCAGTGCTTGTTATTGAGGCATTTGCGGCCGTCGATGCTGACGGTGTTGGTACAGGTGACGATACTAATTGCGTGTTTGCTGCAGTACTCGCAGCCGCGGCTACACCCGAGCCCGTGGTGGTGGTTGCGGTGGATGCAGTTGCTGCGCTTGCCATCGATGTGTCGCCAGCCGAAACTGTCGTCACAGTCGCAGTCGGCACGGTACTCGTTGAACCCGAGGCTGCAGACGTATCCAGCAATAAGACCAGCGAACCCTCGGAGACTTTGTCACCGAGCTTCACCGTCAACTCTTTGACCACCCCGGCTGCGCTGCTCGGGATCTCCATACTCGCCTTGTCTGACTCGACGGTGATCAATGACTGCTCAGCCTGCACGGTATCTCCCGGCTTGACCAGCAACTCAATCACCTCGACCTCTTTGAAGTCACCGATATCCGGGACCTTGACTTCGATTTGGCTCATTATTTTTACTCCGTATTTCTGGTGAAAGCAGCAACAAACCAGCAGCGATGAATCGACGGCTGTTGAATAGCGACGACAATTAACTGCTGCGCATATCGTCGTCGCCTCGGCTACTGCACTTAAACTTTTTTTCGCTCTTTAAACTGTGGTCGGATTCGGCTTGTTCGGATCGATGCCATATTTCGTGATGGCTTTTGCCACCAGTGATGCGTCGACCTTGCCATCGTCAGCCAATGCTTTCAGCGCGGCCACCGCGACGTAGTACCGATTCACCTCGAAAAATTCGCGCAACTTGGCACGTGTATCCGAACGGCCAAAGCCATCGGTGCCAAGTACACGGTAAACGCGACCCTTGGGCATATACGGACGAATTTGCTCGGCGTAGTTGTGCATATAGTCTGTTGCTGCAATGACTGGCCCCTCGCTACCGCCAAGTTGCTGCGTCACGTACGGCACACGCGACTGCTTGGCCGTTGGATTCAGCAGATTCCAACGATCTGCATCTTGTCCTTCGCGTGCCAGCAAAGTGAATGACGGCGCCGACCAAATATCTGCGGCCACATCCCAGTCTTCTTCGAGCAAGCGCCCGCCCTCGATCACCTCTCGCAGAATCGTGCCGGAGCCCATCAATTGAACGCGCAGCTTGGCTTTTTTTTGCGCTGAAGGCTGCAGCAGATACATACCCTTGAGAATGCCCTCTTCCTGTCCGGGCTTGAGTCCCGGATGAGCGTAGTTCTCGTTCATCAGGGTGATGTAATAGAACACATCCTCCTGCTTCTCAACCATGCGCTTCAAGCCATCATGCATGATGACTGCCACTTCATGCGCAAACGTGGGGTCATATGGCAGACAATTTGGAATGGTGGACGCCAGAATATGGCTGTGGCCGTCTTCATGCTGCAAGC
>CAZZMV010000176.1:0-4199 GCA_964655425.1 uncultured Bifidobacterium sp.
TATTCGCTCTTTAGGAAAACTTGCTGCACCATTAGCTAAATACAAAATGGTACCAAATGAACCGTCCTCAAACCCAAGGGTGATGGACGCCTTATCTTCGGTAATTAACATGCTCGGTGCATTACCTAAACAACGCGCCTGAATAGATACGATTGGATTATCTGCTAAGAAGCGCATTAGGTCAATGAAATGGCAGGCTTCCCCAATAATACGGCCGCCTCCCACGGCATTGTCTTGCGTCCAATGATGAGATGGTATTTCACCCGCATTTATAGTCATGATAAAGGTTTTGGGCTCTTTCACTGTTTTTAAGAGTGCCCTCATCTTTTGCACTTGTGGAGAAAAACGGCGATTGAAGCCCACCATCAAATGTGGTCCATCCCCAAACTTATGAGCGATAGAGTATGCCGCTTGTACTTCCGCTAACTCAGTTTGATTAATGGCTAGCGGCTTTTCTACAAAAATATGTTTACCAGCCTGCAAGGCCTCAATCACAAAGCGTGCATGCGTATCATGACGAGTAACAATGATTACCGAGTTGATGTTTGGGTTGACTAATAAGGAGGCTGTGTCGGTGGAAGCCTCGACAAAGCCCTCTTTTCTTCCATAAAGAATGCCATTGACACCCCCTGCAGTAACGATGGTGTGAAACTGTGCGCCCGCTGCCTTGAAAGCCGGTATCAGCATACGCGCTGCGTAATTACCTGCGCCTATGAAACCTAGTACCGGGCGCTGCATGTCAAACTGGGCAGCTCGTGCTAGCGTTAAACTATGAGCAGTCAGATCAACTACCGGCGAAGTGTATCTTAATAAAATGCCTAGACTGCATTTATCTTCCATGAGCGTCTGATAGGCACGAGCTGCATCTTCAAATGCAAAACGATGAGTAACGAGAGGTTTCACATCGAGCTGGCCGCTAGACAGTAAGTCTAATACCGCCTCAAAATTGCGCTGCTCTGTCCAACGCACAAAACCTAGCGGGTAATCGTGGCCGCGGTCCTCATAGTTTGGATCATATCGGCCCGGTCCGTAGGAGCAGGAGACCTGAAAACTCAATTCTTTTTCATAAAAGTCTGCGCGATTTAAATCTAAGCCTGTCACACCCACCAGCACAATTCGGCCGCGCTTACGACTCATGCGTGCGCCCTGTGTGACCGGATCACTGGACCTGGTGGAGGCTGTAATAATGACTCCATCCACCCCCCGTCCACGGCTAAAAGCCATACCTGCAGCGATCGGGTCTTCACCTTGACTGGGATTGCAGGTAGTTGCGCCAAATTGACGGGCTAGTGCCAATTTATTTTCATCAAAGTCAATAGCCAACACTCGGCAGCCCTGCGCACGTAAAAACTGAACTGTCAGAAGCCCTATTAGGCCCGCGCCAGTAACTACAAACGACTCACCCAGCGTGGGCTGCGCCAGACGAACGCCCTGCAGACCGATACTTGCTAAAACCACAAACGAAGCCTCCTCGTCATCCACATCATCTGGTATGCGAGCGCACAGGTTTTTGGAAACTCGCACCATATCTGCGTGAGGTCCATTTGACACTACGCGGTCACCTAGCTTAAAGCCTCCCACCTCGGGACCAATCTCAACCACTACACCCACGTTGCAATAGCCAAGCGGCAAAGGCTGTGCAAGCTTGGACTGCACCGCTTCTATGGTAGTCATCAATCCATCGGTTTGAATCTTCTCCAACACCATATTGACCTTTTCAGGCTGTTGGCGGACTTTATCTAACCAATTAGCTTTCCCAAAGCCAACCAGCATACGCTCAGTGCCGGCCGAAATCAGCGATTGCGAAGTCCGAATTAACAACTGCCTGTGCTGGGCTACCGGACGGGGCGCTTCAACAATTTCAATGGCACCGTTTTTTAGGGACTGGAGAATCTGTTTCATAGCGTAGCGCCAGGAATATCTGCCCAGGAAACATCAACCGTCTCTCCGCTATCGACAGCTTGACGAATTGCCAGAATAAATTTAGCTGTCGCACTAACATACCTCATATCTTCCCCTGGAAGGACGTCTTGATTGGCGCCAGTCAATGAATGAACGATATTAGCCTCATGGCCGTGATCCCGGTGCAATAGCCGAATCTTCTTCTTTTTCTCGCGCACATTTACAATGAGGGTCTGAAAATCTGTGATATTCGCGATCACATCGCCTTTGTGGAGATTGAGCACCTCCCGCACACCTTCAAATGTATCCCCCTTTGCTGAAAAAGTGATAGCAGCGCATGAGCTATCAGCAAATATAACTGCTACAACAAAATCAGATTGCGCACCCGTAACCGCAGCTGGAATAATCTTGCATGGAAAAGCTTTTTCTAAAGTAACCAGATGTAGCATGAGATCGGACCAATGGGATACGTTACCTAGAACGCGTCACCCCTCTTTTTTGTCAAAATACCAGTGACCATCTGGAATTGCATGCCCAGCGACAAACCAGTTAATCATAAGCGGACCCGACTCTTTAACCAGTAATTCTTGAAGTTTCCTAAAAAGATGGCTTCTCGGCCGGTTAAAGCCAAGAAAAACCTTTGATTTCGGGTAATTCCTCATCGAGGCGACAAGTCGATCAAGCTGCTCTTGCGACACCACATGCGGCTTTTCAATATGAACATGCTTTCCAGCCTCAATACATGCCGCAGCATACTCAGCATGGGTCGCATGATTCGAGGCGATAAATACAATCTTCACTGCTGGGTCATCAAGAATCTCCCGCCAATCTGTAACCGCAAAGGCGCCGCCGTATGATTTGCAAAGCGACAAAGATTTACTTTTCTGTAAGTCAAATGCATAGCGCAGAAAACTCGGATTGTGCTTACTGAGGTAATATGCAATATTAGAAAATGCATATAGGCCGCAGCCAATCAACGCAACATTCCGCCCTTCTATATCACGACTTCTACAGTTTGGGTTCACCCAGCGTTGTCCATCAAACCCATTCTTAGCCTTCGAGTGGTATTGGCCCTTAATCTTTACTAAGGTTCTCGATAATCCATAAAGCCATACGTAGCGAGCCGCTTTCCTGGCTTTAAACAAATAATTGGCCTGTGTAAGGTCAGCGCTCATAATATTCCCTATCAGTTCACGAAAGACGTGAGTAAAGTCATAACCGCGTTAGAGTAGAAATTTAAGCATTCCCAACAATCTGTTCAAAAAAACCTTTTGCATCCAACAGAGGTAAAGGTATCTCATCTATACCAATAAACCTTTTAACAGCTCTGGCAATGGATATGGACGATTCAGGGTCGAACGACTGCTCAGGATCGAGGACGTCACGCACATAATCTAATTCGGCAGCAAGAATCGGCAATCCCGCCTGCCGTGCCTCGATTAACGGCAATCCAAACGACTCAAAGTTTGAAGGAAAGATTAAAGCATCCACTTTTGCATAGAGTGACAACACATCGTCATGCGATAGCATACCCATGTTAGTTACTTTTAGTCCATACCGCTTGCAACTCTCTTCGATCTCACGACATAAAGAGTGAAATCGAACTTCATCTAGAGTCAACCGTAACGACGGGAATATACCTTCTTCGGCCAGTAAACGCCAAGCGTCAAGAATTTTCAGGTGATTTTTATGAGGCTCTCCGGATGATACATACAAGAATTCACTGCCATTTTTTTTCAGTTTCCCTTCTAGCATGGTGCGACGTGCATATCCACTTGGATCCGCTATAAATGGAAGAATACGAATCGATACCGAACTTTTCATCTTAGTCTCCAGCAATCTTTTCATTGTGGGTGTTTGAACAACAAATTCGTCGGCGTTTGCCAATCTCGAAGATACCCATAAACGTTCCAAAATGATTCGTGCCCGAATAGTGGGCGGAAATTTATCTAAACTTACATTATCGATCAGGTAACGGTTCTGAAGAAATAAAACAGTCCGACCGCGCAGTTTGAATAGAGGCGGAAGATTACCAAAACATATGGTTAAGTCTCCGGGTTTCACGCTGTTAGCGAGCCATCTCTCCGCCCAAAGCCTGCCAACTAGCGTCGGCTGTATTCGCTTTATCCGGATGCATTCGCCTATACCAGATGGCGTTTGCATTCGATTGTCCAGCAATACGCACATATCAGGTGAATTGGGTAGGATTTCAAGTAAGGGAGTCAACAAGGTACGACCACCGCCCTGGTGAACATTTGTAGCATGAATATAAATCATGTGTTGCATTCAATGTGACT
>CAZZMV010000177.1:0-4193 GCA_964655425.1 uncultured Bifidobacterium sp.
TCAAAGCCGGCATTTGGGGCTACACCTCCGACGACCGCTCGCTGCGCATCGGCTTATACGCCGAGCCGCGATTCGGCTACGACAGCAGTGACAACCGGTTTACTGACGGCATGCCCGATCGGCGCTTCGCCATCGATGCCGGCCCCAGCGTGCGCTGGACCACACCTGCGGGCGTATTGAATTTTGATTACGGATTTGACGCCACCAATCGAAGCAATGGCCAAGTCGCGCAATTACAGTTTATCCGGCCGCTGGTCACCGACATGGGTTTCCGCGTGAATGGCTTGATTGGCGCAACCTGGCAAAACGCCGCGATGAACGATTACTACTGGGGCGTGGATGGAATGCTGGGCAGGGATTTGTACAGAGCGGGTGCCGGCGTCGGCTTGTCGGTCGGCCTGACTGGTTTGTACTCTTTTGGCCCGACCAGCGCGCTGTTTTATGGTGCCACCATCAACCGGCTCTCCAGCCCGCAAGCGAATAGCCCAATCAGTGAACGCAATTATTCACCACTGATTTATCTCGGCTACGGCTGGCGCATGTAGGTCGACTCCCGCGGGGCTCGCAGGCCAGTCGTGTGCATCCGTCGCGGCAAGCTGTCTAACGAAGTAAGTACCTAACTAGACGTCTCTTGCCCCGATCGCAGCCAATGTGGCGACACATTGCAAATTTGTGCGACCACTTCCATATTGCCATCGGCGGGCAAGGCATCTCCGGTTAACCATTTACTGACCGTAGAAATCGCCAGCGAAGAGCCGGCCTGCATGGCGCAAAATTTTCGTTGTAATTCGGTGGGCCGGTTCGGATCAATACCTGCGTTTTTCAGGCTCTCACGCAGCCGGTTGCTGAATGCTTCTCTTTGCTTGAATGTCAGATGGGCGGCCATGGCTGAACTCAAATAAAAATCAACACAGACAGCTTTCTAAGCTGGGCGCTAGCAGAACGACACGCACAAGCTTGGCAAATCCACACCAATCATGACAGCGACCCACGCCTGACCCGTGGCGACAGGCTTGCCGGGTAACCAAGCGCCCATCGCGATACACTGCCCCGCGGTGAACGGAGTTTCGCCTGTCGCTTCAACATGCTGCTGATGCAAGGCGTAGGCATGTTGCAAGGATTTATCGACACTACCCCGGCCGGAGCCAAAGCCCATGATTTGCGAGCCCTCGCGATCGATTACGCTCAGCGTTAGGGTTGCATTCGCCATGATCTGATCGAACACCAGTCGGCTTTTCACCGAGAGGGTTTTTGCTTCACCCATCACCAGACGGTTGTGGAATCCGTTGGCGCAGACCTTGTCTTCACTGGTCCAGTGCTCGCCCTTGAACGGGTTTTGCAGCACCTCGATTGCAAGCGCAACTGAATCAAAACGTTGCTGGAAGCTTTGCAGCGTGTCACCGGGCTGCGGCGTCGAGCCCAAGCCAAATACCAGCTTGGGTTCAATCGTCAGTTGCTTTGGGGTGCGCAGCTTCAGGCTTACCACGTTATCTTCCGCGTAGTCTGTCGACTGCTCGTACAGATAGCCCAAGCTGGTGCCACGCACTGGTTCCGAATCATCGGCTTGCGCCACTGAAATCATTTTCCTTCCAACGAGTGTCAGACCATCGGCGACAGCGAGCTTGTGCAAGGTGTCGAGCACGCTTTCGCTGTCTTCGCGATTCAAGCCATACGCAAGCGCCTGAGGTTCCAACGAGGCACGGCTCGTTTGACCTGCCTGTAGCAAGTGGGCGTAGGAGAGAAGTCTGGAGGTGTGCAACATGTGCGGTACCCCGTTAGATGTGGAGGAACGGCCTTCTTTGTACCGATTTTATCTAGACACTTCTAATAGAATTTCTCTATTAGTCCTATTTTATCTATAGTTGTGTAGATTTATTGGCAGAAAAACTTGTATTTCGTCGGTAATCCACTTAGGATTGTGCAATTAATATATTTCGGTCGCACAGAAATTTGCGGCCATGAACCCGACGGTGGAACCCATGGACTCGCTAACGCCCGCCCCTACCAAGCTGTTGTCGATCGGCGCGATATCGCGCGAGACTGGTATTCACGTCTCGACCATTCGTATGTGGGAAGCTCGCTATGGTGCGCTGACCCCGGTACGGACCGAAGGCGGCGCACGCCGCTACAGCAGCACGGACTTGGAAAGACTCCGTCTGATTAAACAGCTACTCGATCGAGGCCACAAGCCGAGCGCACTGGCTTCACTCAGCCTGGATCAATTGCACGCCGAGTTGTTCGGGCCAGATAAACGTGGCGCGGCTGTGCAGACAGCCCGGCGCATTGCATCCATGGGTAGTGCAACCTGGCGCTCAATCTTGTTCACAGACCCGGCGATGAAAGCCTGGACACCGACGTCGCATTTCGATGAGCTCACCGAGGTCGAGCACCGGCTTGAGTCGTTTGACGTGGGTATTGTGCTGACGCCTGCACTGCAAATGAATCTGGCGAAGTACCTGGCTGCTGCATTGTCAATGTACAAGGACAAGACGCTGATCGTGATTTACGAATTCAGCAGTAGCAGCGTGATTCGTTTTTTGAGCGCGCTTGGTATCGAGTGCATCAAATACCCGGCGGCACCGATGGATCTGGCGCGCAGCTTGTCGGCGATTGTGGAAGCACGACAAGCGAATTATCAAACGCCAGCACAGCCAAGATTTGGCATCGAACAGCTGCAAACCATCGCCGCCACCGACTCAAACTTGTTATGCGAGTGCCCTAAACACCTTGCCAGCTTGATCATCAGCCTGCACAGCTTTATTCAGTACAGCAACCAGTGCGTGAATGATGCCCCCAAAGATGCACTGATTCACGAAAAGCTGCGGGACATTGCCAGCCTTGGCATCGTGCAGTTGGAATCCGGGCTGGATCTGGTGCTTGAGGCAGACAAAATCAATCGCCGGCATGCGGCTTGACACCAAACATCAGGCCTTGCACGCGGCCACGGTGAGTGCTTGAGTCGTACCGCTGCCCGGATTAGCCTGACTAGCTTCCCGCCGTCGCTGACGCTTGCTCGCGCCGATAACGCAGCGAAGAGAACACCGATGCCGCAATGAATGCAATACCGATCAAGCCGGTCACCACCTCAGGCACGTGAAACTTCATGGTAATGAACATGATCAGCGCGAGTATGCCAATCGCATAATGTGCGCCGTGCTCCAGATAGACGTACTCATCGAGCGTGCCCTGTCTGACTAAAAACACCGTAATCGATCGTACGAAAACAGCACCGATCGCCAAACCCAGCATGATGATCACCACATCATTGGTGATCGCAAACGCACCGATCACACCGTCAAAAGAAAACGAGGCGTCCAGCACCTCAAGATATAAAAAGCCACCAATGCTGCCGGTTTTGACTGCTTTGCCGACTTCACCGGCGCCTGATTCTTCCTTCTCGAGCATATTGCCGAGAATGTCCACACCAACATAAACAATGATGCCCCACACACCCGCGGTCAGTACGGCCAGGTGATGCTCAGGGTCAGCCAGCGTCAAGCTAGCAAGTACGACTGAAAGCGCAATGAAAATCGGCATGGCTTGGATCTTGCCGTAGCTCGCCATTTTTTCTTCAAAGTGACCCGCCCAGTGTAATTCCTTATCCTCGTCAAACAAGAAATTCAAGAACACCAGCAGCAAGAAAACACCACCAAAAGCAGCGACCTCGTCATGGTGCTTGGTCAGGTAATACGAAAACTGGCGCGGGTCATCCAACGCCATGTTCCAGACTTCGGCCGCCCCCAGATCAGCGGTTTGCGCAACGATCACTAACGGGAACAACAAACGCATGCCGAATACCGCAATCAAAATGCCTAGCGTCAGGAATAGCTTTTGCCAGAAGGCGTCCCAGTGCTTGAGCACAGATGCGTTGACGACCGCGTTGTCAAATGAAAGAGAAACTTCAAGTACGCCGAGAATGAGTGCGATGCCGAAAGCGGTCATGGCAGCGGACACACCGCCGTGCTCATAACCCCACCAAACGGCTAGCGCCAGACAAACGACTGCGAAGAGAATAGAACCACTAAAGTGCCGCAAACCAAACCTCCGACGTCATATTATTAAGTAATTGCCTGCATGATCAGCGCGACGCGCGTGCGTTATATCACAGGCAGACCCGGCCGCGCATGAGTATGAATGTTTTTGGGGGTAAAAATTTATTGGCGTAGTGCGCGCTTCAATAACTTGCCGTTGGG
>CAZZMV010000178.1:0-4175 GCA_964655425.1 uncultured Bifidobacterium sp.
TCTTGAATCAACCAGGCAGCGTTGCGTTCTTCCTGACCCGGAATCGGGCTCACTAACAGCATCGGTAGACCCATCGCCAAACACTCGGATGTGGATAGTCCACCCGGCTTGGTAATCGCCAGATCTGCGCATGCCATCAATGTTGCAACCTGATCGGTAAAACCGATCACGCGCAGGCGCGTTGGGTAAAACGAGGTGACTCCTTGCAATGTGTCGAACAAGGCCTGATTGCGACCGGTGAGTACGATTAATTGCAGATCCGGGTGCTCTGCAAGCAAGGCCTGTATCAATGATGGCTGTAGCCCGGCGCCAGCGCCACCGCTCATCATCAGTACCGTGGTTTTTTGCGGGTCAAGCTCAAGTTGTTTGCATGCAGATACTCGATCGGGTGGTGCAGAAAATGACGGCATGAGTGGAATGCCACTGATGATTACGCGGGCGCTGGGTACACCCTGCGCAAGCAGTCGGTATGCAAGCTCGTCGTTGGCGACGAAATAGCCGCTGACGGCGGGCTGAAGCCAGATCGGGTGTAGATCGAAGTCGGTCACTTGAACCCAGATCGGGCAGGCTATGTGTAGTTTGAATCGGCGGTCGCTCAGCATTTCGGCAGGCAGGAAATGCGTGCAGATGATCAGATCTGGCTGAAAGCGCTGTATTTCGTCGATGAGTCGTGTCGCGCAATACGATTGCAGCAGACGACGGAGCCGTACGCTCCAGCGCGTTTCTGAGGAGGTATCCGTGGTTCGATACAACCAGCCCCAGGCCTCGGGTAGTCGATGTGCCAACGCCATATAGACATCGCTATACACCCAGCGAAACCAGAACGGTACCAGCCTCAGCACGTCATGGTGCCGCACCGATAACGAGGCAAAATCAGCTCGTGCATGCGCCACAATAGCTTCAGCTGCGCGCACATGGCCATTGCCCGCGGACACCGACAACACCAGCAGCCGCTTGCTGCCATTCGCCGCCGCACTGATCTGCTCTGGCGCGATGAGTTCAATGCCGCTAGCCAGCATGGCGTTTTGAATGCTTGTATTCAAATGAAAGGTAGTTAGGCGGGCTGTAGATAAGCTTCTTCAATGTCGTCCCGCATTTGCGCTTGTTCCCAGCGCAGCATGATTTCATGCCAGTCGACCAGCCGTAGCTGGCCGCTCGGCTCCTCGACCAGTGCAGACAAACTCTCCACCCAATCGCCATCATTGCAGTACAAGATGCCATCGATATCGCGAATCTCGGGCTTATGAATGTGGCCGCAGATCACCCCGTCTAAGCCTTTCTTGCGCGCCTCTGCCGCCAGTGCTTGTTCGAATGAGGTGATGTAACTGACTGCATTTTTTACTTTGAGCTTGAGGTATTGCGACAAAGACCAGTACGGTAAGCCCACCCGTGCCCGCCAGCTGTTGTAGTACTGATTAAATTTCAGGATCAACGTGTAGAGCGAGTCACCAACATACGCCAGCCATTTGGCGCAGGCGATCACACCATCGAACCGATCGCCATGCAGCACCAGCATTTTTCGGCCGTCGGCTGTTTTGTGCACTAATTCATCACGAATCTTTATACCGCCAAAATCCAGCCCGATAAATTGCCGGACTGATTCATCATGATTCCCCGGCACGAAAATCACCTTGGTGCCTTTTTTGGCCTTTTTCAGTACCAGCTGCACTACATCGTTGTGGGTTTGATGCCAGTACCAACGACGCTTCAGTTGCCAGCCATCGACGATATCGCCGATCAGATAAAGCTTGTCGGATTCCGTTGCTTTAAGAAACTCCAGCAAGCGCTTGGCTTGGCAGCCACTGGTACCGAGGTGTACATCAGAGATAAATATGGTGCGGAATTGAAGCGGGACCGGTTTATACAGCGGATGCTTGAGAAGCTTCTTTTTTTGTTTTATATCTGAAAAAGCTTCTCGCTGATTCATGCGTGCGCTCCAGTACCCAGTGCGCACACTTTATGATTGAATTACTTCATCAGCATGACAGTTTTATGTCATTTTCGTGACAAGAGGTTCTGAGTCCTAAGCAAAATATCGCTAGCTATGGTGACACAATATGAGCGATTTTTTACCCGCGTCTCTAAACAATATCGGCCCCGATCAATCCGCCATCATCACGCGTAATCACGATCGTGGCTGAACGCGGACGAGTATCGCCACCTTCAGGCCAGTGACTGAGATAAGTACTCGGCTTGGTGATGTCGAAGCCTTTTTCGTTGGTGGTCTCGCCCGGGTGCTGGATATTGACGAACAGTGCTTTACCATCGGGTGATTCAGCCAGGCCGGTGATCTCGCAATCCACCGGGCCCACTAGAAAACGTCGCAGCGTATCGGGCGTCGCTCTGGCGCCCACATGGGTTTTGATGGTTTTTTGTTGCTCACCATCGCGGCTGATCACCTCGCGCTCTGCACCATCGCCGACAGCGCCGGGTATCGCAGCCAGTAGCATGCAGTTACTGCTATCGCGGTAAGCGTGATCGTCGGTTTCTATCCACAGCAAGCCACGACGCGAAAACCAGAGTCCATCCGGTGAAGAAAAATCATTGCTGGCATCTAGCCCGGACAGGTTGACGTTGTTTCGATCGGCGCTCTCGCGTGAGGCAAACAAGAATACATCCCACCGAAAGTAGGTTGCGCCTTGATGGTTGTCCTGCTCTGCCCAGCGAACAATGTGGCCGTTGACATTGCCGCGGCCTTGCTTGCCCGCTTTGGGATCGGTGTAATAGCGCGGGTTGGCTGCGTCAAGTTGGCTGAAGTCGCGCGAGGGATTGTAGGTGAGCGTCATATAGACCTCGCCGTTGCGGGGATTGACTGCGCCCCACTCAGGCCTGTCCATTTTGGTGGCACCCACCACATCTGCGGCGAGCCGAGCGTGAATCAGCACGTCGGCTTGATCAGCAAATGAATACATTGGGTGCGCACTCGCGATACCGTTTTTGCCGAAACTCAGTTCAAGCCAATCACCCGTGCCATCAGCGTTGAAGCGCGCCGCATATAAACGCCCGTCATCGAGATATTTATCGCCGGCGGCCATACCTTTACCTGCGTCAGCCGGGTCCCAGACTTTGGCTGATACGAACTTGTAAATATACTCACCCCGTGCATCACACCCCATGTACCAAACCAGTGGCTGGCCGGCACGCACGGGTCCCGGCCACGCGCCCTCATGCGCAAAGCGACCGAGCGCAGTTCGTTTTTTGGGCGCGACATCAGGGTTGAACGGATCAATCTCAACCACCCAGCCGAAAGTGTTCGGCGCGTTGCGATAGTCATCACTGCCGTCTGCCGAGGCGCCGGTGATTGAGGCATCCCAACGGCTGAATCGTTGGTCATGACTATCCGGGCTGGCGGTCGCCCACAGCTCCCGTCCCTTGCCGGCCACGTTGTAGCGTTTGAGCGCGGTGAGTTGTTTCGCGCTGCGTTTCGCATCGTCTGACGCGGGCCGCCGAAAGTAACCGGCCCAGTTCTCTTCGCAGGTGAGGTAAGTACCCCACGGTGTGTGGCCATTGGCACAATTACCGAGTGTGCCGCGCGTACGCTTTCCGGTGGGCGAGTAGCGCGTGATCATCAGTGGGTTACCGGCAGCAGGGCCACTGAGTTCGATCTCGGTCATGGTGGTAATGCGCCGATTACGCGGTGAATCTTTCTGCAGCGAGTAGCTACCCGCTTCGCGACGAACCTCGATCACGCTTACACCATGCGCCAACATCTCTTTGACCACTTCGGTATCCACCGTGCGCTTGCCGTCGACGATGGTTTGGCCTTGAGGATGCAGAAAAGCGCTGGTAATTGCTTCATGGTTCACGCACAGCAGCGCACGCTCTGATGATTCAGGGTCCCAACGGCCCTTGCTATTCATGCCAAAAAAATGCATGCCATCATTGTGATCGCCCGCACGTCGCGCGAAACTGCCAGCTTCATCCACACCGCTGTTACTGTAGGCGGGAATACCCGGTGCAATTGGATCACCGGTCGCCAGCAGCAGCTTGTATGAGTAGCCACTGGGTAAGCGCACCAAGTCATCCAGGCTCTTGGCAACGGCATTGAAATTCAGTCTTAGTTGTGTAGAGCCGGCCTGCGCCTCGACAGCACCAGTCGCTCCCAATGCGCCTGCGCCTATATAACGCGCACTGGCAGTAGCGAGAGAGCCCTTTAACAGGCTTCGGCGCGAGAG
>CAZZMV010000179.1:0-1765 GCA_964655425.1 uncultured Bifidobacterium sp.
ATCGGCTCGAGATGCGCGAGGAGATGAAGCGGCGTCAGGCGGCAGGTAATTTTTCATTCAGTCATTTCAGTCCGGAAGCGAATCTGTTAAGTGAGCTGGCCGAGACTTTTCGTCTTTTTGGCGAGTCAGGTCAGGGTCGCGTACGTAAATATATTCACGACGCTGCCGAGGCGGCCGAGTATGGGCAGGAACCCGGCACGTTCACACCGTGGCGTGAGATGGAAGATCAGCCTGAAATGCTGTTTTACGAAGGTTTGCATGGGGGCTATGTCGGTGAGGGTGCTGATGTGGCGATGCACGTCGATTTATTGATAGGCGTGGTACCGATTATTAACCTCGAATGGATACAAAAACTGCACCGTGACCAGAATATGCGCGGTTATTCGCAAGAGGCTGTGATGGATACGATCTTGCGCCGTATGCCTGATTACACTCGACATATTTGCCCGCAATTTTCGCGTACCCATGTAAATTTCCAGCGTGTACCCACCGTCGATACGTCCAATCCATTCATTGCCAAAGATATTCCAAGTGCTGATGAAAGTATGGTGGTGATTCGTTTTGCCGATCCTAAAGGTATTGATTTCCCCTACTTGCTATCCATGATCGAAAGTTCATGGATGACTCGTCCCAATACTTTTGTGATTCCGGGCGGGAAAATGGGTCTCGCTATGCAGTTAATTTTTACCCCGATGATTCTGCGACTGATTGATCGCAGACGTCGTGCCTGAATCGGAGACTGCCATGGCACTCGTAATGTATGACCTCGACGGTACGCTGCTCGATACCGCTGGCGAAATCGCGGAGGCTGTCAATTTGACGCTGGAAGATTTCGGTCATGAGACAGTCACGGATCAGCAGGTGCGTGACTGGATCGGTCATGGCACCGGGTGGTTGATGAAAACCGCTTGGCAGCATACGCAAGGTCCGATGGATGCGCCATGGGACAAAGTGATGGAGCGATTCGTGACGCACTACGAGCGAACCGCAGGTACGTACAGCTGTGCATTCCCGTATGTGCTGGAGACCCTGAACCGCGCCCGTGAGGCGGGCGTTAAACAAGCGATCGTGACCAACAAGGAATCGCGCTTTACCCTCCGCGTGCTGGAGCAGCATGGTTTGGCCGATGCGTTTGAGATGATTATTTGCGGCGATTCACTGCCAGTAAAAAAGCCGAACCCGGCCGTGATTGATCATTGCTTGGTACAGCTAGGTGCAAGCGCGGGCGAGGCCTTATTCGTCGGCGACTCTGCGATTGATGTGGCGACCGCGAAGTCAGCTGGTGTGGTCTGTTGGGCCGTTAATTATGGGTATAACCTTGGTAAACCGATTGAAGACTCGATGCCGGACAGGGTGATTGAGGATATTCGCGATGTTCCCAGTTTTTTCCGCTCACTGTAGGGTGTTCGCGTCATGATGCAATTGAGCCAGCGACGTTGTGTACTGTTTGATGTAGACGGCACAATCGCAGAAACCGAGGGGCATGCGCATCTGCCTGCATTTAATCGTGCGTTTGAACAAATCGGCTTGGCGTGGCATTGGAGCCGCGATGATTATCACGGTCTGCTAAAGACAGCGGGCGGTTTCGAGCGCTTGGTTCGACATGCGGAAAATATCGGTCAGGATCCGCAAGCCATGCGCGAGCAACTGACTCTAGTGCATCAAGCCAAAAACAAGCATTACGGGCAGATCATGGCGAACGGTGCGGTTCCGCCGCGACAGGGTTTCGCCGATCTGCTACTCGCACTTCAAGGCAAGGGCATTC
>CAZZMV010000179.1:1865-4112 GCA_964655425.1 uncultured Bifidobacterium sp.
GGCTTGGATGTGGCGATCGTTGCCAGCGAGTTTTTTGGTGATGAGCAGTTCGCAGAGGCGCAGCAGGTGGTGGATGAGTTATCCGAACTGCTGCTCAATATTTGATGCAAGGGTTGTGATACTTAACGCAAAGATCTGTTTTGCTCATTTTGCTCATGCCAATCGAGTGGACAGCGGTTAACTCAAGCCGATTGATCCTCAAAATGGCGCGTTAAGTTTGACAATGGTCCAGTTGAGGTAGGCAGCAAACGCTACCCAGCACAGGTAAGGCATCATCAGCCATGCCGAGACCGGCGAGTAACCGCGAACCAGCAGCACCATCAGCAGAATTGAGAGCCATAGCGGTATCACCTCGATCAGGGCGATATCGGGTCGCTGAGAGGTGAAAAAAATCAGGCTCCACAGCAAATTCAGCACCAAATTAAGCAGCAGGGCGCCCATGAAATAACGACGCTGCACATCGTCTGCACGCCGCCAGGCTTTGACACCAGCGATTGAGGTCGCCACATAAATCGTGGTCCACGCGGGGCCGAACAACCAATCGGGTGGTTGCCAAGAAGGCTTTTGCAGCTGAAAGTACCAAGGCCCGATCTCGGTGGCGGCACCACCCAAGCCACCGACCAATAACGATAGCAGGATGGCGATATAGATTGGTTTTTTGCTGCTGCTATCTGCTTGCATAAACGAGAGACTCATTCAAACGACTCATTCAAACGATTACGCAGCCAAACCATCACCGCCGCGAAAGTTTGAAGTATAGCCGCCGTCGTTCAAACGCGCGCCAAGCCAAGCAGATGCGCCATATCCTTGAAGAAGATTTTCACGTGCGCCAATGGCTTGGACCGCACCAGACGTTTATTCATGTACGCGTCGAAGGTGAGTTTTTGCACGTCTTTATCTCGACACATCGCCACAAAGCGTTCGCGACGCTTGTCGCTTGAGTACCAGAAGTGCTGCATGATACCCAGCACCCAGAACACGCGACCATGGGCTCGCATGAAGCGTTTGCGTGCCATGGCCAGACAGCTCGCATCGCCGGTCGCCAGATAAGCGTGAACCGCGTCGGCAGCTAACCGGCCACCTTCCATGGCGTAGTAAATACCTTCGCCAGAGGAGGGTGCAACCACACCAGCGGCGTCGCCGGCAAGCACCACATCGCGCCCGTTATCCCAGCATTTGAGTGGTTTCATGGGCAGCGGCGCACCTTCACGTCTTACCGTTTGTGCGTCTTGCAAACCGACCGCAGTACGCAATGAGGTTGTCGCATGACGTAACGAGAACCCTTTGTCGGCACTGCCGGTACCAATCGACAAGGTATCTCCGTGCGGGAAAACCCATCCATAAAAATCGGGTGACAGATGACCCTGATAGAACACATCGCAACGCGAGCCATCGTAGTCGTCTGGTTTGATTTGCGGCGCGCGTACGATTTCGTGATAGGCGAATACGTATTTAGTATCGTTTGCGCCCGGCACGGTTTGCTGTGCGACCGCCGAGCGCGCGCCATCCGCGCCAATCACTGTACGGGCGCGTACGGTACGTTTGCCACCGTCGTCACCGTCGACGTAACTGATGGTACGCACGCCGTCGGCATCCACGCCGACACTGGTGAACTTGCCATCAGTACGCGTTGCACCAGACGCTGCAGCACGCTCACGCAACCACTCATCGAAGACTTCACGGTCGACCAGACCGACGAAACCACCTTCGATCGGGATATCGACCTTGCTACCCGAGGGTGCGATCATGCGCGCCGAGCGCGCTTTGGCAACCAGTAAATGATCAGGAATGTCGAAATCCTGAATGGCCCGTGGTGGTATCGCGCCACCGCATGGCTTGATCCGACCCGCTCGATCGAGCAACAGCACGCTGTGCCCTTTGCGCGCCAAATCATTAGCGGCTGTTGCGCCGGCAGGCCCACCGCCGACCACGACCACGTCATAGATATCATTCATGTTCCGCTCCTGTTGACGTGCTTTAGCTGAAAGAAGGCTGCGCAGTAGATTCACGCGTAGCGACTGTTGGTTTGCTACCGATGGTCATACGACTGGCCAGCAATGCAGAGGCAATAAACAGCACGGCTTCTAGCGCGAACACACTGCCATAAGCCACGCCTGTCGACGCAATCAACCAGTGCGCAATGTCACTGGCTGCGGTGCCCAAGAGCC
This sequence comes from uncultured Bifidobacterium sp., assembly GCA_964655425.1. GTDB lineage: Bacteria > Pseudomonadota > Gammaproteobacteria > Burkholderiales > Burkholderiaceae_D > Pernthalerella. The sequence goes on from CAZZMV010000179.1 coordinate 4,034, forward strand.
CGCCAAAGCCAAATGCAATCGCTTGCGCAGCGCCCCACAGACCCATGCGTACACCTTCGCGTGAAGCACGACCCTCGGT
>CAZZMV010000180.1:0-2353 GCA_964655425.1 uncultured Bifidobacterium sp.
GCTGGCTAGGCGTAGGTGTCGCAGACAGTACAAGACGTACGGCAAGACACCTACAACAACGCCAGCGACGTTTTTACTTGCCACGCAGTCCGTCAAAGACCTCGGCGAACCCAGGCTGATTGTGATGCGAAATCACGCTACGCGCCGCTTCGATCACCAGCGGCACGGGGTGGCCGCGCAGGGTTTGCACGATCATTTCGTTGATGACTTTGTAGACTTGGCCTTCTTCGTCAATGATCTGGCCGAGGCGAGCGGAGAGCGGGTCAAACACGCCATAGGCCACGAACACCCCAAGGAAGGTACCCACCAGCGCGGAACCGATCAGCGCGCCAAGTACAGGCGGTGGCTGGTCAATCGCACCCATGGTTTTCACCACACCCAACACGCAGGCCACGATACCCAGCGCGGGGAGCGCACCGGCCACGTTTTGCAGCATGCCTTGGAATTTCAGTTCATCGTGATGGTGGGTCTTGATGGCATTTTTCATCACATCATCCACTGCATCTGCATCGAGGTTACCCTGCGCAATCACGACTAATCGCAGCGTGTCGCAGATCATGTGAACGATGGAGTGATCTTTGGCGAGCTTGGGATATTCACCGAAAATACCTGAGGAATCCGGATTTTCAACGTGCGCTTCGAGCGCTACGGCGCCCTCTTTTTTCATCACGTTGAGCAGCTTGCCGACCAGCAGAATCAGATCGAGATAATCTTGCGGCTTCCATTTCGGCCCGGCGATACAGCGCCCAATACCGCCGAAACCGCCTTTGAAGATCAGCATACTGTTGGCGATCAGCTGCGCACCGATACCCGAGCCCACAATAATGAAGCCCTCGATCGGCGCCGCCTTGATAATCGGCGCCATCTTCCCGCCGGCCATGATGTAGCCGCCGAATACGCAGCCAAACACGACACCTAGTCCCACGAAAAAAAACATCTGCCTCTCCTTGTGCAAGCGGATTCGGGACCTGATGACCCAGGCCGCACGCTATCGTCTCTTAATTCGGCACGAGATCGGAGAATTCAAGCTCGTGGCGGACGATATCATGGCAATTGTGAAACAAACTCCAGAATAACGCTACCCTTGGCGTTCAAAGTAAATATTCGGCGTTACCGAATTATCTTTTTGAAAAGATATTAATGAATCAACCAGCACCACAGCCCAACACAATGCCCGCTTGCCCACTGAATAACGATATCAATCAGCGCGCCAATCAGCATGGCAGGTAACGCAAAATAAAGCATGATGAGTGCCCAGCCTGCTGCTGTCGGTCGCGGCTTATCCAGATCGAGGCCACGAACACGCCGATCGGGTTTGGCTGCTTGGCGCGGATCTTGATGCTGGGTTTTGACGATTTGGGGCATCTGTTGCGGCTTTCGGCGATGACTGCTGATTATATCGACCGCGCTCAAACGATCGACATGCAATTATTCACGCCATAGCAATGCAGATCATCTGGAACCAAACATCGCGCGAACGCTGGGATGCTGCGCACTCGGCATACAGTGCGGTCATGCAGCAGCATTGGGTTTACGGCGCCAGCATGCGTCTGCCCGGTATGCGCATCCATCGCGCCGAAGTGATACTCGATGGACGTACGGTCGCCATGGCCCAGTTCGTTTGTCGCCGCTACGCAGGTCTATTTGGGGTCGCACTGTGCACGCGCGGGCCGATGTGGCTGACCGAAATTACAGATGCTGACAAATCGCGTATTCATCGTGCGCTAAAACGATCTTTGCCGATGGCATGGCCCAAGGTGATCTTGTTTTCACCTGACATCACTGACCCTCAGCACCCGAGCATGGCTTCACTTACCCGAGTACTGACTGGGTACTCGACCGTGATGCTCGATCTGACCCAATCGGTTGCTGAGTTACGCGCGCGCTTGCATCCGTATTGGCGTAATCGTTTATCGTCAGGGGAGCGATCGGGGCTGAAGCTGAATGAACTCACGCACGACTCTCCGGAATTACCCCGCGTGCTCGCCGAAGAAAATCGGCAACGACAACGCAAACGGTTTTATGCGCTACCGCTTGGTTTTATCGAGCATTATCTTGAAGAGGGTGGCGCGGAATCAGTGCTGATACTGCAAGCCACTTGGCAATCACGCCCGGTAGCGGCCATGTTGTTCCTGATTCATGGCAGCAGCGCGACCTACCAACTGGGTTGGACCAATCCGCAAGGTCGCGCACTGAACGCGCACAACTTCATCTTATGGGAGGCGATGGCGCGCCTTAAGCAGCGCGGCATTTTCAAGCTCGATCTCGGCGGCGTGAATACGCATGATCTACCGGGGATTTCTCGCTTCAAGATCAATACCGGTGGTGAGGTTGTTACCTATGCAGGCGGCTA
>CAZZMV010000180.1:2453-4100 GCA_964655425.1 uncultured Bifidobacterium sp.
AGTTCTGCCCTCGCCTTTTCCAATGCGCGCGGCATGGTTTCAGGGCGTTGGAATAAATACACCATGTCGTATGGTGACCAATCGGTTTTCCACATATCGCCCTGGGTAATTTTCGCCCACGGGCAGCGCAATCCCGTCAACGCACGCAATGGCCAGCTCCACTCGACGCCGTGCAACTCAGCCTTCGGATAAATCTCGCGTAGCGCGATCAAGCCATGCCCGAGACCGCAACCCGCGTCCAGAATCCGTGCACCGTCTTTGAGTGGCGCGCGTTGGGCCAATCCGGATAATGCGGCCGCAGGTGTCGGAAACAATGGCGCATCCCGCCAGGCATTCATCGGATAAACAATCGCCACCAGCAGCAGCGGTAGCAGCCACGCCCACGCAGGCAATGCGATACTGCCCGAGATTAGAAGGGATAGCGGGAAACCCGTGGCGATGGCAATGCGACGCCAAAATGTCGCGGCGAACACCGACAGCATGGCGCCAGCGAGTGTAGCGAGCGACATCGCCAACCAAGCGGCAACACCAAATCGCGACAGCACACCGTACATGACCCAGCTACCCGCCCAAGCCAGCAACGCAGGTAATGGCCATCGAAAAAAGGACAAGGAGGAACTCACGCGGGAATTATAGGCTGCCGTTAAAATATCGAGCTTGAACACTCAGCAAACGTGGGCATCAATAATCGTCTTACAAATCAGTTGAATGCTTGCGATCTGAATGGTGTAAAACCCAACCGCGCTTGATGACCTGAATGGTGCGGACGTATGGCGATTCAGCCACTGCTGTCTTTAAAAGGATGAATATATGAAAGTAAAACAAATCCTCACTGGCGTCGAGTTGGTGATTGCTGATCTTGAAGTTGAATTGAATGGTGAAATGCGCTCGTCGCATACGCTATGTGCGCTGCTGAAAGATGACAACGGCAAAGAAGTCATCATTCCGCTCAACACGCCGGATGGTCGCCCGATATTCATGAATCCGGAGAATGCCATTGCCGACGGCGCCAGCCATCATTGACCGTCATTCGCCGATCTGGCGTCGCGGGTAGCACGCGCACTGATTGCGGGCGCCAATACGATCAGTTGTTTGATCGGCGATATTCAAATCGATACGCACACGCTTTGCTCAACTGGCTAGCCATTCATGTACATACTCAGCGAAACATTCAAACGGTTCTTTGATTCTGAAAAAACCAGCGGCATCATCTTGATCGCTTGCACGGTGTTGAGTCTGGCGCTGGCAAATTCGGCGCTCGGCCCAACCTGGCTGGCGATCTGGCACGCCGATGTCGCCGGACTCAGTCTAGGCCATTGGATTAATGATGGCTTGATGGCGATATTTTTTCTGCTGATCGGGCTTGAGTTGGAGCGTGAGCTGTATGTCGGCGAGTTATCGAATTTTCGTAATGCGTTGTTGCCTATAGTTGCCGCTATCGGCGGCATGGCTGCGCCGGCGCTGATTCACTTCGCGTTCAATACTGGCTTGCCGACCCAAGCGGGCATCGGCATTCCGATGGCGACGGATATCGCCTTCGCACTCGGTGCACTGGCGCTGCTTGGAACACGCGTACCGCCGGCACTCAAAGTCTTTGTGGTGGCGTTTGCGGTGATTGATGATCTGGGTGCCATCATCCTGATCGCG
>CAZZMV010000181.1:0-4082 GCA_964655425.1 uncultured Bifidobacterium sp.
GATCTCGCCATCAAAATTCTCGAGCTGCGCGAAATGACCGACTGGGAAAAACCGGTCTACGTGAAGGTCGGTGCGACCCGTACCTTCCACGACGTGAAGCTGGCCGTGCACTCCGGTGCGGATGTGGTGGTGGTCGACGGTATGCAAGGCGGTACCGCGGCGACCCAAACCTGCTTCATTGAACACGTCGGTATTCCAACGCTGGCTGCAGTGCGTCAAGCGGTTGAGGCGCTGGAAGACCTGAACATGAAAGGCACGGTGCAGCTGATTGTTTCGGGTGGTATCCGCACCGGCGCAGATGTGGCGAAGGCGCTGGCGATGGGCGCCGATGCGGTCGCGATCGGCCAAGGCGTATTGTTTGCGCTTGGCTGCAATTCCGAGACTTACGTACGTAATGGTCAGCATCACTCGGCACTGGATGCATATGACGCCATCGGTACCGCACCCGGCTACTGCCATCACTGCCATACAGGTAAGTGCCCGGTGGGTGTGACCACGCAAGACGCCGAGCTCGAGCAGCGCTTGGAACCCGCCGTCGGTGCAAAACGCGTCCGAAATTATCTAAAGACGCTGAACATGGAGCTGACCACCATCGCGCGCGCCTGCGGCAAGCAAAATGTGCATCATCTTGAGCGCGAAGATCTGGTCGCGCTGACATTGGAGGCTGCTGCGATGGCGGGTGTACCGCTGGCCGGTACCAACTGGGTGCCCGGTCGATAAATTGTTTCCAATCGACAAAATGCTCGTCTATCATCAGTTTGGTTAAACGTTCCATCAAGGGCTTGCAGTTTTAGCAAGCCACTTCGTTTATCAGTTTCAGAGAGGAGGTTGGCAGCACCATCGGCACATGCCCCACAGAGGGCAGGCCACGTTCCATGCATATTTCAACAAGAAAGCTAGAACGAAACGGAGGAGACGTAAATGAACCAACAAAACCAATCGTCCCTCGACCCCGAGATGCAGCAGCGGGCCGAGGCCATGTATTCCCGTGACCGGTGGAGCGCCCTGCTCATACTCGCCGTGTTGTGGGCTTCTATCATCTACACCTATATCAAAGTGCCACACGGCTTTTTCGGTACGCCGATTGGCGTGGTGCTGATTATTGCTGGCGCGCTCCTGCTGCTGTTCAACACCAGCTCAGTGCTCGCGATGCTGTCGCACTACCGAGAGGACCGCGATCACATCTACGGTCAAGATCTCCGTAACCTCGACCTGAACCGACAACGTCTGCGCGAGCTCGCGTTGCGCCCGGCGCATGTCGATACCGAACCGGGAGCACCATGATGAGCAAACCCTACGAACCCCCTGTACAAAGCAGCGCCGGACAAATGTTCGACAGCTTGGTGGTGCTGGTGCTGGTGTACGCCAGCTTGCTGGCGCCATTGCTATTCAAAGCAGCGGCTGAGCCACCCAAAGCCGATGACAAAGCAGTGCCCACTTGGGAGTCGCTGAATCAAACCCCGGCCATGGTCGAGCAATGGGAAAAGCTGGGCGTCAAGGTTGAGGCCGCAGCACCCATGATTACTAATCGCTTTGACTACACGATTGAGCCGATCAGCCTGCTGCTGACGTTCATTGTGATTGTTGGCTATTTTGTGTTCGTGCTGCGCGTCTCTGAAAAAGAGTATCGCGAAGTGATTCGCGAGCGCTTTGACTCGTCTGAGGGAGGTTGAGATGGATTTCTGGACAGCTTTGGAGTACGCGGCATGGATCATCTCAATCGTGCTCTTCGCATGGATGCTGGCTGATGCGCGCTTTACCAGCTCGCAATACGGCGAAGACTTCCTGACAAGCTCGCGCGAAGGCGAAGAAGAATAAGGAGACGAGGATGACAGCGCAAAGCATCGCGGCCTCTGCGCCGCAAAAAAATTCGCTACTCAAAGTACTCGGGCCGATTCATGTGTGGGCACTCGGTGTCGGTATCGTGCTGGTGGGCGAGTACATGGGCTGGAACTTCTCGGTCGGTAAGGGTGGCGCCTACGGCTCACTGATCGCCTGCTGGATTATTGGCCTGCTGTATACCTGCGTGGCGATGATTGACTCGGAGGTTACGTCAACTGTCGCAGCGGCCGGTGGTCAGTACACGCAAGCCAAGCACATCATCGGGCCGCTGATGGCATTCAATGTGGGGCTGTATCTGGTGATGGCTTACACCATGCTGGAAGCCTCAGATGCGATCGTGGTGGGCGACTTGATTAAAACCATCGCATTGCAATACGGTGCCGAGGTGGATACCAAGCCTTTCGTCGTGCTCACGATTGCCGTACTCGCCTGGCTCAACTATCGCGGTGTATTCATGACACTCACCGTGAACTTCGTGATCACTGCGTTTGCTTTTGTGGCGATCATTGTGCTGTTCTTTGCGGTCGAAGGTGTCGGCACGGGCGGCTCGATCTTGCGTCACCGCGAGCTACTGACCGACCTGCCCTATGGCTGGATCGGCGTGCTGGCGGCGCTGCAGTTTGGCATGTGGTATTACCTTGGTATTGAGGGCACGTGTCAGGCCGCCGAAGAGGTGCGTTCACCGGGTCGCTCGATTCCACTCGGCACCATGGGCGGCATGATCACCCTGCTGATCGCTGCAACGCTCACCTGGTACGTCTGCGCTGGCTTGATGCCATGGGAATATCTCGGCCAAGCCATCACACCGCTGTACGACGCAGCACGACTCACCGGTGTGCTCGAGCTTGAAGTGATCCTGTTCGTTGGGACTATTTTTGCGGCAGTGGCCTCGGCCAATGGCTGTATTAATGATGCTTCGCGCGCATGGTTCTCGATGGCCCGTGATCGCTACATGCCGCAGTGGTTTGGTGCGGTCCATCCACGCTACCGCACGCCGTATCGCGCGATCTTGTTCCTGATACCGATTGCGGTGTCGTTTGCCTTCACCGGGCTGCTGGATCAGGTGATCACGTTCTCGATTCTGTCGGGCTTGCTGGGCTACACCTTCATGTCGTTTAACGTGGTGCGCTTCCGTCGTATGTGGCCACTGGGTACGATCAATCGTGGCTATGTTCACCCGTTCCACCCTATCCCGTGCATCTTGCTCGGGCTATTGTGTGCGGCGACTTATTTCGCGACCTACCTCGGCTATGGCGCTTCACTGTTGTCGATTATGGCGTTCTATATCCTAATCTCGATCTGGTTCGTCTTAAGACGCTATCAGTTCGTGCGGCGCGGTGATCAGTTCACCATGCCATGGCCTAAACCCAAAGGTTACTAAGGAGACGGATTTGGGTGGCGAACTCACCGGCGGCGCTGTTGCCGCCGGTTTTCTTTTATTGGTGGGCTGTGTGCTTTGGCAGCGTCGTGCACAAAGAGTCTTTGCTGCGCAGCGGGCCGCTATTTTTGATGACTGCCGTGAGTTGATTCAATCGGCAGAACAAATCCATCCAGGTAGCGACTATCCACTGCTGCGCGGCAGGTATGACAATGCCAACGTATTGCTGCAACCTCTGCTCGATCATGTCGGCTACCGCAAGGTACCTTCATTGTGGTTAGTGTTAACACTGGATGCGCCAACGCCGATAGGTGGTAGTTTGGATGTACTTTTCCGACCTGCGAATATTGAATTTTTTTCGCAAATCGATCAGCTACCGCAACGTATTTATCTAGATGAAGCGTGGCCATCACATCATATGGCGCGAGTTTCGCCCACTGGCTGGCAGGCGCCGCTTGAAACTATCCATGAGGCGCTTGGCGACGCACTCGATAGCGCCGATCTGAAAGAAATTGTTGTAACGCCGCGCGGGGTACGTTTGGTCGTGCGCGTCTGCGGCGTTGAGCGCGGTCAGTACATGGTGCTGCGTGCGATGGTGCCGGAAGTTGAACGGATCCCGCCCGATTGGCTGCGCTACTGGCTGAATACCTTGGTCAGTGTTTCAAGCGCACTACGCGCGGATCTTGCTAAGGCTGCCTAAGATGTTTTATCGTCCACTGCATCCGCTGCTGATACTGGTGGTTGCGATCATACTGCCGGGCATGGGCCAGGTACTGAATGGCATGTTGGTACGCGCCTGGATCATGATTTTTTTCGCACTGAGTTTGGGTGTCGTCACCTATCACCTCACCACGCCAGCACA
>CAZZMV010000182.1:0-4079 GCA_964655425.1 uncultured Bifidobacterium sp.
GCTCAAAACCTTTCAATACCACTACTGCTCGCCGTCGATACGGATGTGGAATATTGGCTATGGACGTTCCGTGACGAATTGCAATCCGCATGACATAAATCCTGGCGCCATTGATGCTGAGCGAATTTCCCGAAGGCCGGGCGAGGGACGCTTTGATGATGTTGCACGGGGTGCTTATGGCAATCGGAATTTCAAGTACCTTTGGGCAATCGATCACGCCGGCATGCACATCGCGCGCGAGATGACGCCATGCAAGCTGAGTTCACGCGGCATCATTACGCATTCGATTTTGGTTGACCGAGGCATCATCGGTGGCGAAATCTTCTTCGACATCGATGACCCGTACAAAGTTTTCGTGAATTTTGGTTCAGCGCGTCTACCGATACGAAATATCGGTGAGGCAGAACACACTGCAGAATTTTTGCTGGCGTTGGACTATCGCACCGTGGTCGCGATGATCCCAAATCGGGATTTGCATCAGTCACCGTACAGCATGGCAGATCGCTATGGGCCTCACACCCAAAACATGATATTTCTTTGTGAGGAGTGATCTACAGGCCGATCGTTATTTACAACCCATTTCGTTAGGCCGATAGCGAAAGTTACGGATACCACAAGCGGCCAAACGGGATAGGTTTTTATTCGTCGATGACGCGTTCGATTGCCAATCCAATTGAAAATACTTTCGCATCCGCCATGGCGGGTGCGCCAATCATCAAACCGACCGGTAAATCGCCAGCACGATGACAGGGTACTGACAAGGCACATCCATCGAGCAGGTTGATGAGCGACGGGTTTCTGAGCAACTGACGGTTGACATTGAAGAATGTCTCCTCTGAAGCGAGTAAGGCCTCGGTTCGCGGTGCAACGATAGGGACGGTGGGCATCAGCATCGCGTCAAAGCCAGTCATGGCTTGCTCCACGCGCGAGATCCAGTCGGCACGTGCGGTCAATAGTTGCTGAAAATCTTGCTCAGTATATTTTTTACCCGCGCGAATTCGCGTTGCGACCAGGCTATCGTATTGATCTGCGTGCGTGGCGAGCAATTTGTGATGCCAGCGCCAAGATTCGATTTGCGGGAAGCGATTGATATCACGCGCTTCGCCAAACATTTTCATGGGGACTTCAACCAAGGTGGCGCCCGCAGCCGAGAGCTTGGAAAGGGTGGCGGTGAAGGCGCGCGCGACCGTGTCGTCGATATCCTCCATCACTAAATCTTCAGGCACCGCAAATTTCAAACCTGACAGTGATATCTCGTCCACCGCCAAAGGATGATCCGCGATCAGGCTATCAATCAGCAAACAATCCGCCACGCTGCGTGCGATTGGGCCGATGGAATCGAGCACCGGTGCCAACGGCAATGCGCCGGTGGTCGGTACCCTGCGCATGGTGGGTTTAAATCCAACCAAGCCGCACAAGGCGGCCGGGATACGCACCGAGCCACCCGTATCTGAACCCAGTGCGGCCACGCAAATACCGGCACCGACCGACGCTGCCGCACCAGAGGAAGAGCCGCCGGTGATGCGGCTGGGATCGAGCGGGTTGGCCGGCGTACCGTAGTGCGGGTTGATGCCCACGCCAGAGAAGCCGAACTCGGTCATGTTGGTTTTGCCGATGATGGCAGCACCCGCAGCTCTGAGGCGAGCGACCACCGTCGCATCGTTTGCTGCCGCCGGTTGACCCTCCAACACCACTGAGCCAGCCATCGTCGTTTCACCCGCGACATCGAGCAAATCTTTCACCGATACGGGCAGGCCGGCCAGCGGCGACTGCGGCTGGCGGGACATACGCATCACATCCGCATGGGCAGCAGTTTTGAGTGCCTCATCGCGATAAATACGGGTGAACACAGATGCCGACCGCTCGGCAAGATCGAGACTTGTATGCACAAGCTCATAACGGTTCTGATCGTTGAATGAAGCGATATCCATCAGGGCCACGGTCGAATAAAGGAAGAGTCAAGATAGCACGTTGGGGCAAGGCTGCGGCAGCCGTTTATGCGGGGTCGGCAAGGTATAATTTTGCAATTCGACTCACCCGCGCGAAAGGCCCTGAAAACTCAGGGCCTCGCCGCTCCGGATACACCTTCTCAGCCATGCTCATCCTTCCGGGCTCGAATGCCCTGTCCGCATTTCGTATTCAGCGTTTATTAGCACAACTGAAAGAGATTGAGCCGGCCGTCAGTGCTGTCAGCGGGCGGTTCGTGCATTTTGTGGATAGCGCAATTGTGCTTACCGAGCAGGATACGCAGCAGTTAAGCGCAATGCTCACCTACGGCGAGCCATTCGAAGGCCATGCGGAGGGTGAGCAGTTCATCGTGCTGCCGCGCTTCGGCACGATATCGCCCTGGGCTAGCAAGGCGACTGACATTGCGCACAACTGCGGTATGGCACAGATCCACCGTATCGAGCGCGGCATTGCTTACGGCGTGCAACTCAAATCCGGTTTGTTGGGTAAGGCCAAGGCGCTTGATCGCGACAAGGTCAGTGCGGTCGCTGCACTACTGCATGACCGTATGACCGAAACCGTGGTCCGCTCGCCGGACCAGGCGCAAGGGCTGTTTGAAGCGCTGTCACCGCAAGCACTGGCGTTCATCGACATCATCAGCGGTGGTCGCAATGCACTCACCGATGCCAACCTGACACTTGGGCTGGCCTTATCGGACGATGAAATTGACTACCTGCTGGATGCGTTTACTCAGGCGGGTCGTAATCCGACCGATGTTGAGTTGATGATGTTCGCGCAAGCAAATAGCGAGCATTGCCGGCACAAGATTTTTAATGCTGATTGGACCATTGACGGTGAGCCGCAGCAGCGCTCCTTGTTTTCGATGATCAAGCACACGCATCAGCGGCAGCCTAAGGGCACAGTGGTCGCGTATGCAGACAATGCGTCCATTATTGAAGGCGCCAGCGCCATGCGTTTTTATCCGCGCGCTGATCAGGGTATGGCCTACCAGCCCTCGCAAGAGCTGACGCATATCCTAATGAAGGTGGAAACACATAACCACCCGACCGCGATTTCACCATTCCCGGGCGCGTCTACGGGTGCGGGCGGTGAGATTCGCGATGAGGGTGCAACGGGTCGTGGTGCCAAGCCGAAGGCGGGTCTGACCGGATTCAGCGTATCGAATTTAATGATCACCCATGCGGTACAGCCTTGGGAAACCGCGCGTGATGTGACGCAGCAGACCGAGCAGCGCCTCGGTCATGGCGATTCGCGCATTACCGGCAAGCCTGAGCGTATCGCCTCGCCATTGCAGATCATGATCGATGGCCCGCTCGGTGGCGCAGCCTTCAACAATGAGTTTGGTCGGCCGAATCTCACTGGCTACTTCCGCAGCTATGAGCAAAACGTGGGAGGTACCGTGTACGGCTATCACAAGCCGATCATGATCGCCGGCGGCCTAGGCAATATCTCATCGCTGCATACCCATAAAAATCCGTTGCCAGTGGGTAGTTTGTTGATTCAATTGGGCGGCCCCGGTATGCGTATCGGTATGGGGGGTGGTGCTGCATCATCCATGGCTACCGGCACCAATACCGTAGATCTGGATTTTGATTCGGTGCAGCGCGGTAACCCCGAGATACAGCGCCGTGCGCAGGAAGTGATTAATGCCTGTTGGGCGCTGGGTGAGCGTAATCCGGTGTTGTCGATTCATGATGTGGGCGCGGGTGGTTTGTCGAACGCCTTCCCCGAGTTGACCAATGATGCAGGGCGCGGCGCAATTTTTGATTTGCGCAAGGTGCCGCTGGAAGAAAGCGGCCTCGCACCGAAAGAAATATGGAGCAATGAATCGCAAGAGCGTTATGTGCTGGCGATTGCTCCAGAAAGTTTGCCACTGTTTCGTGGTTTGTGTGAGCGCGAGCGCTGCCCATTCGCTGTCGTCGGCACTGCCACTGAAGAACGACAGTTAAGGGTCATCGACCCCGAGCATGACAACACGCCGGTCGATATGCCGATGGATGTGTTGCTCGGTAAACCACCCAAAATGCATCGCGATGTCACACGCCATCAGCGTAGTGCGCCGCCGCTGGATCTGACGGGTATCTCCCTCGAACAAGCCGCTGAGCGGGTAT
>CAZZMV010000183.1:0-3989 GCA_964655425.1 uncultured Bifidobacterium sp.
ACTCGCGGAGGAAGTGGCACCTCAGGTCAAGCATGTCAGCGCCACCTCTGCTTCGGGTGAAGCTGCAAACATGGGTATCGAGTGGCAAGACCTGCTGCGCTCAATTACCGGCATCGAAGCCGACTTACAGCAAGAGGTGATGCAGGCACTCAGCCGTGAGCTTGGTGAAAAAGTCCTTGCTGATATCGCGGGTTACGTACCCGTGCTGGGTATCGTCCAAGATGGCTATAAAGTTTTCAAGAGCATCAAGGGGGTGATAAAGAACGAGCTGACCCTCTATCGCAATGAAAAAGCCCGCCCCTATACCCAAAAAGGTGATATTCAGGCGGCGATCACTGCGCTGCAAACTATTTTCGAAAAGAAGCGCGTGGCATTGGGTATTGACCTGGCAGGCTCAGTGTCTGCATTGGTCACCGGTGCAGTATCGAGCGGCATCGCGGGTCCGGTCACCAACGCTGCGGTCAGCGTGGCCAAACTTATTCACACCGTCAGAAATTTCGTGCTGGATTACATCACCATGACACGCGCCAATCAGGTACTGGCACTGACGGACGCGTCTGATGATCAATTACTGGAAATAATGGAAAAATTTCCATTTATTGGTGCCCACCTGGTCGCCACCATCGAAACCAGTACGCTGATCGAAATCTGCGGCTACGAGCTGAACGACCCGTTCTACCAATTGGTGATGAAGTCATATAACGACAAGGTCGCGAATTTACGAGAATCCGCCCGAACCATTATCAAGGAATCGCGTTTTGAACTAATCATCACTAACGACAGAGAAATCGCTGCGACTCGGCGTTCACTCGACATCGCCGCACGTCGGGCACGCGATGCGGGCCAGCAAAGAACGCGTGAACGCGTCGAGCAGCGTCAGCGTGAGCTGTCTGCTCAGCGCGCTCGCGAACTAGCCGAGCGACAGGCACGTGAACTCGCCGCGCAACAAGCCAGGCAATTCGCTGAACAACAAGCGCGCGAGTTGGCAGAGCAACAGCAACGGGCAGCGGTCGCGCTGCAAGAGAAAAATCTCGCCAAATTACGCGTCTTGCAACAAAAAGTGAAACAAGCCCTCGCCACCTATCGTGACCAGACCACCGGCTTCAAGAGCATGATCACGCGGCAGAGCAAAGAGTCTACCGAGGCCATCGCCGCCTTGACGCCATTAGTCTCAAGTACATCAGTACAAGACATGAGCGCACTTCAAGGATTAGTTGAATTTTTACTAAAAAAGCCAATTACCGATGAAGACTTTGTGCGCCCAAGTCTCTCGCGATTAAAACAGCCCTCGCGGCTGTACGACTTGCTTCATCCCGCATACCTGACAGCACGTTGATCCGCCTTTTTCGCTGATTCGAATTTTAAAAACTTTAGCGAGTTCAAGCGTAACTTGCGTAATTCGAAGTAAAACGCGTAATAAACGCTAAAGTTTTCCGAGTTGCTGTTTTTTGTTGATAAGCTCGTGCTCAGCTCTTTGGGCACTGAGGATCTACATGAAAGCCACCGATGATTTGAGCACCGTTTTCGCGTCTTCTCGCTATCGTCAATCGAACGGGCGATCCGCTGATCTTCCCAGCCGTGCCCTGCTTGCGTTGCGTGTTTTCACTGCCAAGGAGGGATGACGACTATGCTGTCGCTCAATACCAATATCAACGCCATGGTGGCTGCGAATGCCTACTCAGATGCTGTCAAGGCGTATACCCAAGCCAGCACACGTATCAGCACCCAATTGGCGATAAACAGTGCTAAAGACAATCCAGTCGGCCTCGCAGTAGCCAACCGATGGAAGGCGCAGATTGCGTCCTATGTCAAAGCAACGGATAACATTAATGCGGGAATCTCCGCAGTCCAGATTGCAGATTCAGCACTAACTGAAATCGGTACGATCCTGACCTCGATGAAAACACTGGCTACATCCTCAGCCAGTGCTACAACCAGTGCAGCCACCCGAACCAGTAATCAGACTTTGTTTGCCAATTACATGGCACAAATTGACTCGATTGCTGAAAGCGCTGAGTACAACGGCACTTCGCTACTTAACGGCGATACGCCAACTCTCAAAGTACAGACTGGCATCAACTCAGGCGATACGACGACACTAAATTTTTCATCGGTAATATCATCAGCACTCGGCACCGGCAGCCCACTTGCACTCACTTCGCTCGGCGGCTCGACGACCGCACTATCTTCCGGAGATTTGCTCATCAACGGCTACACGATTGGTGCATCGCAGGCTTCTTACGATAGCTACTCCTATGCCTCGAATTCGGGTAGCGCGATTGCCAAAGCTGCTGCCATTAATTTGATGACTGATTACACCAACGTCGAAGCGGATGTGGGTGAAACAACTGTTGCCGGCAGCGCGATGACTACTGCCGGTACTGGCACAGCCGGCACGATAACCATTAACGGCACCTCAATCTCGCTGACGCTAGCCGCCGCTAACGACTACGCCACCAACCGCGCGCTGGTGGTCACTGCCATCAACCAGAACAGCGGCCAGACCGGCGTCACAGCCACTGACACAAATAGTGCAACGTTGGGGGTCACGCTAACCGCTTCAGATGGTCGAAATATCACGGTAGCGTTTGATGGCACTAATCTGACTGCGGCAAGAACTGGAATCGGTGCTGCCGGGACGTATGCAGGCACTTTTACACTGCGCAGTCTGGACCAGACCGATATCACCATCAGCAGCAACGTCGGCGGCACGATCGCTAATGCCGGCTTGGATATTGGAACCTACGACAGCAACGTGGCTCAGGTGTCCACAAAAAAGCGGGCTGCGTCGACCAGCGCCCCTACTGCCATGACATCAGGCGATCTGACCATCAATGGCTATGCAATCGGCGCGACCTTCACCTCTGACGACACGGCATCGAGTACCACCGCGACCTCGTCCACCAAAGCAGCCAGTGCAATTGCAATGGCGGCTGCGATCAACCGCCAGTCTTCACTTACCGGTGTGACTGCAGCAGCAAATCCAAATGTCGTTGTGGGTACCGGTTTTTCGGCCGCGGCAGTCAGTACGATTTATCTGAACGGCCAGACGATCTCTGCCGGCCTGACGGCTTCCTCGTCGATTAGCAGCGTGGTGACGCTACTCAATAACTACACCGGTGTCACTGGCGTCGTCGCATCCAATAATGGCAGCGGGGTGACACTGACCGCATCAGATGGTAGAAACATCTCCATTGCAACCAATACCGGCGCTGGCTCCGCTATTGGCATCTCAGCCATGTCAGCGAGTGCAACTTCAGCCGCTGGCGCCGAAACCTATATCTCCACCGTCAAGATGTACTCAGATGCGACATTCACCGTGTCTGCTGGTACTGAGGGCTACTCCGATTTCACGACGCTGGGATTTGTCGCCGGCACCTACGGTGGCTCATCAGACGATACGCGGGTGTCTGAGCTCGACATCTCCACTCAAACCGGTGGCAGCAACGCGATGACAGTATTGGACGACGCGATTGACATGGTCTCGTCCTATCAAGCGCTGGTCGGTGCTCAAGAAAATATACTTGGTTACCAAACTGATTACGTCGCTGCTAGCAGCATCGCTGCCACCACTGCTTATGGCAACATCATGGACTATGACCTTGCCGCTGAGACGACTGCGCTAGCGGCAGCGCAGATCAAACAAAACGGTGCAATGGCCATGCTGGCGCAAGCCAATATTTCGCAAGATATGGTGGCTTACCTATTGAAACAGTACATTGGCTGAGTTGACGGGCTCAAGCTTGGAAGGCTCAAACATCTGCACTGGTGTTAGGCATACCTCATCGAATTCGCGCATCGTCTGATTGTCGATTGCACCGATCTCACGCAGCGCCTCCATGGTCTCATGTATAGCGGCAAGTAATTCACTTCGAAAATTCATGGACATGATCAAAAGTCTCTTAAAACCAAGCTACAACTGACGCGATACGTCCATTCGATAATGCAATACGCGAACGATAGAAATTCCGTAAGGCGTCATTTGAAAA
>CAZZMV010000184.1:0-3980 GCA_964655425.1 uncultured Bifidobacterium sp.
TCGCTGTCTGATATACCCACTGCACCGCCGAGTGAGCCTAAAAAATCCGATCTAGCGACTGTAAAGAGCGAGATCGCGGAACTCAGTGCGCGATTGAATAAGTTGCAGCTGAGACTGCACGCTTCCAATGAGCACGGCGTGCTGCTGGTACTGCAAGGCATGGATACCTCAGGCAAAGATGGTGCGATTCGACACGTGTTCTCACATGTCAGCCCGCTCGGTGTTCGGGCCGAGCCATTTGGCGCACCGAGCGAGGACGAACGTCGCCATGACTACTTGTGGCGGGTTCATACCAAAGCGCCTCGTCGCGGTGAGTTGGTGATATTCAACCGTAGCCATTATGAAGACGTGCTGGTCACGCGTGTGCGAGGCTGGATTAATAAAGCCACTTGCAAGCAGCGCTACCAGCATATTCGGGATTTTGAGCGCATGCTGAGCGATGAGGGGATCAGCATTATCAAATGCTATCTGCATATCTCCAAGCAGGAGCAAAAACAGCGCTTGCAAGCGCGTATGGACGACCCCGACAAACACTGGAAACTCCAGGCTTCGGATTTTGAAGACCGGCGTTTATGGAAGGACTACATCAAAGCCTATGAGGACGCAATGGCAGCCACCAGCACTGATTACGCGCCTTGGTATGTGATCCCAGCGGATTCGAAGTTGTACCGCGATTATTTTTTGATGACGCTGCTGGTGGAAACTTTGGAGGGCCTCAAGATCAAGCCGCCGGTGGCGAGTTTTGACCTCAAAGCCGCACGCCTCGACTAGTAAACGATTCCTTCAGGCCGCTTGCTGCGCCGATTCAACCGCGCAGTACCCGCAATGCGTGGTTGGCGGCCGTCCGCTCGCGTGATGGACTGACCGCACCTTGCTTGCTCGGGGGTGTCCAGCCGAATTTTTTCCAAACCGACTGTACATCGGCGCCGGGCTTCCAGACGTGGTCACGACGAACCTTGCTGGTGGCGAGGTTGTGGTGGGCGGTGTCCGTGGGATGGGTGTTGCTCATGGCGGTAACTCGCATCAAGAATACAAACTTTATCTTCGATGCTATCGGCAAGAAGTTTGTTTTCTTTAGCAAGACATCGCAGTCTACCTCTCGCTCTTTAACCGCCGCCATAGCGTCGTTCGGCTAATGCCAAGATACTCGGCGGCCGCCGCGCGGTTGCCATCAAACCGAGCGAGTACCTGATCGATGGGCTCAAACCCAGCCGGGGCCAAATGCTCAGCTGCCTGAAGGCGAGCACTGGTTGCCCGAGTGTCGGTACTGTAGGCGTCGACAGCGCGCCTTGTGCCACCGGCCAACGAGTCAACTGACAGCTCAGGTGCGATCCGCATCAGGAATGCCGGTGTCAGTGCCTGCAAGGGCTCGACCGCCAGAAACAAGGCGACGCGTTGCATCAGGTTGCGCAGCTCGCGCACGTTGCCCGGCCAATGCCAGGCCTGCAAGGTACCCGCACACGCCTGCAGTTCCGCATGTAGATTGGCGCTGACCGAGGCCCCAATCTCCGCCAATGCATTTTTAAGAAACCACTCGGACAGCATGACCAGATCGTCAAGGCGCTTACGCAGCGCAGGTAGACGCATCTGCAGTACGCTAAGCCGGTAGTACAAATCGGCACGAAATCGCCCTTGCCTGACCAGATCATCCAAGCGGCAATGGGTCGCGCTGATGATGCGTACATCAATCGCTATTGGACGCGTTCCACCGACCCGCACGACTTCCTTTTCTTCCAATACACGCAGCAGTCTGGTTTGAAGCGGTAGTGGCATCTCGCCAATTTCATCTAAAAACAAAGTACCGCGGTGCGCGGCTTCGAATAAGCCAGCGTGGCCACCACGACGCGAGCCGGTGAAGGCACCTTCTTCGTAGCCAAACAACTCGGATTCCAATAACGACTCAGCAATCGCACCGCAGTTGACGGCGACGAAGGGCCGATCACCCCCAATGCCGCGCACACTCTCGCGATGAATCGCTTGTGCGACCAACTCTTTACCGGTACCTGTTTCACCCTCGATCAGTACCGCTGCCGGAGATTTTGCGTACACGGTAATCGTGCTGCGTAGTGCTTGCATAGCGGATGATTCACCACGCAGCGCCGACAGCGCATACTTGGCCCTTGGATTGTCAGCCACAGCGTAAGCACGACCGCGCGGTGCATCGAAGCGAGTAGCGCGCGCAATATCAAAAGCGTCTTCAAAGGCTTGCCTGATCGAGCCCGCTGAGTAAACGAAGATACCAGTCATGCCAGCTTCTTCAGCCAGATCGGTAATCAAACCCGCACCAACCACCGCTTGAATGCCGGCCGATTTCATCTCGCTGATCTGTGCGCGCGCATCTTCCACCGTGACATAGCTACGCTGCATCACGGGCAGATCGAAGGTGTGCTGAAACTCGAGCAACTCAGGCGGCGCTTCCTGATAGCTGATCATCCCAATCGTAGAAGTGATTTTGCGGGCGCGTGCCAGCGCCTGCATCACATCAAAGCCGCTTGCCTTGGCCAGTACCACCGGGATCGACAACCGGCTCTTCAAATAGGTACCGTTGGATCCGGCCGAGATCACTGCATCGCAACGCTCGGTCTGCAGTCGCTCACGGATATGCGCGAGCGCTTCGTCAAAGCCCAGTTGTATCAGCGTGATGTCGGCGCGATCGTCAAACTCCAGTGTGATGTCGCGAAACATGTCGAGCAGCCGCGAACTCGCCACGGCCCAGAAAACTGGGGCATTACCGCGATCGCGTTGGGGTGGGGTAGGGCGAGCCATGTTTCAGTTTTGTTTCATGTTTCAAACATCTTCGCAATTGAAACACAAACTGAAACGTCAGAGCAAAAATGTTATTTTGACAAGATACTCATTCTCGCTTGCAAGCCGCTGATTTAGCGCGAGGATTTTCGGCAGCAGGACGGGCCTGCAACCCGCATTGCGGGTGGCATGGTGATTGCAAAAGCGTGTCGTAAGTAATGACGCAGTTATGCCCACGCTTTTTGCAACTACTCAGACAGGACATTCCATGAGCATCCCATCCCCCGGCGCGCGTTTTCGGCAAGCGCTGAAAGACGAATCGCCTTTGCAGGTGATCGGCGCGGTCAACGCCAATCACGCATTGCTCGCCAAACGTGCGGGCTTCCGCGCGATCTACCTCTCTGGCGGCGGCGTGGCAGCCGGTTCGCTTGGCTTGCCCGACCTTGGTATTTCCAACCTCGATGATGTGCTGACCGATGTGCGGCGCATCACGGATGTATGCGACCTGCCGCTGCTGGTGGATGTGGATACCGGTTTTGGCTCGTCGGCGTTTAATGTCGCGCGCACGGTCAAATCCATGATCAAGTTTGGTGCCGCGGCCATGCATATCGAAGACCAAGTCGGTGCCAAACGTTGTGGTCATCGCCCGAATAAGGAAATCGTCAGCAAACAGGAAATGGTTGACCGCATCAAGGCGGCAGTAGATGCGCGTACCGACGATCAATTTGTGATTATGGCGCGCACCGATGCGCTGGCCGTTGAGGGACTGGATGCAGCCATCGAGCGCGCAGTGGCTTGTGTTGAAGCGGGTGCCGACATGATCTTCCCCGAGGCGATCACTGAACTCGGTATGTACAAGAAATTCGCAGCAGCGGTCAAGGTGCCTATCCTGGCAAACATCACCGAGTTTGGTGCGACACCATTATTCACGGTGGATGAACTACGAGCTGCAGACGTGGGTATCGTGCTGTACCCGCTGTCAGCCTTCCGCGCCATGAATAAAGCGGCCGAGGCAGTTTATCAAGCGGTACGCCGAGATGGTACGCAAAAAAATGTGGTCGATCTGATGCAAACTCGCATGGAGTTGTATGACAGGATTGACTATCACTCGTTCGAGCAAAAATTGGACGCATTGTTCGCGCAACAAAAGTCACAGTAAAAAGATTTGGTCAAGGTTTTTTAGGGAGAAATCGCATGAGCGAGCAACAAGCAACAGGCTTCAAGCCAAAAAAATC
>CAZZMV010000185.1:0-3962 GCA_964655425.1 uncultured Bifidobacterium sp.
CATGGCAGGACATAGTAAGTGGGCCAATATCAAGCACAAGAAGGCGGCGACCGATGCAAAGCGCGGCAGAATCTGGACACGTCTGATCAAGGAAATTACGGTCGCCGCTCGCTTGGGTGGTGGCGATATCGCGTCTAATCCACGGCTTCGGCTTGCGGTCGATAGAGCGGCCGATGCAAATATGCCCAAAGACAATGTCAATCGGGCGATTCAGCGGGGTACCGGTGGGCTTGATGGCGCAAATTACGAAGAGATTCGCTATGAAGGCTACGGCCTGAACGGCGCCGCGGTGATGGTCGACTGCATGACAGATAACCGTGTGCGCACTGTTGCCGAAGTGCGGCATGCGTTTAGCAAGTTTGGTGGCAACATGGGCAGCGAGGGCTCGGTGGCTTTCCTTTTCAAGCACTGTGGTCAGATGATGTTTGCTCCCGGGACCAATGAAGATACGCTAATGGAAGCTGCGTTGGAGGCCGGTGCTGAAGATGTCATTGCTGATGACGAAGGTGGGTTTGAAGTCATCACCGATCCGTACGAGTTTTCTCGTATTCGTGAGGCGTTAGAAAAAGCAGGCCTAATGCCAGCGCTAGCCGAGGTCACCATGAAGCCATCGACCAGCGCAGATCTAACCGGCGACGATGCAGTAAAAATGCAAAAACTACTTGATGCACTGGAAAACCTCGACGATGTTCAAGAGGTCTATACCAACGCTGTGATTAATGAATGACGCTTGCTGTCATTGGCTGTTGCCGCAAATTCTTTTTCTCTCTCATCACTCATGAAGATTCTTGTTGTAGGCTCAGGTGGACGTGAACACGCACTGGCGTGGAAGCTGGCCGAATCAAAACGCATACAGATTGTGATGGTCGCACCGGGCAATGGCGGTACTGCGCTCGATCCGCGTCTTAAAAATATTCCCATTACTGATCCGAAACAACTCGCCGACTTTGCTGAGCAAGAAAACATCGCGCTGACCGTTGTTGGGCCCGAAGCACCGCTGGCGGCGGGTATTGTTGATTTGTTTCGCGAACGTGGTTTGAAAATTTTTGGTCCGTCCCAGCGCGCTGCGCAGCTTGAAGCATCAAAAGATTTTGCTAAAGCCTTCATGCAGCGCCATGGCATACCGACGGCAAAATATCAAACATTCACTGATGTCAGCGCGGCGCACCAGTATGTAGACCAACAAGGCGCACCGATTGTCATTAAGGCCGATGGACTTGCTGCCGGCAAAGGCGTTGTCGTTGCGCTCACGCTCGACGAAGCGCATCAGGCGATTGACATGATGCTTTCAGATAATCGACTCGGCGATGCTGGTGCGCGTGTAGTGATTGAAGAATTTCTGGAAGGCGAAGAAGCAAGCTTCATTGTGATGGTCGATGGTCACAACATACTGCCGCTCGCGACCAGCCAAGATCACAAGCGTTTGCTCGATCATGATCAAGGCCCCAACACGGGCGGTATGGGTGCTTATTCACCGGCGCCCATCATATCGCCGCAACTGCATGCGCGCGTGATGCGAGAAATTATCCAGCCCACCGTGCAAGGCATGGCTAAAGATGGCGAGCCCTATACCGGCTTCTTGTATGCAGGCCTTATGATTGATGCGCAAGGCAACCCGAAAACGCTGGAGTTCAACTGCCGCTTGGGCGACCCCGAGACGCAACCGATTATGGCGCGCCTGAAAACCGATCTGGTTACCGTGATTGAACATGCAGTGAATGGCACCTTGAAGGAGATCGAGTTGGATTGGGATCGTCGGACCGCACTCGGCGTGGTACTCGCCGCGGCTGGTTACCCTGATTCACCTCGTAAGGGCGATACCATCGTCGGCATTCCTGAGGAGAGTACCGACAGCCTCACCTTCCACGCCGGCACTTCGCTCGAAGGCAGCACATTGAAAACAGCCGGTGGACGTGTGCTCTGCGTGGTCGGTCTAGGTGATAGCGTACGCGTCGCTCAAAAGCATGCTTATGAAGCGGTTGAAAAAATTCGTTTCGATGGTATGCAGTTTCGGCAGGATATTGGCTGGCGCGCACTCAAGCGTTAGGCTAAGACGGCGTGAGGGAAATCGCAGGATGAGCGTGGTAAATATTAATAGCGTTAAAGACTGGTTGCTATCGCTGCAGCAGCGTATCGTCGCTGCCGTTGAAGAAATCGACGGCAAGCACTTCATCCGTGATGCTTGGGAGCGGCCAGAGGGCGGCGGCGGTATCTCGCGACTGATTGAGGAAGGTCACGTACTCGAACGCGGTGGTGTCGGCTTCTCGCATGTGAAAGGTAGCAGGCTACCGCCCTCAGCGATGGCGAATCGCCCCGAACTGGCTGGCCGGCCTTGGGAAGCGATGGGCGTGTCGCTGGTTTTTCATCCGCGTAATCCGTATGCGCCCACGGTACACATGAATGTGCGGTTTTTTTCTACGACCGGAGAGCATGATGAGCCGGTCTGGTGGTTCGGTGGCGGCATGGATCTCACGCCCTACTACGGGTTTGTAGAAGACGCTAAACACTTTCATCAAACTTGTCACGATGCGTTGGCACCCTTTGGTGCTGATCTCCACCCGCGACTAAAAAAATGGTGTGATGAATATTTTTTTCTGAAGCACCGGGGTGAAGCCCGTGGCGTTGGTGGCGTGTTCTTCGATGACTTTCATGAAGCCGGTTTTGAGCAAAGTTTTGCAATGACACGCAGTGTCGGTGATCATTTTATTGACGCTTACCTGCCTATACTGCGACGCCGCAAAGATACGCCGTATGGCGAACGCGAACGAGATTTTCAAGCGTATCGTCGCGGCCGTTATGTCGAGTTCAACTTGGTATTTGACCGCGGCACGCTGTTTGGTTTGCAGTCCGGTGGCCGCACTGAATCCATTTTGATGTCGTTGCCACCTATTGTGAAATGGCGCTACGACTGGCAACCGGAAGCAGGTAGCCCGGAGAGCAAGCTCTACACTGATTTTCTGCCGCATCGGGACTGGCTGGCTGCGTGACTCAACGCTGCGTACTACTACTTGGCGGGAGCTTTGATCCGGTGCACTGCGGGCATGTTGCGATAGCCCGTTATTTCTGCACACTACTCCACCCGGATGAGCTACGTTTAATTCCAGCCGGGCACCCCTGGCAAAAACCTACGATGACCACACCTGCAGAGCATCGGATCGCCATGCTGAATTTGGCGTTCAATGATTGGATGGTGCCCGTCGTGATTGACACCCAAGAAGTAGCGCGAAGCGGCGCGAGTTATGCGGTAGATACCTTGCATGTGCTGCGCGAAGAACTTGGTCATGAGGTCGCTCTGGTTATGCTGTTAGGTGCAGATCAGCTATTGAATCTGCATACTTGGCGTGATTGGCGCGCATTATTTGATTTAGCCAATATCTGCGTGGCGGCGCGTCCGGGCTTTGCACTGGATAACCATGTGATGGACGACGACATTGAAAGAGAGTTCACACGTCGTCGTGCGACCGAATCACAAGTACGTGATACGCCGCATGGTTTGACGTATATCGCGAATGATCTTGCATTGCCCGTGTCGTCGACTACAGTACGCAAGGCACTGGCCGATCACAACCAAGCGGTATTAGCAGGATTGATACCCTTGCCAGTGCTAGACTATGTTCAACAACATCACCTTTACCAGACCGCTCATTAATGGATATAAAAAAGCTGCAAGCGCTCGTGATCGATGCGCTTGAAGATGTCAAAGCGCAAGACATCAAAATCTACGATACCACCCACCTGACCAGTATGTTTGACAGCATCGTCGTTGCTTCCGGCACGTCGAACCGTCAGACCAAGGCATTGGCGGCATCAGTGCGCGATAAGGTAAAAGCCGCCGGCGGTGAAATCGTGAGCATGGAAGGTGAAAATACTGGCGAATGGGTTTTGGTCGATCTGGGCGATATGGTGGTGCACATCATGCAGCCCGCGATTCGCGCTTACTACCGCCTGGAAGAGTTGTGGGG
>CAZZMV010000186.1:0-2005 GCA_964655425.1 uncultured Bifidobacterium sp.
CGACGCCCATACAGTTCTGGCTCGGGTCGCGTTTTTATCGCGCGGGTTGGGCTGCGTTGAAGGCCGGTAGCGGCAATATGGATTTACTGGTCGCGATCGGCACCAGCGCCGCCTACGGACTGTCGGTCTATCTGATGTTGATGCATGGATCGCATACGCATCTTTATTTTGAATCATCGGCGGTCGTCATCACGCTGGTGTTATTGGGCAAGTGGCTTGAGGCCAGAGCAAAGCAGCAAACAGTCGCTGCACTGCACGCACTTGCTGCGCTGCGAGTGAGCGAGGCGATTGTCCGGCGCGATGGCTTCGACTTGAGTGTGCCGATTGACACTGTGACGCTGGGTGATACGGTTGTCATACGCCCTGGAGAACGGGTGCCGTTAGATGGTATCGTGATCCAGGGTGAAAGCCATCTCGATGAATCACTACTGACGGGCGAGAGTCTGCCGGTGGCCAAGCGTGTTGCTGACAAACTAACGGGTGGCGCGATCAATCAAGAGGGCGTGCTGATGATGCGAGTCACCGCCGTTGGTAACGATACGATGTTATCGCGCATTATCCGCAGTGTCGAAGATGCACAAGCCGCCAAGGCACCGATTCAGCGACTGGTTGATCGTGTCAGTGCTGTATTCGTGCCTGTAGTGTTGCTGATCTCGGCCATCACACTCATCGCTTGGGCATGGGTCAGCGGTGACTGGCAACAGGCCTTGCTACATGCTGTCGCAGTCCAAGTGATTGCATGTCCGTGTGCGTTGGGCTTGGCCACACCCACCGCCATCATGGCGGGTACTGGCGTTGCAGCACGTCACGGCATATTGATCAAGGATGCCGAAGCATTGGAAATTGCGCATGCGATTCGCGCGGTGGCGTTCGACAAGACTGGCACCCTGACCGAGGGCAAGCCCGCGGTCGTGGCATTGAAAGGCATCACATCATCGGATGATCGTATCCTGCAGCTCGCACAGGCGGTACAACAGCAAGGCGATCATCCACTAGCCAAGGCAGTGAATCAACGTGCAAGCGCCAAAGGTGTCATGCCACTGCCGGCATCGAATGCAAAAGCTCTGCCGGGGCGCGGCGTACAGGCTGATGTCGATGGGCTGACTGTATGGTTAGGCAACGCGCGACTGATGCAAGAACTCTCAGTCAATACTGCGCAGGGCGCATCGTTTGCAGCAGAGCAGGAGAGCGCAGGGCGCTCAGTTTCCTGGCTTGCAGTGCGCGATGAGTCAGCCATCCGCGTTGCCGGTTTGCTGAGTTTCGGTGATACGGTCAAATCGAACGCACGTCATGCCATCGCAAAACTCGATGCCCTTGGCATACGCTCGATCATGATCACCGGTGACAATGAAGGCGCGGCACGCGCGGTTGCTGATGCCGTTGGTATCGAAGAATTCCGCGCGCAGGTACTGCCAGACGATAAAGCTGCACGGGTTGCTGAGCTAAAAAAGCGCTATGGAACGGTGGCGATGGTCGGTGATGGCATTAACGATGCGCCGGCATTGGCAGCAGCGGATATCGGCATTGCGATGGCGTCGGGTACGGACATCGCCATGCACACTGCAGGTATTACCTTAATGCGAGCTGATCCGGCGCTGGTGGCAGACGCAGTCGGCATCTCGCGCCGTACTTACGCCAAGATCCGGCAAAATCTTTTCTGGGCCTTCATCTACAACGTGATCGGTATTCCGATGGCGGCGTTCGGTTTGCTGAATCCGGTGATCGCCGGCGCGGCGATGGCGTTCAGTTCAGTCAGCGTCGTGAGTAATGCCTTGCTGCTGAAACGCTGGAGGCCTTGATGCCTATGCAACGCTCGTGGACGGCGCTTGCGTGGTGATCTTTTAGAGTAATTCAGTCAAGCGGCGCCGAGCACCTCATAACCAGCGTCCTCGACCGCATTTTTTACCGCATCAAGTTGCGCGGTAGTTTCAACTTTCACGGTCTTGCTCGGCAGATCGACATCGACACGCGCATTTGAATCGAGTAACTGCAACGCGCGCTTGAC
>CAZZMV010000186.1:2105-3957 GCA_964655425.1 uncultured Bifidobacterium sp.
CGCTTCGTGCTCAGACCGCTCATGACGGGGCACATCTTGATGGGACGAATCTTCATAAAAAGCTGACTGCGGCTCTGCGCCTCGAGTTGCTTCTGGCGTCAACGCATCATGATCATGAGTCAGCTCGGCTTGGCCGCTCAAACCTGCCTCACCTGCGACCTGATCGCGTTCGCGACGGTTGCGATTACGACCACCGCGACGACGGCGGCGACGCGGTTGGTCATCACCACCCTCGGCCTCACCCGTGGCTAAAGGTAACGGCATTAAGGCGGCACTGTCGGTTGCTGCACCAAGTTGCAGGCTGGCTTGCGCTTGCTGCTCTACTGGTGCGCGCTCTTCCTCTTGCTTGCGCTCGGGCCGTGGTTGACGCGGCGGGCGCTCGCGTTTCGCTTCAGCGGCCTCTTGCTGCTCGCGCTGCTCTCGCGCTGGCTTGGGCTGACGCTGTTCTTTACTCTCTTTGGGTTCTTTCGCGACTTTCGGCGTTGCCTCCTTGGCCGGTTTGGCCTCGGCGCTGCGCTCATCACGATCGCGACCCCGGCCGCGTCCGCGGCGGTTACGTCCACCACGCTCACCGCGATCTGAGCGTTCACGAACCGCCGGCTTGGTAATTTCCGGCTCTATCGCTGCACCGGATTTTTTACGGAACAAACCGAACAGCCGCGACAAGAAACCCTCGGCAGCAGCTTCGTCGGTTGAGGCAGCTACCGGCTCGGGCTTGCGCTCAACTATCGGCGCTGGCCGGTCCGGCGTGATGCCTTTGACCATAGCCTCTTGGCGTGGCTTTACTTCCTCCGCTTTGCGCTTGCTGTAGCCGATGTCGGTGTCAGCCTCTTCAGCCATACGGTAGCTGGCTTGCAAGTCGTCCAGGCGCGGATCATCGTGCTTGATACGTTCGAGTTTGTAGTGCGGTGTTTCCAGGTGCTTGTTGGGAATCAGAATAACCGTCACGCGATGTCGCGTCTCGATCTTCAGGATTTCGCCACGTTTCTCATTCAGCAAAAAGGCAGCCACATCGACCGGCACCTGCACATGAATGGCGGCTGAGTTTTCTTTCATCGCCTCTTCTTGAATGATGCGCAGTACCTGCAGCGCAGACGAGTCGGTATCGCGAATATGGCCGGTACCGTTGCAGCGAGGGCAGGTGACATGGCTGCCCTCGGACAGTGACGGACGCAGTCGCTGGCGCGACAATTCCATTAACCCGAAACGAGAGATTTTGCCCATCTGAACTCGTGCGCGGTCATAGTGCAGGGCGTCTTTGAGGCGGTTCTCGATTTCGCGCTGGTTCTTCGCGCTCTCCATATCGATGAAGTCGATCACGATCAGCCCGCCCAAGTCACGCAGACGCAGTTGACGTGCGACTTCTTCTGCCGCTTCAAGGTTGGTGTTGAACGCCGTGGTCTCGATATCCGAGCCGCGCGTCGCACGTGCCGAGTTCACATCGATTGAGACCAAGGCTTCGGTGTGATCGATAACGATCGCACCCCCGGACGGCAAAGGCACCGTACGCGAGTAAGCGGTTTCAATCTGGTGCTCAATCTGGAAACGCGAGAACAGCGGCACGTCGTCACGGTAGCGCTTGACGCGCGGCACCATGTCCGGCATCACATGGCTCATGAATTGTTGTGCCTGCTCGTGGATATCGTCGGTGTCGATCAGAATTTCGCCGATATCAGGCTGAAAGTAATCGCGAATAGCGCGAATCACCAGCGACGACTCCTGATAAATCAGGAAAGCACCCGGCGCCGATTTGGACGCGCCATCGATTGCGTTCCACAGCTGCATCAGGTAGTTCAAGTCCCACTGCAATTCGTCGACGGTTCGCCCGATACCTGCGGTACGGGCAATCACC
>CAZZMV010000187.1:0-3925 GCA_964655425.1 uncultured Bifidobacterium sp.
TGGTGACTTTCGCACTGTTCCTGATCATGGAAGACCTGACCAAGCTGATTTGGGGTGTGAATCCTTTGTACGTGGCTGATCCCTACATGCTGTTTGGTATGGTCGACATCGGTACGCTGTCGTATGTGGGTTACGACTTCATGCTGGTGCTGGCAGCTGTCGTGGTTGGCATCAGTGTCTGGTGGGGATTGAACCGTACCCGGTTTGGTAAATTGGTGCTCGCTGTCATTCACAATGAAGAAATCGCTGCGAGTATGGGCGTGAATGTCTCGCGGGTTTACACCCTGGCTTTTTCAACCGGAATTTTTTTAGCAGCATTGGGTGGTGCCTTGACGGCACCCATGATCTCGGTACAGCCAGGTGTATCGGTAGGCGTCATCATCATTTCATTTGCCGTCGTCATCATCGGCGGCTTGGGCAGCATTCCTGGTGCAGCGATCGGCGCGCTGATCGTGGGCATGGCGCGATCAACCGCAGTGCATGTCTGGCCGGTCGCTGAACTATTCTCGATTTATCTGGTGATGGCCATTGTGCTGATGTTCCGTCCCGAGGGACTGTTTCAGCGTATTCAGGCAAGGAAGATCTGAGATGACCGCGCGCGATGCCACGCCTACGCGCACGCTGCTGCTCGGTTTATTGGTGATCGTGGCGTTGCTATTGAGCGGTGCCGCGATGCCGCGCTGGTTGACCTTTCTTCTCACGATGTCACTGGCCAATGGTGTGGTGGCGCTTGGCATCATGCTGCTGATGCGTAGTGGTGTGGTGTCGTTTGGTCAAGGCCTGGTGTTTGCCGCAGGGGGTTACACCGCAGCGCTAGGCTTTGGTGCCTTGGGTTTGACTGATGGCTTGCTGCTAACCTTCGCTGGTGGCTTGATCGCTGCACTGATTGCAGCACCTTTCGCCTGGTTGATCGCGCGTTACCGTGGAATTTTCTTTGCCATGCTGACACTCGCGCTCTCCATGGTGCTCTACGGCTTGTTGATCAAATCAACCGCGTTCGGTGGCTCGGATGGCCTGAATATGGGCCGCGTGAGTTATTTTGGTTGGCGACCGAGCGATGCATCGGTTGGCTACACCAACTATGCAGTGACCGTCATCGTGGTCGGCATCATTAGTATCTGGATGCGGATTTACTTTGACTCGGTGCGAGGCTTGGTCACGTTGTCAGCACGAGATAACGAGATTCGTGTCGAATATCTGGGGAGCTCGGTGCGCTCGCTGATCGCAACCAATTTCATTATTGCGGCATTTTGCGGTGGTGTCGGTGGCGCGTTGGCAGTGATCGCGCTCGGGCATGTCGAGCCTGATTACAGTTATTGGACGCGTTCGGGCGATTTTGTGTTTGTCGCTATCCTGGCCGGGCATCACAGCGTACTTGCTGCATTCATTGCTTCGATTGCGCTTGAGTTGGTGCGATCCTTTTCCAGTGCGTATTTCCCGAACAGCTGGCAATTGGCGATGGGCTTGTTCCTGCTCGCGGTGATTCGGTTCTTGCCAAGCGGGATAGGCTCGCTCTGGGTCCAACGCTGGCGCGCCAGCACTGTGCAGCGAGGTAGCGCATGAGCTCGATGAATGCGATCTCTGCGCAGGGCATACAAAAAAAGTTTGGCGCAGTGACTGCTGCTGCTGATGTACAGATGACAATTGCTCACGGCGAGCGAGTCAGTCTGATTGGTAGTAACGGGGCCGGCAAGACGACCTTTGTAAACATGCTCACGGGTTATATCAAGCCGGATGCAGGTGAGATCATGCTGGATGGTCAGAGCATTATCGGTATGCCGCCACGCCAGATCGCACGCATGGGTGTCGCCCGATCATTCCAGATTCCGCAGTTGTATCACTCGCTGACAGTGCAAAACAACTTGCTGGCAGCACTGGCTGCGCAGCAGAGCAATCTATCTTTTTTGCAGCCTGCAAAAAATGCTGAGA
Source organism: uncultured Bifidobacterium sp. (assembly GCA_964655425.1). Taxonomy (GTDB): domain Bacteria; phylum Pseudomonadota; class Gammaproteobacteria; order Burkholderiales; family Burkholderiaceae_D; genus Pernthalerella. The sequence goes on from CAZZMV010000187.1 coordinate 1,930, forward strand.
GTGTGGCTCGTGCAGCAGAGATTCTTCACCGCTTTGATTTGTTGATGCACGCTGACCGTTTGGTGAGTGAGCTGCCGGGGGGTGTGCGCAAGCTGCTCGATATTGCGATGGCGCTGACCAGCCAGCCCAAAGTGTTATTACTCGATGAGCCAACATCCGGGGTATCTGCTGACGAGAAGTTTCCGATGATGGATACCGTCATGCGCGCATTGGAGGGAAGTCGCACAACGGTATTGTTTGTCGAGCATGATATGGATATCGTCTTACGCTATAGCCAGCGTGTGATTGCCTTCTATAGCGGGCGCATTATCGCGGACGATCAGCCGTTGCAGGCGTTGGCCATGCCTGAAGTTAAACGCTATGTCACTGGCGAGATTTCTGCCGACGCTGATCATGCTTGAGATCGAACATCTACAGGTAGCGATTCAATCCGCGCAAGTGCTGCGCGGGTTATCGCTGTCGGTCGCCAAAGGAAAAATGGTTGGGCTGATTGGGCGCAACGGCGCCGGTAAAACCACTACGCTACGTGCCATCATGGGCCACTTGTCGTTGCAGGGCGGTGCGATTCGCTTCGATGGCCAAGACCTCACGCGCTTGCCATCTCATGCACGCGCAGGTTTAGGTATCGGCTACATGCCTGAGGATCGAGGTCTGGTACCTGAACTCAGCGTCGAAGAAAATATTCTGGTGCCGCTGTGGGCCACAGGTATGGCGGATACGGCTGAGCGGCTCGCGTTTGTGTATCAGGTGCTACCCGAGTTGCAAGAGATGCGTGATCGACGTGCTTTGCTGCTATCGGGTGGTCAGCAAAAGCTGGTAGCGCTCGCGCGTGCCTTGGCTGTAGGTACGCGCTTGTTGTTACTTGATGAGCCGTTTGAGGGTGTGGCGCCGGCCCTGTCAGCGCGTCTATCTGCAGTGATTGCATCATTGCGCGGAAGTGACTTGGCGGTGCTGATAGCACAATCCGATCTTAACCATTCGCGTAGCTTGCTGGACTTTGAAATTACGATAGAACGCGGCGCCCAACGTAACACTTAAAGCCTCGATCAAAATACCGCTGGCGTTATTGGTGTGGTCTAGCCGTACGTCTTGTACTGTTTTCGACAGCCTTGCCTGGCCAGCGAACGCGTTTCTCATTTTGTTAAAGGCTTTTAGAACCTGTCTGCTTCAGCCGCTGGCTGCGTTCGGTGAACCAGGAAGACTGATTCCTAGTAGTTTGGTTGATGAATTCATACACATCGCATTACATGACAATCAATTGGCAGCAGCATATCGATCTACCCCCGATGCGTACCGAGACGCACTTCGGTCACCGGGAGCTGACTTGTTTTGTTGATCGACCCCAGTCGATGTACTCAATGCTCACGCATGCAGTATCCAAGTTCGCTGATCGTGAGGCAGTTGCGTGCGGCGAGCAGCGCTGGACGTATGCTCAGCTGAACGACGAAGTAGATCGACTCGCTGCCGGATTTTCGGCCTTGGGCTTGCGCGCAGGCGAGCGCGTAGTGATGTTTATCGGCAATCGGCCAGAGTTTGTCTCTGTGCTGTTCGCCTTGCAAAAAATTGGCGCAATTGCAGTGCCTGTCGGTACGCGGGAGCAGGGTCCGGGACTTGCATTCATTTTGCAGCAGTGCGGCGCGGCGGCCATCGTATTGGATGACGTACTCCTGCCCAGGTTGTCTGCACTCACCGATCTGCCATCGTTACGTTTGTGTATTGCCATCCCGGAAGTAGCTGATTCTCTCGATACGGCTGCTCGCGACAGTACACCGTTCGGTCTGGATGTCGTATTACTCAGTGAACTGAATGGGCCATCTGACGTCACCGCTACGGTGGACGAAGAAGATTGCGCTTGTATTCTTTATACCTCGGGTACCACCGGACACCCGAAGGGCGCCATGCTGACGCACTTTAATGTGGCGCACTCGGTGATTCATTTTGCAGTCACGCTCAAGCTGGATTATCAAGATCGTGCGGTACTGGCAGTACCCGCCAG
>CAZZMV010000188.1:0-3911 GCA_964655425.1 uncultured Bifidobacterium sp.
GTCGAGCAGGGATGTACGAAAGTGAGTGTGGTACCCATCTTCTTGGGGCAGGGTGGCCATGTATTGCGTGATCTGCCGCCCATGGTCGATGAGTTGCGGACGACCTATCCAACCCTGACATTAAGTGTCGCTGCAGCGGTTGGTGAGAGTCCGGCAGTGTTGGAGGCCATAGCGGCTTATTGCAGCAGCACGATAGACTGACCAGCTGAAATCGTCAGCGTTCGCGCAGGCTCTCCGAGAGATGCTCCATCAGCGGACTGATTGAATACTCACTTGGGCAACGGCGAATCTGCCTTTATTAGATCATCCTTCCGTATCCGTTCCATCTGTCGTCACTAATTCACGTGAACGATTACGACGCTTAGGGCGATCCGGGTCCTTCCAGGTGCGCTTGGCGAGTTCGCCCGAGCGTTCATGGGCGCGCCACTGAAACAGCAGGCGTATATCAACATCATGCGTACGTGCTGCATGCAAGGTACTGGTTTGTCGTGCCAGTTCTAGGATTTCTTGTTTTTGCTGCAAGGTCCAAACACGACGTGGTCGATAGTCGCGCTTTCCTTGTACTGTCTTGTTTTTTGTAACGTAGACCCTGCGCATCGCCAGCACCCCACATGAAATTCAAGGAGTCGTGACAATGCATGGGAAGCTTGCAGCGATGGCAGGCTTTGATCAGCGAGGTGCTGATCTATCGGTAATCCGAAGTTGAACTAAAGTAGATTGTCGTTGCTTTGCTACGTGATTCTTTTTTCTTTAAACGTCAGATGTCTACATATGCTCTTTTATATGTCTGTACGTGCTCGGAGTGCTTCGCCTATCATCACAAGTACTGGACCATCACCCGTAGGTAGCCCGTGCACCATCGCGGCGAGTGATAATCGAATCACTCGTTCATCATCACGACTGACATTTTCTATCGCGATCACTGGCGTGTCGGGCGACTTGCCATGCGCGATGAGACGTCGTGCGGTATCAATAGCTTCCTGTCCACCCATATATTGAATCAGTGTGTCGCAGCCCGGTAGCGCGATGTCATCAGGTTCGCCGCGTCCGGTGGTGGAGGTGAAGAAGGCTACATTTCTGGCTACGCCGCGTTTGGTGAGTGGTTGTTTGATGGACGCTGCGGCGGCAAATGCCGTGGTAATACCCGGCACGATCTCGAAGGCGATGTTCGCATCTTCAAGAGCGCGCATTTCTTCATCAGCGCGCCCAAACAGCATTGGGTCACCACCCTTGAGTCGAACCACTCGATCGTAGCGAAACGCACAGGCCACGATCTGCTGATTGATGCGTGGCTGGGTAGCAGAACGTTGGCCGCTGCGCTTGCCGACGGAGATTAGATCGGCATTCGGGCAGAGCGTGAGTACATCTGGGGTGACCAAGGCGTCATACAGCACCACCTCGGCATCGGCGAGGATACGTGCGCCACGCAGTGTGATCAGATCGGCGGCACCGGGACCGGCGCCGACTAGCCAGACCTTGCCCGGCGTTGCTCGGGCAGGCCGGTCAAGAGGGTCGGCCATGGCATAGGAAACAGTTAATCCAAGCGGATCATACCCGCAGCCACGGTCTGATGAGTCACTTCATCGATCAGGATAAAGCTGCCGGTTGCGCGTAGCTGTTGATAGGCGTCGGCAGCAAGCGGTTGCTGCACTGTGATACCCAAGCGAGCGATGCCGTTGAGTTTCAGTTCGCTCGCTGTTTCTCTGACTTGAGTGTTGATATCAAGCAGCGACTCGATGCTGCTGATTTTTGCAGCAACTTGGCGCGTGGTGTGCTTCAACCAGTAGCGACGCCGCAGGTCAAGTGGCTCCTCCGACAGCCAGCACACATCAGCGCTGAAGTTCTTCAGCAGCTGTGCCGGCGCATCAGCTGCAACCAGCATGTCTCCGCGCGAGATGTCCAAATATTCCTCGAGCAAGATCGTCACCGATTTGCCGGCAGAAGCCTGGTCGAGCGAACCGTCAAGGGTGAGGATATCTTTGACAGTGGCAGTTTGTCCGCTCGGGAGTACGGTGAGTTTGTCACCTTTGCGTACGCTACCCGCTTCAATGCGTCCCATGTAGCCACGAAAATCTTGCGCCTCATGACCGTTGTGCCGCGCGACTAATTGCACCGGGAACCTTAGTGCAGCAGCATGCTCGTCGTCATACACCGACAAAGACTCGAGTAACTCAATCAAGGTCGGGCCTTGGTACCAAGCCATCTGTTCGCTACGAAGTACCACGTTGTCGCCAGCGAGCGCCGACATCGGCAGGGTATGAATGTCTTTCAAACCCAGTGTGGCTGCAAACGATGTATAGGCATCGACGATACGGTCATATACCGCACGATCATAGTTAACCAGATCCATCTTGTTGACTGCGACGATCACATGCTGAATTTGAAGCAATTGCGCAATCGTCGAGTGGCGCTTAGTTTGGATGAGAAGCTCAGCTTTGCCTTGCTCATCCATCTTCACCTTGGAAACATCAATCAGAATGATCACTGCATCGGCAGTCGACGCACCCGTCACCATATTGCGGGTGTATTGTTCATGACCCGGGGCATCTGCAATGATGAACTTTCGCTTGGGCGTCGCGAAGTAGCGATACGCTACATCAATCGTGATGCCTTGCTCGCGCTCTGCCTCCAGACCATCGGTCAGCAAGGAAAGGTCGATCATGTCACCCACGGTGCGCTTATGCCGCGCGCGTGAGATGGCATCGAGCTGATCCGCAAAAATGCCTTTGCTATCAAATAGCAAGCGACCGATTAGAGTACTTTTGCCATCATCGACTGAGCCTGCGGTAATGAAGCGAAGCAGGCCGCGTTGTTGTGCCGCGCTATTGACGAAATTGTTATCGACCAAGGCGTTCATTTAGAAATACCCTTCTTTCTTGCGCTTTTCCATCGAGGCTTCGGAGGTTTGGTCATCCATCCGGGTGGCGCCGCGTTCGGTAATTTGCGTCACCGCTGTCTCGGCGATGATAGCGTCGACATCCGCCGCATCCGAGGCCACCGGGCAAGTGCATGAGATATCGCCCACCGTACGGAATCGCACGGTGCGAACCTCAATGCTTTCGCCATCACGCGGCGGGGTCAGCGGCGTGACCGGTACCAGTAGGCCATTACGGGGTATCACTTCACGCTGATGCGCAAAATAGATCTCGGGCAGCGCCAGCTTCTCGCGCGCAATGTATTGCCAGACATCGAGCTCTGTCCAGTTCGAGATCGGGAATACCCGCATGTTTTCGCCTGCGTGAACACGCGTGTTGTATAAATCCCAGAGTTCGGGCCGTTGAGCTTTGGGGTTCCACTGACCGAACTCATCGCGGAAAGAGAAGATACGTTCCTTGGCGCGGGCTTTTTCTTCATCGCGACGTGCGCCACCGATACATGCATCGAACTGATGCGCTGCGATCGTCTCCAGCAGCGTGACTGCTTGCGCAGCATTACGTGAGTCGGTTTGCGGATTACGCAGGCGCACCGTACCGCGCTTGATCGAATCTTCTACTGCACCAACGATTAATTGCTCACCGAGCTCAGCAACTCGACGATCCCGGAATTCAATGACTTCGGGGAAGTTATGACCGGTATCGATATGCACCAACGGAAACGGAAATTTGCCCGGGCGAAAGGCTTTTTCTGCGATGCGTAGAAGCACTACCGAGTCTTTGCCACCGGAGAACAGCAAGGCTGGTTTGCTGCACTCAGCCGCAACCTCGCGCATGATGTGAATAGCTTCGGACTCTAGCCAGTCGAGGTGACGGTGACTAGTGGCGTCGATGAAGTGTTGGGTCTCTAGGGCGGTGTTCATGATGGCTGGTCATTCTTAGATGGTGGGATTTGGCTCCGGCCGTTCGCTTTGCTCACTTAACGCCTCCTGCGTCGGCGTTAGCCTGCACCGAAGCGCGGACCAATTTAAAGGAACC
>CAZZMV010000189.1:0-1971 GCA_964655425.1 uncultured Bifidobacterium sp.
ATGTCCTCCAGCTTACCCAATCGATACAAACCGACATGAGCAAAGATATGTTGGTACCCGGACTGAACCATGGCAATCAAGCCATACAACGATCACGTCACGAGAATTTACAGCATTGTCTGAGCGGTTTGCTGCCGTTAACGACGGATACGCAAGGTGTTGAGGCGAAGCGAGTTGCACTCGAAAAAATGACACCAGAGGAGAGAATACAGCTCGATGAATTTATACATTGGGCGCAATATGTCGAACGCCATTTACAACTGAGTCTTGATCTTTATGATGACTACCAGTCGCCGGAAAGTATTGAAAGTATTTATCATGCGCGTCAATGCGATGTGAAAGCAGCGATCAATGTCTTGCGTCAGGACCATGCTAACCAGCATCAGCCATTCATCGAACTGCTTGAAAAACGCTACGAAGCACTTGAGCAAATCAAGCTCGCACCGGGTAAGTTTGATGCGCTTAAGCTGCTCGGCGAGAAAGAAATTTCTGGCAGCAGACGTTTGCTTCACCCCATCGATGCAGCACGCCAAGCGATACGTCTTGATCAGGCACTCAGCAGACTGATGGCCATTGCCCACCAGCCGGATGGGCAGGTACTTCCCCGCTCGCTAGAATTGGATGGCTTCAGCGAATCGATGTTGATGCGCGCCCTGCTAAAGAAAGCAGGCATAACAGATGCAACGACCAAACATCGGCAGGCCTATGGTGAGGTTTTAGACCATCAAGCCTGGCATGTTATTCGTAGTGACATCGTCGTGCCTGTTGAACATAGTATGGGAATGAATTTTCAGCGAATGCAATCAGTTGCCACACCCGCTAGCCATGTACTGGCCAATCCAGAGCGAGTAAGCCATGCTGATAGCAATGTAATTTTGAACAAAGCGCGTGCTGCGGATTACCTCCACGAGAATGGCGACGGAAAAACTATTCGCGGCGGGTTTAATTCGCACGATCTTGCAGAATCAAACCACGCGCTAATGGTGGCCCATGATGAGCTTTACGCAGATGGTCAGCGGCTGTTTGGCGCGACTCGACATGCAGTCCATGCGCCTTTCGGATTACCAGACCAACTCAAATCCATGCCCTCAGAAGCAGCGGGCGAATTGGTCGCACAACTCGTAGGCCCCACGGATCGGCCACCTAATATAGAAACGATTCAGTATCCTGGCGTTACGCTAGACACGGGGTCGGCTGACGAGCCAACAATCCGTATTCAGAACCAGATTGCAGTTGAGTTCCGAGAGAGACTGCAAGTCCAACTCGATAATGAGCGTGCGCTAGCGGCGGGGTTGAATGAAAGTGGCTTGTCGCCGAATTCACTTAGCGACGCCTCGTACTCGGTCGATGCACTGCTGAGCGACCCAACATTAGCAAGCGAATTGGCGCGACGGGTTCGGGAAGATCCGGTGCTCATGAAGTTAATCGTCCGGCAAGGTGCGCTGAACCGCGCGCGCGAGGCCATCGTCATGGAGATTGCACGAGATCCCGCGTTTGCAGTAAAAATTGCTGCAGGTGAGAGCTTGCTCTTCAACTCAATTTCGCTGGTTACACCCGATCATCTTCGTCACTTCATCGCATCGATGATTGGTAGCGCTGTATCGTTTGACGAAAAATCCATGCTTGAGATCCAGGTACAAGCCTATAAAGACTTGCAGCAGGAAATCGCAGATGGTGGTTTGGTCGTGAACGGCAAACAGGTACACGCCAAAATTCTCGCGTTTAATTGGGGTGTGAATGAATTATCGCTACTCAAGCCGGGCAATGATCCGGTGATTGGCAGCCTGATCAACGGCCATGACGTGAGCAACGACCTGTGTAACCAAGAATCACTGATCGAGTTGGTCGGCCTGCCCAATGAAGCGCCAGATAGCATCATGCAAAACGAGACGGAAAAATTTTTAGTGTCTACGGCCAGGCGACTGAGCGAGCTTGAATCACTAACACAAACGACAGAAACCGCGAAAGAGA
>CAZZMV010000189.1:2071-3908 GCA_964655425.1 uncultured Bifidobacterium sp.
AGGCGACTGAGCGAGCTTGAATCACTAACACAAACGACAGAAACCGCGAAAGAGATCAATCGGCTGCGCGAGGCGCTGCAGGTCGTGCCCCAACTACGCGATCAGATCCGACAAATTTGGGCTGACGGTAGCTACCGGTTCGCTGGCAACGAGCCTTACAAAATGCCGGCCCGACTCGCTTTGTTGAGCTTTTACCTTGGTGGCGGCACACTGTTCAATTGCAAAAGCGGTAAAGACAGAACCGGCCAACTCAGCGTTGAAGTCAAATTACTCGCAACACGAATCAGAGCGAATCAGGGCCGCGTCCCCCAGCCAGATCAAGCGTTCACTACAATCGAAAAAATACAGTACGGTGCGATAACCTTCCTGGATAAAACACGTACCGAACTACAGAGATACGCCACCGGCTACGCAGGATCGAAATTGGGTGCGGCACGTCAGCTGTTGAAAAATCTGTTTGCGCTAACAGATCAATTGAAGGGCCAAGCGCTAGCGCAGCTTAACCGAGACCGATTCAGAGAGTTTATTGGTCTCTCCAAGCGTACCAAAGCGTAACCGGGTGGTTTGACAACTGCGGCGAGGCCTGAGCCGCTGAGTGGGCTCCGGTATAATCTCGGGCTTCGCATCGCTCTTAATCGCTACGCTCATGGAAGCTGAACGCCTTAATGCCCTCACCGCCCTGCTCGCCGACCTAACCACGCGCGAGCAAGATCTTCGGAGGTATCTTTGACTTCGATCTGAAGTCAGAGAAACTCGAACAAGTCAACGCCGAGCTGGAAGACCCAAAGGTTTGGGAAGACCCCAAGCGCGCGCAAGATCTCGGCAAAGAAAAAAAATCACTCGAAGCTATAGTTGAATCACTGACTGCGATTCATGGTGGTCTGCGCGATGCCAGCGAACTGCTCGAGATGGCGCGCGAAGAAAACGATCTCGATACCCTGGTTGCCGTCGAATCTGACGCCGAACAGCTGAAGGTGCAAGTCGAGGGGCTCGAATTTCGACGTATGTTCTCCAACCCGCTCGATAAAAATAATTGTTTCATTGATATTCAAGCGGGTGCGGGTGGTACTGAAGCACAAGACTGGGCTGCCATGCTGCTTCGACAGTACCTGCGCTATTGCGAGCGTAAGGGCTTCAAAACCGAAATTCTTGAAGAATCCGAGGGTGACGTCGCCGGCATCAAAACCGCCAGTATCAAGGTCGAGGGCGATTATGCGTATGGCTTCTTGCGTACCGAAACCGGCGTGCATCGTTTAGTGCGTAAATCACCCTTCGATTCGGCGGGTGGTCGACACACTTCATTTTCCAGCTTGTTTGTCTACCCTGAGATTGATGAATCGATCGATATCGACGTCAATCCTGCCGATGTTCGTGTGGATACCTACCGCGCTTCAGGTGCAGGTGGTCAGCACATCAACAAAACCGACTCGGCCGTACGTCTGACCCACATACCCAGTGGCATTGTGGTGCAATGCCAAAATGATCGCTCGCAGCACCGCAACCGCGCCGAAGCTTGGGCGATGCTGAAATCTCGGCTGTATGAACTCGAGCTGCGTAAACGCATGAGCGAGCAGCAAAAACTCGAAGATTCCAAGACCGATATTGGTTGGGGCCATCAGATTCGGTCCTACGTGCTTGACCAATCGCGTATCAAGGATCTGCGTACCAACTTTGAAACCGGCAATACCAAAGCGGTGCTCGATGGCGATCTGGATGAATTTATCGCCGCTTCGCTGAAACAAGGGGTGTAAAAGAAAAACCAATGACTGAAAAAAACGAACCCATCCAGGTCGAGCAAGACGAGAACTCGATTATCGCCGAGCGCCGCGCAAAACTT
>CAZZMV010000190.1:0-3866 GCA_964655425.1 uncultured Bifidobacterium sp.
GATGGGCTCGATATAGGTGACATCGGCCATCTCGGGGTCGGTCATGATCGTGGCAGGGTTGCTGTTGACCAGAATGACCTTGTAGCCCTCTTCACGCAATGCTTTGCAGGCTTGTGCACCGGAATAATCAAATTCGCATGCCTGACCAATAATGATCGGGCCGGCGCCGATGATTAAAATACTTTGGATATCGGAGCGCTTAGGCATGCTGATGTTTCTCCATCATGGCAACAAAGCGATCAAACAGCGGCGCAATATCATGCGGACCGGGCGAGGCTTCAGGGTGTCCCTGAAAACAAAACGCCGGTTGATCAGTGCGCTCGAAGCCTTGCAAAGAGCCATCAAACAGTGACACATGTGTCACCCGACAATTTTCCGGCAGCGTATCGGCGTCCACAGCAAAACCATGGTTTTGCGAAGTGATCATCACTTGCTTGGTGCGCAGATCTTGAACCGGATGATTGGCACCGTGGTGACCAAATTTCATTTTCACGGTCTTGGCGCCAGACGCTAACGCCATGATCTGGTGGCCTAAGCAAATACCGAATGTGGGAATACCGCGCGAAATAATTTCACGTGCAGCGTTAATCGCGTAATCACAAGGTTGCGGATCGCCCGGACCATTCGACAGAAATACACCATCAGGTGCGAGCGCCAACGCCTCTGATGCACTTGATTGTGCTGGCAGTACAGTCACACGGCAACCGCGCGAGGCAAGCATGCGCAGAATGTTGTACTTCACGCCGAAATCAAACGCCACCACATGAAATTTCGGCTGCGTCAGCGCGCCATAACCGCTACCTAACGACCATTCGGTGCGCGTCCATTCGTAGCGTGTTTTAGTGGATACCACCTTGGCCAAATCCATACCCGTCAGACCGGGAAAGGCGCGCGCATGTTCAAGCGCGCTGGATTCTTTCAGATTGGCGCCGGCGATAATTGCGCCATTTTGTGCGCCTTTTTCTCGCAGGATGCGCGTTAAGCGACGCGTATCGATATCTGCGATGGCGACAATGCCTTCGCTTTTCAGATAATCCGGCAAGCTTTGCGTTGCGCGGAAATTGGAAACCTGTAGCGGCAAATCGCGAATAATCAAACCGGCCGCCTGAATTTTATCGGACTCAATGTCCTCGGGATTCACGCCCGTATTGCCGATATGCGGATAGGTTAACGTGACGATTTGGCGGGAATAACTCGGGTCGGTCAGGATTTCCTGATAACCCGTCATTGCAGTATTGAAAACCACCTCGCCACTGGTGTGGCCATCAGCGCCAATGGAGAATCCCCGAAAAATTGTGCCGTCTGCGAGCGCGAGAATGGCCGGGGTGCGATTGGCCGTTAAGAATGGCGGCAACGATAACTCCTGTGGTTACCGCCGCACGGCTGCCTGCATTTACGACGCGCGCCTGTTTCAGGCGTGACCAATCAGCAAACTGCGAGACAAAAATGAATGAATGAGTACCGGAGGCGGGTTTATGGCTAAACCTTCGAATTATAGCGCGCCGGCAACCTGCTGCCAACTGCGTCTGCTTGCGCATAATAACGACGTCGCTGGCGAGGCAGCGGCGCTGGCAGTAAAAAATGTTTGAGCAGTTACCGCCAACGATGCAAGCAGCTTTGGAAACTCAGAGCCCGAGCGCAGCGATACCGGCTTTTGCAATTTGCGCATCCTCATTCGACTTCACGCCTGACACACCGACAGCGCCAACACATTCACCACCCACGATGATCGGCACACCGCCTTCAAGCAAACCATCTAATCCGGGCGCAGAGAGAAATGAATAACGGCCATTATTGATGACGTCTTCATATACTTTAGTTTCGCGCTGACCTAGCGCAGCGGTGCGCGCTTTGGCTGGACCTATCATCGCCGAGGTTGCCGGCGCGCCATCGAGTCGCTGCAGCCAAAGCAAGTGACCACCGTCGTCAACGATCGCGATTGATACTGCCCATTTGTGCGCCAAGGCCTCAGCTTCCGACGCAGCCGCAATTTTTTTCACGTCGTCGAGCGTAAGTGCTTGTTTGGTGCGCATAAACAACCCCTTTCCTTGCAAAAAAACGCTGGATTGTACGATAACTATTTTTCAGAAGGATGATTCAGACGTTACGCTTTGACAAGCGGGCACGTGATCGCTTAAATTGCCGGTGTTTCACATGGCTTGAAGCCGCACTGGGCCAAACGAACTTTACAAAATGACATATTCGTTCGATGGTTTGAGTTCAACACACTGGAACAGTACAAGCGGCTTTGTATTCAAGTCTCTGGGTAAGTGTTATCAATATTGGATGCCGAATCACGAATGAAAGCACGCCGTTACGCCGTCATCATCGCACTGATAAGCGCCAGTCTTACATCGCAATACAGCGTTGCGGTTGAGCCTATCAGCAATGAATCGGGTGGTGTGCTCGAGCGCCTGAGTGGGTTTACCGATCGCGCTGCGCAGCTGGCGATTGAAGCCATGTCCCTGATTGGCATTCATTATCGTCGTGGCGGTAACTCGCCAGAAAACGGCTTGGATTGCAGCGGCTTGGTGCGTTATGTATTCAAACAAACCAATGACATCGATCTGCCACGTACCTCGGTTGAGATGAGCCGCGTGGGTGAGCAAGTCGACAAAAAAGATTTGCAGCCGGGCGATCTGGTGTTCTTCAACACGCTGCGTCGCACTTTCTCGCATGTTGGTATTTATCTTGGTGACAATAAATTCATTCACGCACCGACCCCGGGTAGCGCAGTGCGCATCGAGAGTATGGATCTGAACTACTGGAAAGCGCGTTTCAACGGTGCGCGCCGCGTACTTGGGTCCGAAACGAATGATTCGCCTCGACGCTAGACCCACGTTGATCGCGGCGGGTAGATAACCTTACAAGCAATCACACCGCCTACCGCCATCTTCGGCCAGCACTTCACGGTTGCTCACGCTTGATCTGTAGACGTTTTCTCAGTTCAGGTAGCGCCAACAAAGCAGCACGCTCCCCCGCAGCAATCGCCATACCGCGGTTCTGAAAATCATTTCCCTTCATGGTTGCTAGTTCAGGGCGAATAACGATATCTGCCTGCTTCAACTCGTATTGATTCAAACTCTGCCCCATGATCGCAAAGGTCTGTAGCAGAATCTCGAATGCGCCGGATGCAGGTTGCACCTCGGGTTGAGCGGAGATATTCACCGCAATCACAAAATCCGCACCCATTTTTCTGGCGAAGCTAGCGGGGACGGGTGACACCAATCCCCCATCCACATAATCAACCGTACCAATACGCACCGGCTTGAAAACACCCGGCACCGAGGAGGATGCACGCACAGCAGCACCCGTGTTACCCCGCCTGAATAAAATCGGTTGGCCACTTTTCAGATCAGTAGCGACAGCCCCGAAAGGGATTTTGAGTTTTTCAATCGGCTGGCCTTGCACTGCGCGGTTCACATAGTTTTGCAAACCTTCACCCTTTAATACACCAGTCGGGCCCGAGAAGAACGGCACCGACCAATCCGAGATGGCACCCTCGTCCATATCAATCGCCATCTTCTGCAAGGCATTCCCATTGTTACCAGCGGCGTACAGCGCACCCACCAAACTACCCGCACTCGTACCCACCACAAGGTCAGGCACGATCCCATGCGACTCCAGCGCCTTGATGACACCAATATGCGCAAAGCCACGTGCCGCACCACCACCCAGCGCCAACCCCACCTTGAGCTTGCGCGGCGCGGGCGCGGGTTTGACGGCTGGGGGCGGATCAGCGGGTAATGGCACGCTATCAGCCGAAGGCGGTAACGTGGTCTCAGCGGGCCCTGAAGCATCTGGCGCCGCGGCAGCCTCTGGGGATGAGGACGGTGGCGCAGGTAGGGTCTGCGTGGCAGCGCCCG
>CAZZMV010000191.1:0-2638 GCA_964655425.1 uncultured Bifidobacterium sp.
GTACCGGCGCCGAGGTACAGCGGCCATTGGCCACGGTAGTGATCGGCGGTATTTTGTCTTCGACCATCCTGACCTTGCTGGTGCTGCCACTGCTTTATGATCTGGTACATCGTCAACGCGTGCATCACCCAAAGCGATAAAGACTGCCTAAGGCTTGGCGACGAAAGGCTAAAGCGGAGTCACGCGCGGGGCTCGTACTACTACTGTCCGACTTGCACGCAAATCTACCCGTATGAGCAGACTGTTTAGGCGATGAAGTCGCGTCAAGCCTGCTCAGCGACTTCCACGGCTTCGGCAGTTGCCTCGGCCCCGGCTTCAGAGCCGGCGTCAGTCGACGTCGTTTCACTGCCATTGGCCAGCGCATGCATCTCGTCGACCACCTTGCTGGGTACGAACTGACGCATTTGCAGCGAGCGCGCGGTTTTTTCGCCGAGCTCGGTCAGCGCATAAATCCCGCGCAGCGGGCGTAAATAACCCAGCTTGATCAAGTGATAGACCTGCTGCTCACGCCCGTGAGCGTCGGACATCACGTCATGCTGCTCAAACAGCTTGATAATCAGCTGTATGTCTGAAAGCGAAAGGATGTGCATCTCATCCTCCGTGGGGTTAATGCAGAATTGATAATATTTTTAATACAATCTGATTATATGTCAGCCTAAATCCGTTTTCATTCGGCTTGGCACGCCCATTACCGCTATTACGGTGGCGCAGATTGGCAGATAATGTTCGCAGTTTTGGAGATACGTTATGCCAGCCGTAGGCACCTCTTCTGACCAGTACCAAAATCGCGATCCGGCGCTGACGACCTATCGCCGCAATACCGCTGCGCCCGAGTTGCGCCAGGCGATGGCCGAGCGCTCTGAGGATCGCTCCAAAGCCGCAGCGGTTGAGCGTCGCCAGGTGGAAGGACGTAGTTCTCTGGATCCTTCGCCGCCGCCGGCGCAACGGGCCGCGCAGACCAACACCCAAGCGACGACCACCGCAACCACGCCGATGACTGCGCAAACCAAACTCACCGGTGCATCGAGTGCGGGCGCAGTTGAGCCGCGTGATCTGGTGACGCCGCCGAAGGTCATGCATGCACTCTACGAGCCACCGTCTCGCCTGAAGCGCGAGCATGACGATCGGTTTTCAATGATTACTGGCGGCACCGTGGATGTTCGTGCCTGATACCAGCCCAACACCCGTCTGATATTCGCCCAAAATTAGTCCAACACCATGAAACCCGTAGATCCGAAAGCAGTGACTGAAATTGCCGTGCGTGCAGATGCCGACTGGTTGCAAGCGCATTGGATGCCATACACAGGTAATCGCGAATTCAAGGCCAATCCGCGACTGATGGTGGCTGCCGATGGCGCTTACTACACCGATGCTGATGGTCGGCGTATTTTCGATGGCTTGTCTGGTTTGTGGTGTACCGGGCTAGGGCATCGTCGGCCCGAATTAATCGAGGCTGTCAGCAAGCAAATGAGCACGCTGGATTTCATGCCGCCGTTTCAATTTGGGCACCCGCAATCGTTTGCGCTTGCCAACCGCATGCAAAGTTTTTTGCCCGAGGGTTTAGGCCATGTATTTTTTGCCGGCTCGGGTTCCGAGGCAGCTGACACCTCACTCAAAATGGCGCGCGCTTACTGGCGTGCGAAAGGCAAGGCGTCGAAGACACGTTTTATTGGTCGCGAGAAGGGTTACCACGGCGTGAACTTTGGCGGTATCTCGGTGGGCGGTATCGTCGGTAATCGAAAATTGTTTGGGCAAGGTGTTGAGACTGATCACTTGCCGCACACTCAGTTACCGCAAAACGCATTCTCGCGTGGGATGCCGCAGCAGGGCGCTGAATTAGCCGATGAGTTGCTGCGTCTAATTAATTTGCATGATGCATCGAATATTGCAGCGGTGATTGTTGAACCATTCTCCGGTTCAGCCGGTGTGGTCGTGCCACCGCTTGGTTATTTGCAGCGCTTGCGCGAGATTTGTGACCAGCACGATATTTTGCTGATTTTTGATGAAGTGATTACCGGCTTTGGCCGCTGTGGTGCGTGGACCGGCGCAGCCGCGTTTGGTGTCACGCCGGATATATTGAACTGCGCCAAGCAGATTACCAACGGCGTGCAACCACTGGGCGCAGTGATCGTTAAGCCTGAAATATACGATACCTTCATGCATGCCGATGCGCCGCATTATCTGGTTGAGTTCCCGCATGGGTACACCTACTCTGCACATCCAGTGGCATGTGCAGCAGCACTAGCGACGCTTGATTTGCTCGAGCGAGAGCATGCGCTTGATCGTGTGAATACATTGGCACCGTACTTCGAACAAAAAGTGCATGCCCTGCGTGGCTGTCGTCATGTGACTGATATTCGTAATTTTGGTTTGGCAGCCGGTTTTACACTTGCCGCCGCACCCGGCGAGCCCGCCAAGCGTCCATATGAAGTAGGCATGGCGATGTGGCGTAAAGGTTTTTATGTGCGCTACGCAAATGACACGGTGCAGCTTGCACCACCGTTTATCTCAACTGAGGCAGAAATCGACCGATTAGTCGATGCGCTGGGCGAAGCGTTTAACGCGCTTGAGCCCTGACCCAACTGCCATCAACTTTTTTATCCATGCAAACGATTGCTCACCTGATTCAAGGTGTCGC
>CAZZMV010000191.1:2738-3850 GCA_964655425.1 uncultured Bifidobacterium sp.
TTGGCCGACGCCATGGGTGAGCTGCAGCGCGGTATCGAGAATGTCGAATATGCGAGTTATGCGCCTGAGTTATTGAAGGGTGAGCACAGTAAAAATGTAGGCATCGGTATTGATGCCTGGAGCGAGTTTCAGCCGCTGGGTGTGACTGCGGGTATCACGCCGTTTAATTTTCCGGCGATGGTGCCACTGTGGATGTGGCCGATGGCGGTCGCGTGCGGTAACACCTTTGTGCTGAAACCCTCGGAGCGCGATCCGTCGTCGGCGATGTTAATCGCTGAACTCGCCTTGCAGGCCGGTTTGCCGCCGGGTGTGTTGAATGTTGTGAATGGTGACAAAGAAGCGGTCGATGTATTGCTGAATGATGCGCGGGTACAGGCGGTTTCTTTTGTTGGCTCAACGCCGATTGCCCAATCAATCTATGCCACTGCATGTGCCAATGGCAAACGCGTACAAGCACTCGGTGGTGCCAAGAACCACGCGATTGTGATGCCGGATGCGGATATTCCAAATGCAGTCAGTGCGATGATGGGCGCTGCGTATGGCTCGTGCGGTGAGCGTTGCATGGCCGTTCCGTTGATCGTTGCGGTGGGTGACGGCACTGCCGATAAAATGATCGAGGGTTTGAAAGCCGAGATCGCCCGCATGCATATCGGCCCTGGTACCGACCCGAAGAGTGACATGGGCCCGCTGGTCACACGCGCACACTTCGATAAGGTAAAGGCTTATGTCGATACCGGTGTCGCTGAAGGCGCCAAATTATTGGTCGATGGCCGGGGTATCAAGGTGAGCGGCCACGAGGATGGTTTCTTCCTCGGGCCGTGTTTGTTTGATCATGTGAAGCCGCACATGACGATTTACCTGGAAGAGATTTTTGGTCCGGTATTGGGTATCGTACGCGTCGCCTCGCTGCAAGCGGGTATGGATCTGATTGACGCACATGAGTACGGCAATGGCACTTGTATTTTTACGCGTGACGGCGAAGCGGCGCGCTATTTCACCGACAATATTCAGGTGGGTATGGTGGGTGTGAATGTGCCACTGCCGGTGCCGGTGGCGTATCACTCATTCGGTGGCTGGAAGCGATCACTGTTTGGTGATTTGCACGCCTATGG
>CAZZMV010000192.1:0-3808 GCA_964655425.1 uncultured Bifidobacterium sp.
CGCACCATCAACATGAGCACCATCGGTGATGATTTATTGAGGCCTAGCTCAGCGACATTCGGACCAAAAATCACGACCCTCATTGTCTACAACTCAAATCCGGTTGCAGTTGCGCCTGAATCTGCCAAAGTGGCGAAGGGCTTTGCGCGAGATGACCTGTTCACCGTCGTGTTGGAGCATTTCAAAACCGATACCGCTGACTACGCGGATATCTTGCTGCCAGCCACAACACAACTCGAGCATGTTGATGTTCATGCGACCTATGGCCATCTCTACATCGTCGCAAATAATGCTGCGATCAAACCGCTAGGCGAGTCGAAACCTAACAGCGAGATTTTCCGATTGTTAGCTGCACGGATGGGGTTTGCTGAGCCCTGCTTCAGCGACACGGACGATGAACTTGCGTCACAAGCCTTTAATCCACGTAGCACCACCGCACCGGGTTATGACTGGCAAAAAATCAAACAAGCGGGTTGGGTCAAGTTGACCATGCCGGCAGCGCCATTTGCACAAGGCGGCTTCCCCACGCCATCTGGCAAATGCGAGTTTTATTCTGAAACAATGAAGCAGGATGGTCTCGACCCCCTACCCGCTTACATCCCGCCCCACGAATCAACGGTATCTAACCCGGATCTGGCGACGCACTACCCATTGGCAATGATCTCGCCACCCCAGCGAAATTTTTTGAATACCAGCTTCGTCAACGTAAAAAGTTTAAGAGACACTGAGGGTGAACCCCATTTGGAGATGCATCCGGATGACGCAAGTGGCCGTCATATCTCCGATGGCGATATCGTGCGCGCATTCAATCAACGTGGTGACATGCGACTCAAGGCCAAAGTGACCGATGCAGCTCGCAAGGGCCTAGTCGTTGCGCCGTCCATTTGGTGGAAAAAGCTCGCTCCCGACAATAAAAACGCCAATGAACTGACGAGCCAGCGGTTAACGGACATGGGGCGTGCACCCACCTTTTATGATGTGCTGGTTCAAGTTGAAAAAGTCTCGGTCGACTCAGCTTGATATGCAAGTAGCATGGCGATATGTCCTGCTGATCGCCATCGTAATCAGCAGCACGGCATGCACCCATCTAGCCTACTATGCGCAGGCAACCCATGGTCAGCTAAGTGTCATGCGAAGCGCAAAGCCCATCGATACTTGGCTATCTGATCCAGCTGTTAGCGCTGACCTCAAATACCGACTCGCACGCACGCGCGAAATCCGGCAATTTGCAAGTCGCGAATTAGGTTTGCCTGATAATGGCAGTTACACTCGATATGCCGATCTGAAGCGACCTTTTGTTGTTTGGAATGTGGTTGCAACGCCTGAGCTATCGATGAAGCCTGTGCAATGGTGCTTCCCAGTGGCAGGCTGCGTTGATTACCGCGGCTATTACGATAAGCAAAACGCACAGCGATTTGGCGATGAATTGCGTGCCGAGGGTTACGAGGTACGGGTTGCAGGCGTGCCAGCCTATTCCACCCTGGGCTGGTTTGATGACCCAGTTTTGTCAACCTTCATTGCCTACCCGGAAGCAGAGGTGGCACGCATGGTGTTTCACGAACTTGCGCACCAGGTTGCTTATGCGCCCGGCGACACGCCCTTCAATGAAGCATTCGCCACCACGGTCGAGGGAATCGGCGTACAGCGATGGCTGGATGCAAATGCAAACGAAGAGACTCGTGAACGTTATCAGCAATTCCGCGAACGAAAACAGGACTTCATCAAGCTGCTAAGCACGTACCGCCTAAAGCTTGAAGCTGTATTCGCCGATGAAATTAGCGACAGCGACAAGCGTAAACAAAAAGCGGCATTGATCGCGTCGCTACAGCAGGACTACCAGAAAATCAAACAAAACAAATGGCAAGGCTTTGCTGGCTACGACCAGTGGTTTAACGAGCCCATCACTAACGCGCATTTTGTTTCAGTTGCCACCTACGAAGAGCTTGTACCTGCATTTAAGTCGCTGTTTGCTCAATCAGGTAATTTACCCAAGTTTTACGCTGAGGTTAAAGCTTTGGCTAAACAAGACAAGGCAAAGCGGCAACAGATCTTGGCAACGCTACTGAATTCAGGGACAGCGGAGAAGACCGTCGTGCCAACTGCTGCGGCGCAGTAATGCTTTTGGGCCAAAAAATTACGGTAAATCGCGGTACTGCCGCCAACAGTGCCGCAGCGCGCGATTGATACACAGATCAAGCAGACAAGCCTGCCAGATTCCGCTACGATCAGAAAAAAATATGCCGAACCCTCGATAGTCACCACCCCCATGGCTATCGCTCTTCGCAGCCGGGTTCTGAATACCTGACCTATTAACAAAAAAATCAGGGTGCTTTATGGAGAAAATCTGGATTCATTCCTACCCAACGGGCGTACCTGCTGAAATAGACTATACCCGCTATCGTTCACTCGTACAGTTGATGGACGAAGCATTTTCCCAGTATGCAAATCGAAATGCATACGCGTGTATGGGTAAGTTTATTACCTACGCTGAAGTTGACGCATTCTCAAAGCAACTCGGCGCTTGGCTCCAGGGACAGGGCCTCGCGCGCGGTGCGCGCGTCGCGATCATGATGCCGAATGTTTTACAGTATCCGATTGCATTGGCCGCCGTGCTTCGCGCCGGCTACATCGTAGTTAATGTCAATCCGCTTTACACTCCGCGCGAGTTGGAGTACCAGCTCAATGACTCAGGCGCTGAGGCCATCATCATTCTCGAGAATTTTGCCCATACCTTGGAAAAAATCATCGCAAGAACGAAGGTAAAAACGGTGGTGTTGGCGAGTATGGGTGAGATGCTCGGTACTGCCAAAGGGTTATTGGTGAATTTCGTTGTTCGCAATGTAAAAAAAATGGTGCCGGATTTTTCATTGCCGCAGGCGGTGAAATTCAGTACCGCCTTACGTGAAGGCGCGTCCATGCGCTTGCAGCCAGCATCACTGGGCCACGACGACATCGCATTTTTACAGTACACCGGAGGCACGACGGGTTTATCCAAAGGAGCAATGCTGAGTCACCGTAATGTGATTGCGAACCTCTTGCAAAACGAAGCGTGGTTACAGCCAGCAATGGATAAGCCGCCCAAGGTCGAGGCGCTGGTATTTGTCTGCGCACTGCCGCTCTACCATATCTTCGCGCTGACTGTCTGCTGTTTGATGGGTACGCGAGTAGGTGGCATGAATATTTTGATTCCCAATCCACGTGATATCCCCGGATTGGTCAAAGAGCTCGGTAAGCATCGGTTCAATATGCTGCCCGCTGTAAATACCCTCTACAACGCATTACTGAATCACCCTGACTTTGCCAAGTTGGATTTCTCATCGCTCAAGCTATGTAATGGCGGCGGTATGGCGGTACAAAAAGCCGTGAATGATCGCTGGCGTGCGGTGACGGGAAAAAGCATTATCGAAGGTTACGGCTTGTCAGAAACAGCACCGGTCGCGACTGCCAATCCCGCCGATGCCGACGAATTTACAGGCACGATTGGGTTGCCTTTGCCATCGACTGATATCGCCATCCTTGATGATGCCGGCCAAGAGCTACCAATAGGCCAGCCCGGCGAGATCGCAATTCGTGGCCCGCAAGTGATGGAAGGCTATTGGGAAAAACCGGAAGAGACGGCCAGAGTCATGACGCGCGAGGGTTTTTTCCGATCGGGTGATATCGGGATTATGGATGAGCGTGGCTACGTCAGTATTGTCGATCGCAAAAAAGACATGGTGCTGGTGAGTGGGTTCAATGTCTACCCGAATGAAGTCGAAGCGGTGGTCGCAATGCACCCGGGCGTATTGGAGTGCGCTGTCATTGGCGT
>CAZZMV010000193.1:0-3792 GCA_964655425.1 uncultured Bifidobacterium sp.
TTCAACTGATGTGCATCCGAGACTTCTCGCGGGCCGTACTGCATCAGATTGGATTGCGTCGATGCCGGTAGCGGCTGTGACGTTGGACGCTGATCAATCTCGTCGAACATCAATGCGTCTTCGGTAATCAGATCGTCATTACAAAGTACGAGCGCACGTTGAATGACGTTTTGAAGTTCGCGCACATTGCCAGGCCAGCTATAGCCTTGCAGCCGCTCAATGGCGGTGGGTGTGAGTTGTACCTGGCGATCAGCCGGGCCGAATTTTTCCAGGAACTGCATGGCCAGCGGCAGTACATCACCCGGGCGCTCGCGCAGCGGCAGAATCGTCAGCTTGAATGCGCTGATACGGAAGTAAAGGTCTTCGCGGAATTCGCGATTGTTAATAGCTTCGCGTAAGTCTTTGTTGGTGGCAGCAACCAGTCGTACATCCAACTCCACCGAACCGTTACCGCCCAGACGGGTGATCTTGCGTTCTTGTAGCACACGCAGGAGCTTGGTCTGCAGGTGATAAGGCATCTCGGCAATCTCGTCCAAGAATATGGTGCCACCGTGCGCTTGCTCGAATAAACCGCGATGCTCTTTCAGCGCGCCGGTAAACGCGCCCTTTTCATGACCAAACAATAAATCTTCAATTAAATGCTCCGGTAGCGCAGCGCAGTTCAATGCCACGAACGGACCATTGCGACGCGGCGAGGCATCGTGCAGCACGCGGGCCAAAACTTCTTTACCTGCACCGGTCGGGCCAACCACCAATGCAGATACTTCGGTTTGCGCGACACGACGCGCTAGCTCAAGCAAGTGCTGGCTGTTGGGGTCTACAAAAACAAAAGTTTGCGGTTGACGCTGCACGGCCTCGGCACGCTTGGGCGTGAGCGTCAGGGCTTCGCGCCAGCTATCTACCGACCAGTCATTGGTGGGCAGCACGTGATACGCACCGCGCCGCATCGCCTCTACGCCAAGCGAGAGCTCGCCTTGGTCAACGCGGCACAGCACCGGTACATCATGACCAAATGACTGCGTGAGCTTCTTCACCTCTTGCAGCAAGCCGACATCGCCCATCAGCCGGATCACCACCAAACGCGCCTTGGCCAAACCTTGGCGCAGGTCGTCTAGCGTGGTTACCGGCAGCAGCTGCAAGCCAGCGGCAGCAAGCTGCTCGCGCTCAGTGCTACCGACCGCGGCCTTGGGATCCAGCCACAGCGCTGGGTGAGAGTTTTCGTATGGAGCCGTCACGATGATTGCCTCTGGAAACATTGGACGGTTTCTTCATAGCAATCAGTGTGCCAAGGATTTTCTCAAGGAAACATGCGGGTTTTCAGGGCATGTGTCGGATCGGCAGGGCTTTGCCGGGGGAGGAAAAACTCCACCGGAAATGGGGCGACGGAATGTCGACAGGGGGTGGATCAATCGATGGATCCCGGACAGTAGCGGGCGCAGGCCGGGACCCAGTAGTGTTCGTTTTCTATGGAGCAGTTTGCAATCTATGGCGCTAAATTACGCTGAGGTCGGCATCCCCCAAAAAGCAAACTCGTTCAAAAACTGCCTCCCCCAGAAAAACCGTCGATCAATCTCGGACAGGCCCGCTTCATCGCAGACCGTATCCCACTCTCTTTTTATGATCTCAACCTGGGATTGAATGATCCTGCTCGCCTCCTCAGCCCCGATCAAAAACTGATTCGCTGCCAGCAAACAGAGCTGCAACCGGCTGCTACGGTCGCGCCCCCTGATCAACATCGCTTGCGAAGCTTGCTGGCCAGATCGCGGCTGAGGACAAATATCAAAAGCTGGCGTCAAATCCAAATATTGCCCATCCCAGAACGCTGCATGATTCCGAGCGTGATCATCCGTGTTACCGACCAGGATGTTGAACACGAGCCGACAAAATAGCTCGCGCAAGCTCGCGGCCGGATTCGTGAAACGACGGCGAATGAGCTCAGCGAGCTCTTCATAGCTTGCATGTGCCGCCATCAACTCGTCGAGCCCAAATATCGTGAGCGCTGAAACCATCGCACGGCGACAAATTGCGTCGCCAGTGCTCACCCGATCAAACCGCTCGATCAACAAGACATCCTTGCCAAGCGCGCACACCAATCTCACCTTTGCTACATCAAGGCCAACCTTGGCGGCGAGCCGCATTGCAATGTACTCAGCCTTGACAACGTTATAGAGATCTTGGCTGGCCGAGAATTTAGCAATGTACTGGATACCGCCGTCTTGAATCATTACCTTGGGACGGGCACCACCCAGCGAGGTGCCATGCTGAAGCGCTAAATCAAGATCTGGTGCAATCGGTAATCCACGGTCGATTTTGTCGGCAGCATCCATCAGATCTTCCATCGGAGCGACCTGCCCTTGACGTGGCTGGTACCGCGTTGGCGAGTACTGAAAGTCCAGCGCACCGATTCGATCAGAGCCGGATTCCAGCAAGTAAGTCATCTCATCTAGCTCGATCGCAGTCGCTACATCACCCTTGGCACCGAATTTACGATTAATTAGGACCCGACGACCCCACGCATCTGGCGAAGCGTCGCGAATACACGCCGGCATCGAAAGACCGGGTAGCAATGGTTGATTACCCGGCTTCAGAGGTAACTCAGGAAGATATAGCGGGATCGCGTCGTCCCGCTCGATATAACTTTGCCCGTAGTTGAATACCAGCTCCCGACCCACTCGCTCAAGCACGCCAGCAACAACTGGCGTGGAAGCCTCTGGCAGCCAAATCCAGACATATGCGCGATGATCGCTTTGATCAGAAGTCATCGTGAATCTTACGCTTTGGCGTATGAACAGATTTAGGCATCAGCGCGAGTTTTTCCTGGCGACGGTTTATCTCGTGGTTGAGCGCTTTAAGGTCGGGCTCAAACAGCGGTACCCCACAAATTGCCGCCGTCTCAAACACCGCGCCGATCGAACAACCGGCATCGCCCTTCTCAATTCGCTGTAAAAGTGCTCTGGAGATACCCGCGCGCTCGGACAACTCGGCTGCAGTCATCGCGCGAGAGATTCTGGCCTCACGAATTAACTGCCCCATCAGGGTCAGGGCGGCGCGGGACTGGCGCGACAGCGGACGATTTGTGGTCTTTGGCACAGAACTTGACTCATTAATGAACCATAAAGCGTGAAAATACTCGTTTATGAGTCAAATTACCAGTAATTTTCGCCTCAGCCAGATGACTTCCGCGATTGGGTTAAGGATTTGCGCGACACATTGCGCGCCAGAGCACGACAAGAGCGCGCCATCGCGAACGGTGCTGCCGACTGCGAACTTAGAATCCAGCCAAAGCACCGGATTTTTTGTCACAGGATTTTTCCGGTTTTGAGCAGCGAGGTTGATAAAAGTTAAAATTTTGTTAAATTTATCGGGCTGCCTGCTTTCGGTGAGGCTCCTCGGCGGGAATTTAGCCAATATTAGCTAACTTGACTCTGGAGGCAGGCATGAATCCCATCAACATCCACGACGCGAAGACTCAATTGTCAAAACTCATCGAAGCCGTTGAAACCGGTGAAGAGATCATCATCGCCCGCGCGGGTAAACCGGTCGCCAAGCTGGTCCCTTTCGCGCCCGTCAAGGTCGTTCGCAAACCCGGCCTGATGAAGGGAAAGTTTGAGATTCCTGACAGCTTCTTCGATCCTCTGCAGAGCGACATCCTCCACTGTTTCGACGGAAAAAAATGAAGCCGGCGATTGGCGCGCAAGCCGTGCCGATAAGCGAAACCTCTCTAGCGCCCCTACTCCGGACAATCCTGATATTTGCTATCCCGGCACAGCTTGGCCTTCTCAACCGCCAATG
>CAZZMV010000194.1:0-3741 GCA_964655425.1 uncultured Bifidobacterium sp.
GGACGTGCATTTTTCCGTATTCGGCACAACGCTGCAGCGTGGGGATGGCTTTATCGGGATTCAATAAAAACGCCGGATCAAATGCGCGCTTGACCGCGAAAAAAGCCTCGCGCTCTTCTGGCGCGAACTGAACGCACATGGAATTGATTTTTTCTATACCAACTCCGTGCTCACCGGTGATAGTGCCACCGACTTCGACACATAGCTCCAAAATAGCGGCACCAAATTTTTCAGCGCGGTCAAACTCACCGGGCGTATTCGCATCGAACAAAATCAAAGGATGCAGATTACCGTCACCCGCGTGAAATACATTCGCGCAGCGCAGGCCATAGGTTTTTTCCATGTCAGCGATCCCTAGCAAAACCTTCGCCAGGTACTTACGCGGGATAGTCCCATCCATACAGTAGTAATCCGGCGAAATTCGTCCGGCGGCCGGAAATGCATTTTTCCGACCCGACCAAAACCTGACGCGCTCCGACTCGCTATTTGATACCGCAATGGCGGTCGCACCCGAAGCATTCATCACCTCAGTCATGCGCGCGATCTCTTCCTCTACTTCTTCCGGCGTGCCATCTGATTCGCAGAGCAAAATCGCCTCTGCATTAATGTCGTAGCCCGCTTTGACGAAGGGTTCGACCATACGCGAACTGGTCTTATCCATCATCTCCAGACCTGCGGGAATAATCCCGGCAGCGATCACATTAGCAACCGCATTACCACCCTTTACCACGTCATCAAACGAGGCCATGATCACGCGCGCTTGCTGCGGCTTGGGTACTAATTTCACGGTGACCTCGGTCACCACACCCAACATACCCTCGGAGCCGATGAACACCGCGAGCAAATCAAGACCGGGTGCATCTAAGCCTTCGCTACCTAACTCAACTACCTCGCCCTCGATGGTCACCATACGCACACGCAGCACGTTATGGACTGTCAGCCCGTACTTCAAGCAGTGCACACCCCCTGAGTTTTCAGCAACATTGCCGCCGATCGAACAAGCAATTTGCGATGAAGGATCAGGCGCATAGTACAAACCGTGCGGATTAGCTGCTTCGGAAATCGCTAAGTTACGCACGCCCGGTTGTACCACCGCAGTACGTGAATAAGCATCCAATTTGAGAATCCGATTCAAGCGCGCAGTGGATAACACGACGCCGTCTGCAATTGGTGTTGCTCCACCAGACAGCCCAGTGCCGGCACCACGCGGGACAATCTGCACGCCCAGTCGATGGCAGGCGCGTAATACCGCAATCACTTGAGCTTCGTTCTCCGGTAACGCAACCACCATCGGTAGCTGCCGGTAGGCCGATAAACCATCGCACTCGTAGGGACGGGTGTCTTCCTCTTGATGCAGTACCGCATGCTTGGGTAGCGCCGCTTGCAGGGCAGCGACTACCTCGCGTTGGCGCGCAAGCGAGAAGACGGGTTCTTTAGGGGCATTCATTTGGGCAGGAAGCAGCAGGGGCGGAATTCGCCACACGTTCACAAGGAGCCCTAGTCTATCGAATGCATCAGCCCTAAAACGCTGATTTGAGTGCTTTTCGGCTGAAAAGGTTTGGCGGGAAGGTTGAAAGTTTTTGTGACGGACAGAATACCAAGCATATGAATGTGGTCATCAGCGGCGCTGATGACCACCCGTGGCGAAACCAGACTGCACCGTGGGTGCAACGAGTAAGCTGCACCAATACCGAACTCGACGGTACTAGCTACGAGGAAGACTCGGAATCAGAATCTTCATCAGCGCTTGATGAGTCTTGGTCACTGGAATTTGTCTCGTCATCACCTTGGCCAAGATTGTGAAAAGCCTCAGCTGGCAGTGCGCGGCATGCCTGCACTATTCGCTCGCCATTCGACTCGACATCATCGGCGAGTAGATCACCATATTGGCCAATCAGTGAGGTGATCAAATAATTTACAGGAGAAATTAACTGCGCAACCGCGACCGAATCTTCTTCTTCATCACTATCGCGATCATCAGTCACATCCCAGTCGAGCTTCGCAATGCTGCGTCGAAGATCTAGTGGGAGTTGCCTAATCAGACGTTGCGCAACACCCTGTTGTATCCAGCGGTGGAACGCCGCTTGAACATCCGCGCCAGTCATTCCCGGTTTAATCAGGCCCAGCGGAAATGTACTGGCGATCACCTCAGCACACACTGCCTTGAGCGTAACACCGATCTGCGCAACGATGCTCGCTGGAAGGCCCATATGCTGTCGATAGATCCGACTGAGGTTTATGGTATCCACAGAGCCGTCTGTTCTTATGCAAGCGAGCGCGCGACTATAGAAACCGATCGGCCCGCCAAATTTTTGTTCGAGTACTGCAAGCGACGCCTCATGAATAATTTCCGCC
The DNA here is from genome assembly GCA_964655425.1 of uncultured Bifidobacterium sp. Taxonomy (GTDB): domain Bacteria; phylum Pseudomonadota; class Gammaproteobacteria; order Burkholderiales; family Burkholderiaceae_D; genus Pernthalerella. Next base: position 2,356 of record CAZZMV010000194.1, read on the forward strand.
TGCTTAATTGACAGCGCATCTTGTATCGGATTGATATTATCTGGGTGAACACATTCATTAAGATAAGCGAGGTAAGCCAATCCATGCGAGTGGTTGATAGCACTCAATCTGTACAAATTTAGAAAATCATGCATTTTCTGCGCAAGCTTGAACGCGATCGATGCTGTTAAACCATTTTGAAATAGGTCTGTCGCGATCTGAGCCTGACCCCGAAATTGGACTACCGCCGCGAGCTCGCCATGAAATGGGCCTTTGGCAACACTAAAGCCTTTACAAAAAACGAAGTTAACAATTTTCTCAGGCGAGTCCGCAGCGGCACCTAACATCTGTGCAAACGGACTATTCGATAAATCTGGCCCATACAAGATAAGCTGAAATTCCTGCGCGTTTAGCTTTTCCGGCGACGGTAGACTAATTGCTTCTTTCGGAAAGCCGCCTTTGACTATCGTCGCTAAGGCGTCGGGTGAAAATTTACCTTGCTCGTCTCGCCAAAACGGCGACTCTGAAAACGCATCGATATCATCACCCAGCCACTCCAACAGAGCGGTAACTAAACGGTAATCACCCGCCTCGCCCGCTCTGCGGAACATGTTTGCTTGGCACAGGCTCGAGAATTGTGAGGGCTTGAGATGGGAAATCAGTACAGCAACGACCTCTGTACTGGATGAATTTTTTTTCGACGGCATGCTGCTAAGCCAGGTACCAACCCAGTCCAATTTCTGAGATGAGAAACTTTCCTTCTTCAGTCGTAATAATGCATTAAGTTGCTTTGCATCGCCCCGACTGAGTACGCTAGCTATCAGGCTAACAAGCTGCGATGACACAGCCCGCCAGCCCTCAACACCACTTTGCACCAGTCGCCTCAACAAAATGCCGTTTCCTGCCTGGATCGTGTGCCGGTATAAATAAGCTTGCATATTATTTCGGGTAAACAGACTGATGAAACGATCAAATAGTTCGATATCCTGTAAATGCATGAATAAATATTTTGGTAACGCGACATTCAATGACATGCCTGACGCATCTTCTTCAACCAGGCAAGGTACAAGGCCATCGTTGAGCATCTGATGTACCAAATTGAGGTCGCCCTCCTGAATCGCTTTTTCGACCCTAACCCAGTCCTCGCGTAGCTTGTTCAGCATTAAATGACGCGACTGCCGATTGGTGAGCGTTGGATCTGTGCTGTCCAATGCGCTATCGTCTGCCGGTGGCGTGGTCAGCGGCGATGCCGTAGCTGCAGTGGATCCCACCGTAGGCACATTAGGTTGCGCGACCGGCTGTTGTGGCGGCGGCGCAACATTGGCGTTTGGATTATTGGGGGCGGGAGCCAGGCCGGCTCCGAAGTTGACACTCATCGAATTCTCCTGCTTTCAAGTATGCGTGCGG
>CAZZMV010000195.1:0-3734 GCA_964655425.1 uncultured Bifidobacterium sp.
CGAGCGTTATAAATTTGTAAGCTGAAATATTGACGATAGGGTCGGCGGGTTGCATTTACTGGCTCGGATTGTTCTGTAAACCCTCCACATTATAAGCTTCGCCGCACTGCACAAGCTGCGCCATTTTGCAGGCTTTGCATTGATGGCAGCAGGTAAAATACGGCCCATGACCGCCCCGCAATTTGTTCACCTGCGCCTGCACTCCGAGTTCTCCATCGTCGACGGATTGGTGCGCATTGATCAGGTGGTTCAGGCGGCCGCCGATGATCAGCAACCGGCACTGGCTGTTACCGACCTTGCCAATTTGTTTGGTATGGTCAAGTTCTACAAGGCGGCACGCGGCAAGGGAATCAAGCCGATCATTGGCGCGGATGTCTGGATCACCAATGAAGACGAGCGCGACAAGCCCTCTCGCTTGCTGCTGTTGGTCAGAAACCATGCCGGTTATCTGCAACTGTGCGATTTACTCAGCCGTGCCTGGCTGAATAATCAATATCGCGGGCGCGCTGAAATTCGTATTGAGTGGTTAGCGGCGCTCGCGCAAAACAACGGCTTGATCGCCCTATCAGGGTTCAACACCGGCGATATTGGTCAGGCGTTTGAAAATGGTAATTCAGCGCTGGCCGAGCGTTGCGCGCAACGCTGGATGCAGATTTTCCCGAATAGTTTTTATATTGAGGTACAGCGCGATAGTAATCCTCAGCGTGAGCAACTGCTGAGACAGTCAACCCAACTTGCTGCCAAGCTGCAGCTGCCTGTGGTTGCCACGCACGCAGTACAGTTCGGGCGCAAGGAAGAATTCACCGCGCATGAGGCACGGGTTTGTATTGCCGAGGGCGAGATATTGGCGAATACCCGGCGGGTAAAGCGATTTACCGAGGCACAGTATTTCAAGCGGCAGTCGGAAATGGCCGAACTGTTTGCCGATATGCCGGCCGCGCTGCAAAACAGTATCGTGATTGCGCAGCGTTGCAATCTGTCGCTCACGCTCGGCAAAGCACAGTTGCCCGATTTCCCGACGCCCACCGGGATGAGTATCAATGATTTATTAGTAGCTCAGTCGCAAGCCGGGCTTGAGGAGCGACTTGCACAGCTATATCCCGATGCGTTCCAGCGCGAATCAGTGCGCGAGCGTTATGCTGCTCGATTGAAGTTCGAAACCGATACCATCATCAAGATGGGTTTTCCTGGTTATTTTTTGATCGTTGCTGACTTCATCCAGTGGGCTAAGCGTAACGGGGTTCCTGTCGGTCCGGGCCGCGGTTCGGGTGCCGGCTCGTTGGTGGCGTACGCGCTAAAAATTACTGATCTCGATCCGCTTGCCTACAACTTGCTTTTCGAGCGCTTCTTGAACCCTGATCGTGTTTCGATGCCGGATTTTGATATCGATTTTTGTCAGGAAGGACGCGACCGCGTCATTCAATACGTGAAGGATCGCTATGGCAAAGATGCTGTGTCACAGATTGCGACCTTTGGCACCATGGCCGCTAAAGGTGCGGTGCGTGATGTAGGGCGTGTGCTGGATTTTGGTTTCAATTTTTGCGATGGTATCTCCAAGCTGATTCCTTTCAAGCCAGGGCGGTTAGTGACGATTGACGATGCACTAAAAGAAGAGCCACTGCTCAAGGAAAGACAAGAAAAAGAAGAAGAAGTACGGCAACTACTCGCGCTGGCACAGCAAGTCGAAGGCATTGCGCGCAATGTTGGTATGCACGCCGGTGGCGTTCTCATCGCGCCCGGGAAGCTCACTGATTTTTGTCCGCTGTATACCCAGGGTACGGATGGCGGCGTGGTGTCGCAATTCGATAAGGACGATGTTGAAGCCATCGGTCTGGTGAAATTTGATTTTCTTGGACTGACCACGCTCACGATTCTGGATCGGACAGTTCAGAGTATTCGCGCGCTGTACCCCGAGCATGCCGGATTCGACCTCGACAAAGTACCGCTGAATGATGCACCAACCTACAAGTTACTCACCGAGGCCAAAACCGTTGCCGTGTTTCAGCTGGAAAGCCGTGGCATGCAGGGCATGCTGAAGGATGCGCGGCCAGATCGGTTTGAAGACATCATCGCGCTCGTCGCGCTGTACCGGCCGGGGCCGATGGATTTGATCCCGGATTTTTGCCGACGCAAGCACGGTGAGCGATTCGATTATCCCGATCCGCGCACCGAATCGATTCTGTCCGAAACCTACGGCATCATGGTCTACCAAGAGCAAGTGATGCAGATGGCACAGGTGATCGGGGGCTACTCGCTCGGCGGCGCCGATCTGCTTCGCCGCGCCATGGGTAAGAAAAAACCCGAGGAGATGGCAGAGCATCGTGAGATCTTCCGCGAGGGCGCAGCAAAAAACGGTTTAGCGGAAAACAAAGCCGACGAGATTTTTGACTTGATGGAGAAATTCGCTGGCTACGGCTTCAACAAGTCACATGCTGCTGCCTACGCACTATTGTCTTACCACACCGCTTATTTGAAGGTGCATTTCCCCGCTGAGTTCATGGCCGCCAACTTGTCGCTGGCGATGGATGACACCGACAAAATCAAAGTTTTAGTCGAAGATGCAACGGGTCATTGCGGATTAGCTTTACTACCACCCGACATCAACCACTCGTCGTATCGATTCACAGCAGTGGCCGATGCCGGGAAAAAGGCAGATCGAATTCGCTATGGTCTGGGCGCCGTCAAAGGTACCGGCCAAAGTGCGATTGAGGCGATTGTGCAGGCGCGCCAGGTGGGGCCGTTCAAGGACTTATTTGATTTTGTCAAACGTATCGACAAACGCCACCTTAATCGACGCGCAATTGAATCTCTGATTAAAGCCGGTGCGATGGATGGCTTTGGCGTTAATCGAGGTATTTTGATCGCCTCAGTCGGTCGCGCCATGGATAACGCTGAGCAGGCTGAGGCAGCTGCGAACCAGGTTAGCTTGTTTGAAAGCGTCGATGTGGGCGTTGATGATAGCCCCGAGTATGTGAATGTACCGCCTTGGTCAGACAAGCAGCGCCTCGCAGAAGAGAAGGCTGCGCTGGGTTTTTATCTTTCAGGGCACTTGTTTGATGCCTACGCTGCCGAGGTCAGACATTTCATTCGGGTGAAGTTGTGTGACGTTGTACCTGCGCGCGAGCCCAAGCTACTGGCAGGCATTGTTGCCGGTATTCGATTCCAACTCACTCAGCGTGGACGCATGGCTATCGTCACGCTGGATGACGGTAGTGCGCAATTAGAGGTGACGGTCTATAACGAGTTATTCGAGCCGAATCGAAGTTTATTTAAAGAAGATGAATTCCTCGCAGTACAAGGCAAAGTATCGGAAGACCGGTTCTCTGGCGGGTTGAGAATCATCGCCGACAAAGTGATGGATATTGCTGCGACTCGAGCCGGGTTTGTGAAAGCACTGCGCGTATCCATGAATGGTCAAGCAGATGCTGCAAAATTGCGTGAGTTGATCAAGCCTTTTCAAAACCAGGGTGCATCGTGTCCTATTGTTGTTCAATACACCAAGCAAGGTGCCCTCGCTGAAATTCGTTTGTCGGATGAATGGCGGGTGCGTGCTGATGACGCGTTACGTGCAAAGCTATCTGACTGGCTCAGCGCTGATAACGTTTGGTTCGAGTACTGATGAAATTCTCTCGCTCGATGCAGCGCTTGCTCGTACTGCTTGCGCCCTACAAGGCGCGTATCTTGGTTGCATTCATCGCCACCGCCATCACCGCAGCCACCGAGCCGACCGTTGC
>CAZZMV010000196.1:0-3692 GCA_964655425.1 uncultured Bifidobacterium sp.
CTGAAGAAGGGCCAGTTTCTGGCGCCGCACGACATGCGCAATGTGGTGATGAAGGCGCGCGAGGCGGCCGCCGAAGCCGGCTTGCCCAGTGATGTATTCATGGTGTGCGAGCGTGGCGCCTCGTTCGGCTATAACAACCTGGTGTCGGATATGCGTTCGCTGGCGATCATGCGTGAGACCAGTTGCCCGGTGGTGTTTGACGCCACCCATTCGGTTCAGCTTCCGGGTGGTCAGGGTACGTCGTCAGGCGGTCAGCGCGAGTTCGTGCCGGTGCTGGCGCGCGCCGCAGTGGGCGTTGGTGTGGCGGGTCTGTTTATGGAGACGCACCCGGACCCCGCCAAGGCTATGTCCGACGGGCCGAACGCAGTGCCGCTGGCGCGTATGCGAGAGCTGCTCGAGAGCCTGGTGGCGATTGATCGCGTGGTCAAGGGTAAGCCGTTGCTCGAAAATGACTTCAATTGAAATTCAAACCGGTTTGCCCGCAATCATTGAAACTGTACTGCTGAATAATTCGATTCGTTTTAATTCGTACTAGCCTATTCTCCTGGAGATCTGAATGAGTGCAATCGTAGATATCGTCGGTCGCGAAATTCTCGACTCGCGCGGTAACCCCACTGTCGAGTGCGACGTGTTGCTTGAATCGGGTGTAATGGGGCGTGCCGCAGTACCGTCGGGCGCATCTACTGGTTCACGCGAGGCGATTGAACTGCGCGATGGCGACAAGAGCCGCTACCTGGGCAAAGGTGTATTGCGCGCATGCGAGAACATCAACACCGAAATCTCCGAAGCGGTGATGGGCCTGGATGCCTCTGAGCAGGCCTTCCTCGATCGCACCATGATTGACCTGGATGGCACGGATAACAAGTCGCGCATGGGCGCCAATGCCATGCTGGCGGTTTCAATGGCGGTGGCCAAGGCGGCCGCTGAAGAAGCCGGTCTACCGCTGTATCGCTACTTTGGTGGATCCGGTGCGATGCAGATGCCGGTGCCAATGATGAACGTGATTAACGGCGGTGCGCACGCTGACAACAATCTGGATATTCAAGAGTTCATGATTATCCCGGTCGGCGCGCCGAGTTTTCGGGAGGCGATTCGCTACGGCGCTGAGGTATTCCATACCCTGAAAAAAATCCTGCATGACAAAGGCCTGACCACGGCGGTGGGTGATGAGGGTGGTTTTGCGCCATCCGTCAAAAGCCATGAAGAAGCAATTCAGCTAATTCTGCAGGCGATCGAGAAAGCGGGTTACGAGCCTGGTACGCAAATCGCGCTTGGGTTGGATTGTGCGGCGTCCGAGTTTTACAAAGACGGCATGTACCAGCTCGACGGTGAAGGCTTGAAGTTGTCGGCTGAAGATTTCACCAACTTGCTATCTACTTGGAGCGACAAGTACCCGATTATTTCCATCGAAGACGGCATGCATGAAGGCGACTGGAAGGGTTGGGCCACGCTGACCAAAGCCTTGGGTAGCAAAGTGCAATTGGTAGGTGATGATTTATTCGTTACTAACACCAAAATTCTTCGCCAAGGTATCGATGAAGGCATCGCCAATTCCATACTGATCAAGATTAATCAAATCGGCACGCTGACCGAAACCTTCGCTGCGATTGAAATGGCCAAGCGCGCAGGCTACACCGCGGTAATATCGCATCGTTCTGGCGAGACCGAAGATTCCACGATTGCCGATATCGCCGTCGGCACCAATGCGCTGCAGATCAAGACCGGCTCGATGTCGCGCTCTGACCGCATGGTGAAGTACAACCAATTGCTGCGTATCGAAGAAGACCTCGGTGACATCGCGTCCTACCCGGGGCGTGATGCGTTCTATAATTTGTAACCATCATCACGACGGTTACTGCGAATACCATCGTAATCAGTACTGCTCATCCGCGTAACCAACTTCGGCCATGCGACTGATCCTGATTGTTCTGACTGCGCTGCTGGTCGTCATCCAGTACCCGCTGTGGCTGGGCAAGGGTGGTTGGCTGCGAGTGTGGGATCTTTCGCGCCAACTCGATGCAGCCCTGGAAAAAGAGCAAGAGCTCAGGCAGCGTAATGAAAAGCTCGCCAGTGAAGTACAGGACTTGAAAGAAGGTACCGGCGCGGTTGAAGAGCGCGCACGTTACGAGCTTGGCATGGTGAAAGAAGGGGAGATCTTTGTTCAGGTACTTGATGGCGGCACCAAGGCAAGTGCGCCATCAGCCAAAAACTAAGCGCCTAATGTTGTACTTTCCCAGGCGCCTGCACCGCATCCGCCAAGGTTTCTGTCGCAAACAGCTGCGCACAATCGACCGGATCAAACCAATAGCCCTGACCGCAAAAGTCGCAGCTGATCTCCAGCTTGCCCAAGTCAGCCAGCGCTTCATCGACTTCACCTTGCCCGAGCATTTTCAGCATGTTGCCGACTTTTTCGCGGGTACAGCTACAGCGAAACATCGGTTGGCGCGGCTCGAATACACGCACTTGTTCTTCCCAGTAAAGTCGGCGTAGCAGGGTCATGATGTCCGTGCTGAGCAGCTCTTCATCGCCAACGGTCGAGGCCAGTGTGACCGCACGGTTCCAAGTATCGGTATCTTGCACACTGCCAGTTTTACCCCCTTGATCAGGTAGCTTTTGAAGTAGCAGACCGCGCGCAACGACGTTATCGGCTGCCAGCCACAGCTTGGTATCCAGCTGCTCAGAGCGCAGCATGTAGTTTTCGATCACGGTCGCGACGGATTCACCATCGAGCGCGACGATGCCTTGGTAGGGCTGCTGCCCGGGTAGTTTGTCGGCGGGGTCGAGGGTAATGGCGAATCGACCCTGTCCATTCAAATTGACCAGCTGCTGTAATCGTGCGTTATCAGCGATGCTGCTGTCATCGGCCAGTTTGGCAGTGGCACGCAGCTGCAACGCTGCGTCGCATTCCACCACCAGCAACTTGACGGGTCCGTCACCGTGGATTTGCAGAATGATGCTGCCGTTGAACTTGAGGTTGGCAGAAAGGAGGGCAGCTGCGGACATCATTTCGCCCAGCATGCAAGCGACCGGTGCCGGGTAGCTGCGTCTGTTTAACACCTGACGCCAAGCCTCGGATAACTCGACTAACTCGCCACGTACTAACGAGTTCTCGAACATGAATTTTTGCAGCGTGTCGCTCATGCAGTTACAGAACCAGTCAATACATTAGTCGATACGCTTGAGCTGTTCACGATACTGTCGTGCCCGCGCGGTATACATCTCGGCACTTTGCTTCATTCTCTCGAGCTCGGCCTCGTTGAGTGTGCGAACCGCGCGTGCTGGCGAACCGATGATGAGCGAGTTGTCGGGGAATTCTTTTCCCTCGGTCACCAGCGCACCTGCGCCCACCAGACAGTTGCGACCGATCTTGGCATTGTTGAGTACCACAGCCTGTATGCCGATCAGGCTGCCATCGCCAATGATGCAGCCGTGCAGCATGGCTTGATGGCCGACGGTGACATTGTCGCCAATGATCAATGGGCAGCCATGATCTGTGTGCAGGGTGGTTCCTTCTTGCACATTGCTGTTTTCACCGACGACGATGGGTTCGGTGTCACCACGAATCACCACGCCGTACCAGATATTGGCATTCGCCTTGATGGTGACTTCACCAATGACGGTAACGGAATCGGTCAGGAACGCAGACTCGTGGATGTTGGGGCGGATGTCGCCAAGCTGGTAAATCGGCATAA
>CAZZMV010000197.1:0-3655 GCA_964655425.1 uncultured Bifidobacterium sp.
GGCTGAACGCAACTGCAAATGCCTACATGAGTCAAGCATTGATTGATTTGACTGTAGGCGCTGGTACAACGACAACCGCGCCTACAATCAACTTACTCGGCGATTGCACATTGAGTACAGATGGCTTATTTGCTGTTGTGTCGTTAACAGTCAATCAGCTGAGCAGTGCGACTAATTTTGCCCACGGCCTTTTAGCGATCGCTAGTGGCAATAGTTCCATGGTACGTGCCCGTATAGGTGGAACTTTGGTCACTTTCGATCAAATCATCCAATTACAGGCAAAGGGCGCCTATGCCGAGATTGATTTCGGATTGTCGGGCGGTGACAAAGCGATCAACTCTAATTTCAAGCGCGGTATATTGATTGAAGCAAGTGGTTTTCATTCAGAGGCACTACTGACCCACTCCGCAGCTGAGCAAAATACCATGACCTTTGGCGGTGTATTGGAAATTGATGCCATCGGAGCAGAGTCGATGGCTAAAGCCGAAATCCAAAACCAGCCGGGTACATTGCAACTTGATGCGGGCGCCAACATAAAAGCTGAGGGTGATGCTGCTACTGCAGAACTGATTGTCACCCATGATTTTCTTTTCACACTCGATAATAATTCTGTAATGAATATCGGTAGTGATTTACTGATCGAGGCATTCGGTTCTGCTTCCAAGGCCAAAGCTGCATTTACGTTGTTTAGTGGTCATTCTGCGCAACAGATTAATGGTGTCGTATTAGTCAATGCTACCGGTACAGATGCGCAAGCGAGTTTTTTGGCGCAATCTTTCGAATCCAGATTCAGCGCACGTCAACTACACGCAGTGGCTAAGGGTGCCAACTCCCAAGCCATCATCGATATCCAGCTAGGGCGGTTTTTTTCAGGGGTCCGGATTGGTGGTGGTGATCTATCGGTCTCGGACAATGTGTCGGCGAATTCTGGTGCTGTGAATGCTGCCGCCAAAATCAGTCTCCATACACTCAACGGCGATATTAATATCGGCGGTAGCGTAACTTCCGCCGCGTTATTCGGAAATTCTACTGTTACTACACCCGATGCAAAAATCAGCATCGGTGCCGGTTCTGGTCGAATGATTAATCCTGGCACGAACACCATTTTGGACTTCACGGCGATTAGTGGTTATGGTGCGGTGAATATCGTTGGTGATGTACGTGCCACGAGCGCTGACTATGGCGCAGTATCCCAATTCGAAGCTTTTTCGGTGGGAAGGACGTTCACTGTGGGTGGCGGATTATATTTAGCCGCTGCGGGAACTCAAAGTAACGTGAGTGGTTCCTTGATTGCTCACGCCGGCCCAGATATCACCACACCTACCACGATATCTCCTGCCAACATGAATATCGCAGACCGGATATCTTTGGAGGCAAGCGGCGCCGGCGCATCAGCTGATTATTCAGTCATGGCAGATAAGGGCGATATCCGTATTGGTCGTGGGTTGAGCGTGATCGGATCCGGCGTCGACGCACATGCTCAGCTATCGGTCGCTAGTCCACAAGGAAAAATCAATATCATCGGTGACCTGGTTTCAGCGGCAACAGCCGCTGGTAGCGTAAGCAGTTTGGTCGTCGAAACCAATGCATCACCCATTAGCATACAAGGTGGGCTCGCGCTGATTGCTACCGGTACTGGCAGTAATGCTGATGCCAAAATTGAAGCCGCATCCTCAGCATTGAATATTTCAGAAAGTATTTCCGTAGGTGCGCTTGGTGAGGGAAGTCACGCCGATTTAGTTTTGATTCAAGGATCAGGTAACGCGATTAGCGTAACTGGGACGATACTGGTCACTGCTGACAGTAGTATTGGTTCGGCAGCCGGTGCGACTGCAGCTGCAGACTTACAGCTTGGAAAACTTGGCGACGCACCGATCGACATTTTTCTGGACGCTATCCAGCAAGATGACGCTGCGACGATGTCACTGAAATTATTTACAGACGGTGGCAAAGCACAGTTGGGCCATGATGGCCACGCAGGTTTGACCACATTAACGCTGGGTGACAAATCAAGTAATACAAATCACTTACTTGATGCAATCGACATTGGTTTCAGCGGTACCTTAGGCAAGGCTATTGTCGAATTTGGTGTTGATCAAGACAGTACGACTGAGGCTGCCATTCAACGCGTTCTCATCAAAGGTTTTCGCATGGGCCACGATGAATTGAATTTCGAGGGATTGGCCAGCGTATCGACCACTGCCAGAACATTGGATGGCTTCGTCAACTTCGCAATGAATCATTTCAATACTGGGGCCGCGACGGGTACGCCGAGTACCCAGTTTACTGTTGCGGATGTACTGGTTGGCGGGAATGAAAGTACGACTTACCTTGCTTACGATCATGACGGCACGGGTATCTCGGCCATTATCACGCTCGAAGGTGTGTCTGCTTCTGCGTATAAGACAGCGAATGGGTTGGGCTAAACACGATTTTCCAAGTTGGCATAACCAACCGGAAATTATCTCGCTTTCAGCGCGGCTTAAGACTCACTCCAGAGTTTTGAATAGACACGTGCAATATTTTCCGCCTCAAGTTCGACGGTAAATTTTTCTGCAACCCGATCTCTCCCAAGGGTCCCCATTTTTATTGCATCAGTCGGGTTCATTATTTTTCTAATTGCCTCGACCAGAGCATCAACATCATCAGTAGGGACGACATAACCTGTGACACCCTCATCAACAATCGTACTGAATGCGCCTGTATCGCTTGCGACAACTGCGCAGCCACAGGCCATGGCTTCCAAAGGGGTCAATCCAAAAGGTTCATACCGAGGACACGCCACGGTGATGAGCACATTTTGGTACCAATCAGCAATTTTATCCGGCCCGATCACCCCAAGAAAAACGATTCGATCTGATAAACCTGCAGCTGATATTCTTTGCTGTAACGCTTCCTGAAAAGCTTGATGTTTTGGAACGCACAGCCCAGCCAATACTGCACTCCAGTCTGGATAGTCTGGTAGTAGCTTGATCATCGCATCCACAAAGATGTCCGATCCTTTATCCTCCCGAATTCTTCCAAACGTACCAATTCCATATTTGCCAAGCAAGTGCGTGCGCTGCCAGGTATTTAACTTATCTGTTGGTGGCGAGAAACGGCCTAAGCTGATGCCGTGGGGTGCAATAATCGTTGTGTTCGGAACGAAACTCGCGGCTTCTTCTGTCGTAGCTATAACACCATCCATTTTGCTGATTAGCCAGCGCGGAAACCAGGAATGGAGATGTTTAGCGGCTGAGGTAAACACAACCTTTATGGGAAATCTCAGCACATCTCGTAGAAATACTGCCAACATCATCTCATGATCTCGCCGTACATGCCAAATGCGCGGCCGACCATCTGCTAACTTTTTGCGGGAGACTAAAATTGCACGCCAAAGTGTGAGATATTCTATTTTTTCAGGATTAGATTGTTGCGCTATTTCGAAACCCGGGAGAACATTTCCTACAAAGCCAATACTTAAATTTTTCGACTGAACGGGTAGAAGTGCGTTGATGGTTCCAGAGACGCCTGAATAGCGCTTTTTGATATTGGTAATGATAACTTCTGGATCCATGAATAAAAATAATCGAACGTCAGGAAAATCACATCAAAATAATATCGTACTGCTCTTGGTGAAACGCAGTCTCTACTTGTAACGATATCGGCTTGCCGA
>CAZZMV010000198.1:0-3643 GCA_964655425.1 uncultured Bifidobacterium sp.
CGCGAGTACACATTGCCGAAGGTTTGCAGATTAAACAAACTCGCTGCATGATCAGCGCTATCAAATACGTAGGAGGTGGTTTGATAGATCGGTACTGCGCGTGCCCCAGTAGCCGCATCGGGCATTTGCCCGGCGTGCAGGCACAGGGTATCGAAATCGTAGACGTGGTCTTTAGCCATAGCAGTAAGTAGTTATATAGGACGGCGAGCGGAGATGACCTTGGTGTTAACCCCGAACCAGCTCAAGCCACCAAATAAACGCGCGTATTCGATTTTGACGCAGCGGTCCATAACCACCTCAAGACCGCCGGCCTTGGCGACGCGCGCGGCTTCTTCATTCACCACGCCCAGTTGCAGCCACAGTACCTTAGCGCCAATCGCTACCGCATCTTCGGCAATTGGCACGCAATCATCCGGCTTGCGGAATACATCCACAATATCGACCGCTTCGGGAATCGCTTTGAGGTTGGGGTAGCACTTCTCACCAAGAATTTCATCGTACTTCGGGTTGACCGGAATGATACGAAAGCCATGCTCTTGCATATATTTTGCTGCGAAGTAGGAGGGGCGATACCAATCCGCAGACAAACCGACCACCGCAATGGTGTGATTATTTTTCAGGATACGGCGCAGCTCGGCGATGGTGCTCAATCAGACCTCCTCTAATTAAACCGTGATTATCAAACGAACATGAGCGCACGGCCTGTCAAACGATGGCTGCTTGCGGCTGACATTATGGGCCCGATTATGGGCCCGTACTCAAGCGTGCATGATCACGGGGCTTGCAACCGGCAATGCGCGTGGTAAACGAGGCGTCATGATGCGTCGATACACAGGCCAGATAAACGCGAGCAAAGACATACCTGCATAACCCGTCGGCATCTGCGGCGAGGCGCTCACATGCCGTAATTCATTACAGTGCAGCGAGGGCTCGAGATGATGCGCCGAGTGGCGCGGCAAATTAAACAGCAGCGCATCTGAAATACGGTTTTCGCAGTCCCAGATGTGCAGCGGCCCGATGCGCTCCGGTTTACCGTCGACGACGGCTCGTTGCAGACCCCAGTGCTCAACATAGTCGATCGTAGCTACCAGCGTTTGTGCAATCCACGCTGTGATTAACGCAAAACCGAGTGCCTCCACGCCGGCAATCAGCGCAAGCATCAGGGCCAGCAGTACGCTAATGATGGTGAGCGCCAATGCCTCGTTAATACGGCCGGGTTTTTGTTGCGATAGCTTCACCGCATGCATGAATACACCTGCAAAATAGCGCGGCATGAAGTGCCAGATGCTTTCGTCTAGCCGTGCGCTGGCAGGGTCGGGTCGTGTTGCGGCGGTACGATGATGCCCGCGATTATGTTCGATGGCGTAATGGCCGTAGCCTATCCAGCACAATAATGCGCGCGCCAACGCGCGATCAATCAGCGGGCGGCGATGGCCAAGTTCATGCGCCAGTACGATGCCAATACCACCAGCGACATAGCCGCAACCGAGTGCCAGCCACCAAAAATCGGACGTGCTCATCAGAGGCGCTTGAAGCGCGAAGCCGACGCATATGATGAGTACCAACAGCATCACAGCGCGTAAAAACCATGCGGGCCACTTATAATGCAGCGTGGTTTCAGTTGAAGCAGTTTGATTTGTAATCGTTTGACCTGCCGTTATTTGATGCGCAGTCGTTTGATTTGCAGTTGTTTGATGCGCTGTCGTTTGATTCGGCTGCCGGCGACCGACCAGCCATTCTGCCAACGGTAACGCCACCGCAGCCAGCACGATCGTGAGCCACGACATGTCGAGCTGCCAACCGATCAGCGGTGAGAGCGTGAATCCGAGTGGCAGCAGCAGGTGTAGCAACATGATTAAGCCTCCTGCGGGCGATTGTAGCGGGCTCGAGAGCATCGGTCTTAATCAAAATATTATCGAAAAAATATCTATAGTCAGAATGACAAGGACGCTTTTATCGCGTTGACATCATGACACCCCTATGTTTCAATTCGGAAACATTGGGGAACTAGTCGCACCATAGCGTGTCGCGCCGGTCGGCCAGCCCTGAATTTCTCCGCGAGAGACTGCGCATGCGCCAGCCGAATCCCATCATTGGCAACAGCCCGCCGATGCGAGAGATCCGCAAGCTGATCGATACGATCGCGGATTCCACCGCAACGGTGCTTGTCATGGGCGAATCAGGCACCGGCAAAGAGTTAGTCGCACAAGCGCTGCACTATCAGTCGCCACGTGCCGACGCTAATTTTGTTCCACTGAACTGTGCTGCGATTCCACGCGAATTGATGGAGTCCGAATTGTTTGGCCATCGCAAAGGTGCCTTCACCGGTGCCCTGGCCGATCGTGTTGGTCGTTTCGAGTTAGCGCACGGTGGCACGCTATTCCTCGATGAGATTGGCGATTTGTCGCTTGATATGCAAGTCAAGCTGCTGCGTGTTTTGCAAGAAAAAACAGTTGACCCCGTCGGATCGTCGCGGGCCGTCGAAGTGGATGTGCGGGTCGTTGCGGCAACCCACCGTGATCTGGAAGCCGAAATCGCGGAAGGGCGTTTTCGTGAAGATTTGTACTATCGCTTGAACGTACTGCCGTTACGTACGCCGCCGCTGCGTGAACGGGGTGACGATATCGTGGTTCTGGCACGGCATTACGCCGACAAGTTTGCGTATAAAACACCGGCCATCAGTTTTTCGGCGGATCTGATCGATGCCATGAAGAGTTACGACTGGCCAGGCAATGTGCGCGAACTTTCAAATTTGATTCATCGTTTCTCAACTTTGTTCGCTGGTCAGAAGCTCACGCTGAAATCGATTCCGCGCTCGATGCTGCCAAAAGGTTTGCAGCAAATACAGGAAGAGCGTGCCGGTTTGCCTGATGTCGAGCCGCAAGAAGAGCACGCGGCTGATGTGCTGCAGATGTTCGCGGTGCCGCATGATGAGCCAGCCAACATGCCATCCGCCAAGCCCGAGCCCGTACGAAATGATGTCGAAGACATCATTATGCTGGCGCAGGGCGGTACTGTGCTGCCGCCGGAGGGCGTCTCGCTGAAAGAGCGCATGGCACAAATTGAACGTGCCTACATCGAGCAAGCGTTGGATCGCGCCGACGGCAATGTCTCGAAGACTGCACGACTACTGAATTTGCAGCGCACCACGCTGATAGAAAAAATCGATAAGTACCGACTGCGCTCGGCTTGAGTGCGTTTTTCTGAGGGTTTGCCAACATGGATATCGCCAGTCTGATTGGAGTGCTGGGCGCCTTGCTGCTGATCGCCATTGCTACCGGCGGCCGGTTTTTGCAGTTTTTTGATTTGCCCGCAGTATTCATTGTGTTTGGCGGCACGTTTCTGGTAGTGCTGTCCAAAAGCACCATGGCCGAATTCAAGGCCGCTTACACCACCGCGCGCGAGGTGCTGACCACCAAGCCCATGCCACTCACCGAGATGATCGACGAGTTGATCGCTGTCGGGCGTGTTGCGCGCTACGATGATCGCTGGATGATTACGCTCGAAGACCGCGAATACAAAGACGCTTTCATCGCCAAAGCCGTGCGTATGTGGGTCGATGGTATCGACCACAACCTGCTGAAAGATGCGCTACTGCGCGAGATCACCGAAATGAAAATCCGCTACGAGCAGGCGCGTGATT
>CAZZMV010000199.1:0-3626 GCA_964655425.1 uncultured Bifidobacterium sp.
GCCATGAATGTGCTTTACAAGGAATAGATTTGCAGCAGGACGCTGCAGCAGCACGAGAGCATAACCGAAGCGCGCGTTCGAGTGTCAGTCTGTGCGTTGACGGGTTCAGGTAGCAGCAGCTTGATGAATAGACTTATCAATCGTGCCTGTCAGTCGGCGGTATTAATTCGCAAGCGCCATCCACGCAGCAGTGCCTCGCCGGAATACACCGCCAGGCCGAGCCAGATCATTGCGAACCCGATCAATTTAGCCCCTGCAAATGGCTCGTGATACAGCCACACCCCGAGCAGCAGTTGTATGCTCGGGCCGATGTACTGCAACAGCCCGACCAGCGAAAGCGGAATACGGCGTGCGCCATAAGCAAACATCAGCAGTGGTATTGCAGTGACCGGCCCGGCGGCCATGAGCAGTAGGGATAGCGGTATATTGCTACCAAAGGCATGCGATGAGCCGGCGTCGGGTAAAAGCAAAAATAGGCCGGCAGCAGGAAGCAGCAGCATTGTTTCTACGCTCAGCCCTTCCAGTGCGCCGAGCGCTGCAGTTTTACGAAGCAAGCCATACAAGCTGAATGTGACTGCGATCACCAGACCGATCCAGGGCACGCTCCCTTCACTGACGGTAAGCCACAGCACGCCGCAGGCCGCTAACCCGACCGCGACCCATTGTGTCAGGCGCAGACGCTCACCCAGCCCGATGCCGAACAAAACATTGAACAGCGGTGTGATGAAATAACCCAGGCTGGCATCGACGATATGGTCGTGGTTCACCGACCAGATATAGACCACCCAATTGGTCGCCACCATCAACGCGCTGGTCGCAAAGGTAAATATGATGCGCGGCTGCGCCCGCACCAACGCCAGCCAATCCCACTGACGTCGCATCGCCAGCAAGCTCATTAACAGTACGACTGACCAGAGCACGCGATGCGACAAAATTTCCAACGATGGTACTTGCTGCAGCAGACGCAAATACAAAGGAAATACACCCCACAAGGTAAAAGCACTCGCAGCAGCGATCACGCCTCTCAGCATCTAGGCCTCATTCCAGCCCGAGCGACAATTGCGGCGTGGACTGCGGTTCTTCTTTGCTCGCGTCCGCTGATTTTTGTTTTGAATTTGAAACGCGACGACCTTCACGCGCCGGGTTGCGGCTGCCATGTTTGTCGAATACACGGCGCGACTCATCGCGCACCTCGCTACGACGGCGCATCGCCCAAAGCGTTTCTCGTGCAAAGCTGGCGCTGGTCAGATGATCGACCACTGGCGCTGGGTAATCCCGACCAATGATTACGCCTGATGCTTGCTGTTGCGCGAGCGGCATGGTCCATGGCTCGAAAATGAATTCTTGCGGCACGTTTGCAAGTGCGGGTAGCCAGCGCTTTACAAACGCACCGTCTGGATCCTGGTCTTGTGCTTGTTTGACAGGATTGTAGATACGCAGCGTATTGATGCCGGTGACACCCGATTGCATTTGTATCTGCGAGTAGTGGATACCTGGCTCATAGTCAAGAAACTCACGCGCGAGATGCAAGGCTGGTTCATGCCAGTGGTTCCACAACTGATAGCTGGAGAAGCTCACCAGCAACGCACGCATACGGAAATTGATCCAACCGGTTTCCGCCAGCATGCGCATGCAGGCATCGATCATCGGAAAACCTGTCTCGGCCTTACGCCAACGATCAAAGTAATCCCGATTGAAGTGCGGCTCGCGTAAACCATCGAAGCCGCGATGCATATTGCGGGTTTCAATATCCGGCTCGGACTCAAGTTTCTGCACAAAGTGGCAACGCCAATGCAGCCGACTTTCGAAAGACTTCAAACCTTCCAAGGCCCCCTTTGGCCTGACGTGCGCTGGCATGGCGTTCAACTCGCTGCGGGTTCGCCAGACTTTTTGCACGATTTCTTTGACTGACAGACAGCCGTAGGCGATATGGGGCGATAGTCGCGAACATAAATCGGCTGCAGATAGCGGGCTCGACATACCGTAGCGGTAGTCTTGGACTCGCTGCGACAGGAAGTTTTTCAGTAGCTGCACAGCTTGTTTGCGACCGCCTTTTTGTCGCAGCGGCTTGTCGTCATCCGCCATGCCCATCCAGCGCGGCAGCATGATGCCGTTGGGTGAGAGTGTGCCTTCCGGCTTGCCCAGAAAATCAGGCGCAGGCAAGGGCGCAGGTTTCATCCGCTGCATCCAGATATCCGACCATTGATCGCGTGATGCGAGTCGACGGACGACGCCGTTGGCGGGGAATTCTTTCCAATCGATGCCATTCGCCCGACACCAATCTGCTATGCGCTTATCGCGCTGGTAGCTCAGCGCATTACCGGTTTCTTCGTGTGAGTACAGCGTGAATGGCCCGAAGGTCTCGAGTACGCGCTGGAAAATCGCAAGAGCCTCGCCGTACTGCACCAGCAGTGGGCTGCCACGCGCAGATAGCGCCTGATCCAGATCGCTCAAACATTCGTTGATGAAGCAAATATGTTGAGTCGCACAATCGGGCGCACGAATCAGTGTGGGCTCGTAAATATAGAGCGGCAGTACTTGACGATGCTTAGCGGCCTCGACCAGCGGCGCGTGATCGAACACACGCAGATCACGCTTGAACCACACCACGCCCAGCTTCATCGATGCCATCCTCGCTGCGCAGGGCGCTCAGCGCATTGCGCCCAAAATGCAGAAAATGAACGACAGGTTTTCATCGGATTGGCAAAGTGACGCGGAGCATCAATCAGTTGTGTACACAGACCAGGCAGCCACTCCCGGTAGCCAGGATTCAGGGTGGCGATTGATTCGACATGGCTCATCGGATCGAGCAAATTTTTCAAGTCATTCAGGTCACCGACAAACACGGCATCGGTGATGGAAGACATTCTATCCGTCACGAATTGCCAGCGCTGAGCAGACCACGGAAACTGCGCATGAAAGGGTAAATGAATCACACCTAGACGTACGCCATCGAAGTTATTTTCAGCCAACATCCATGGATGTACCAACTGAACACGATCGGCACTCGATA
Source organism: uncultured Bifidobacterium sp. (assembly GCA_964655425.1). Taxonomy (GTDB): domain Bacteria; phylum Pseudomonadota; class Gammaproteobacteria; order Burkholderiales; family Burkholderiaceae_D; genus Pernthalerella. Next base: position 3,014 of record CAZZMV010000199.1, read on the forward strand.
CCGATGAGGTAATGAGTGCGGGAGGTGCTGCGAGTAGCTCGGGTACGTGCGCGCCCACCAGCGACGGCGCGCTATGGATGGTTTCATTCGTCCGCGCGATCTGATCCAGATGCTCATAGCTGGTATCCAGCGCACTACCGGTGCAGTGCCATTCAGAAGGCGCATAGCGCGCGACATTCTCGGCATTAAATAGATACGGTTTGTTGCTGAATGTCGCCGCCACCCACTGCCAAGATAAATGGTTGGATGCCAGATCACCGTCTAGCAGATAGCCAACCATCCAGTCCGCGCCCGCTCGCCAGTGCACTTTACGCAAATGGACTATATAGCTCGCCAGCCACATGCGCGCGTGATTGTGCAGATAGCCGGTGGTGTATAGCTGATGAACTGCGCGATCAATCACCCGCAATCCAGTGCGGCCTTCGCGAATATCTTCCGGTAGGTGATCGCTGTACTGAACCCCAGGCAAGCCAGGCCGTAAATCTGAAAAGATACGTTCACCCTCGCGGCTCCATACGTGATGGAAAAATTCACGCCAGCCAAACTCAAACGCTAGCTTGTCGCTGAGCTGCAGTGCCGGAAGTTTCTCGAACAACTCCGGAATCGATATGAA
>CAZZMV010000200.1:0-3621 GCA_964655425.1 uncultured Bifidobacterium sp.
TAGCGCACCTGCGGATCGGCGATTTGGCTGACACCCTCAACAAGTAAAGGGATTTTTTTGGCCAAGAGTGCAGAGTTTAGTAACTCATGCTCGGTCGTCATGGCGCCAATGTGAACCTCGCCGCTGGACTCCGAAATGCCCTTTAGCTCTGGGATTTTTCCAAGATCAATTAAATGCGCCGGCTCGGCAAAGCGCAGCTTCATCATCGGTAGCAGGCTGTGCCCACCGGCCAGCAGCTTTGCCTCATCACCATACTCACCCAACAGCTTCAAAGCCTCCGGCACGGTGCGCGGTGCGTGGTAGTCAAAATGTGCAGCGATCACGTTGTCTCCTTCCTTTTCACGGGTCTGGTGCCCTATTGTGGAAAACCGCCGGGCCTGAATCCGGCCAATGCTCGACATACTCTGCTAACAGTGAAACTTCCCCGCGACAGCCGCGCGGTTGATCCGAGTCTAATCTTTATTAATGCGATCGATCTTCATGCGCTGACTTTACGGTTTACTAATCGGTTAGCCAAAATTGACAACTAGAGCGGCTAAATCAATCGACGCAGCGTTTGTCAGCGCAACTGCGCGGCTACATACTTAGCGATGCCGAGCCCACAATGAACTCACAAGATTAATCGAGCCAGCCACGGCCAATTAATCAAAACGCGTAGCAGTGTTCTATACGCATCACGTAACTAGTACATTTGCGCTATGGTGCAGGGTGACACAAATATGCATGCTTGATCATAATCCAGCATAATCTAAACCAAGTCACGAAAAAAATCGTTGCGCGCTGCACCAATCATCCGCGATCTTCATCACGGCTGATATTTTTTAATTAATATGACTCGGCCACCGAATGATTGAAACAAGCAAAGCGCGGCAGCCACATCAAGTCAATCCAATGCTTTGGGTTCGCCGGTGGGCGGCTTCGCCATTCGTCCTTCCCGCATTGGTCGTGCTGGTCATTGCCATTACGTTATCGACGCTAATGAACGTATCCGGCGCCGGAACCGACGCGCGGTTTAAAGCGACTGTATTGAGCCTGTTAGCCGTTAGCTCAGGCTGTTTGGTACTGACCTGGATGCGGCCGCAACGCGCTGGCCTCTCACCACCGCATGTGATGCTATCGCTGGGTTTCGGCGGTATGTTGCTGGGCCTTTCGATTGATTCGCTGCACTACGGCCCTGCGTTGCTCGACACCATATGCCGTAGCAGTGCCGGGCTTGGTTTTCAGGGAAGCCTTGCACTTCATCTTCGCTTCTTACCTGCAATGCACGTCGGTATGTTGATGGGTGGTTTGCTGGCCATTCCAACCCTGCGTGCATTACGCCCAGGTTGCGGTCGCTACTTCTGTTCAATGCTGGCGCAAAATCTGCTGTGCTCGACCTGGATGTTGGTCGGTATGACTGTAGGTGCACTGTGGTTACGTAACTGGCAGATGTGGGTGAATGATCGTGCAGGACTTGGGGCGTCCTCTGACAGTTTGAGCGGCATGCTGGGTGGGATGTTCGCCGGCATGACATGGGGTATGGTCATCAGCGTGGCGCTTTACCGTGTGTTTCTGGCGTGGCGCACTCAGCCTGATCGCAGGCTAAAAATCGCTGCGAACCAAGTCTGAAAATTATGTTGAGCTTCCAAGTTTGCCGTCGCAAAACGCGTTCGCTCAAGACGCATTCATCTTGAAAATATGCTCCAGAGACGAGTTTCAGCGCCGCGCCCTGCCAACTCGCCCCGGCTTGAATTCGATAATGATGCCGCGTAGCGGTAGAGCACCGATATTCTCCACCACGTGAATCACCGGCGCGCTGAATCCGATCGCATCCGGCATGATCTCCATAATCAGCTCGGGTTTGTTGTCTGGCCACTGCTTGAGCGTGGTTCGATTCAGTTGGATCACTACACGCTGACTATGACTATGACGTGCGCGCGTGTCACCTGGGTTCAGCTTTTCTTCAAATACAAAGAAGTCATCCGCATCAAACAGCAGGGCGTTCTTTTCCGCAGCGATCATTTCACCCGGAGCGCTCGATGCAGGATGATCCGGCTTGATCACCACTTCGATGAAATCGCTACCCTTCACTGCGTAATTGTCACCGAGCCCAAACACGGCAAGCTCGCCACGTGCCAGCGTTCGCTGGGTGCCCGATGTGAGTATCTCGGTAGCTGACAGCGCCACGATAATCCGATCAGTACAGCCCGGCGCAGTACCCAATGTACACGTGGTACCGGTCCGCGTTATTCGCACAAACGGATTATCAATACCCTGAGCGAATACAGTGCTCAATGGCAGCAATAAAAATAAACAAAACAGTTTTTTCATGGGCCAGGCTAGTTTCTCCGTCGGTTCACTGTAGCATGCGACCATTATCATGGTGCACCGAGTGGAAAGGAAAATTCAATGATTATCAGAATGAATACTCGCTGCTTGTTGGCCGCTATGTGTTGGCAGCTATTCCAGGCGCTGAGTTTGGTGTCCGGTTTGGTATTAAGTTTGGTGCTTCTGAGTACGCATGGCAGTGCGGGTGCTGCCGGTGTACCACGATTTTCGGTGGATATCAGCTGGCCCAAGCCGCTGCCCAACCAATGGGTGCTGGGCGAAATCGGTGGCATCGCGGTGGATTCACGCGACCATATCTGGGTCTATCAGCGGCCACGTTCGCTGACCGAAGATGAGCGTGGCGCAGCGCATGATCCGCCCTCGTCGAAATGCTGCCGACCGGCGCCGCCAGTACTTGAATTCGATAGCGAGGGTAATTTACTGTCTGCATGGGGAGGACCGGGTGCCGGCTTTGAATGGCCGGAACGCGAGCACGGCATTTTCGTTGACGCCAATGATCATGTCTGGGTCGCTGGTAACGCAAAAACCGATGCGCAAGTTCTGAAGTTCACACGCGATGGCAAGTTTTTGCAGCAGTTCGGCCGAGCCGGTCGTACCTCAGGCAGCAACAGCCCGACCGATCTGGGTCGGCCTGCGCTGGCAGTTTCCGATGTTGCCCACAGCGAGTTGTATATCGCTGATGGCTACGGTAACCGACGCGTGCTGGTGCTTGATGCGAACACCGGCGCGTACAAGCGCCACTGGGGCGCTTACGGCAACCGACCGGACGACACCGATCTAGGCAACTATGATCCGGCAGCACCCCGAGCAAAACAATTTCGCGCCACCGTGCACTGCGTACGTATTGCTCAAGATGGCTTGGTCTACGTATGCGACCGCTTGAATAACCGCATACAAGTTTTTCAACGCGATGGCAGCTTCGTTAAAGAGTATCTAATCGAACCCAAGACGCGACATATAGGTTCGGTGTGGGACATCGCATTCTCCGAAGACAAAGAGCAGCGCTATATGTACGTTGCTGATGGCACGAATAGTGAAATTCATATTCTGCTACGCGCTACCGGTGAACGATTAAGCGCCTTCGGTCGCAGCGGCCGGCAAGCCGGCCAGTTTCATTGGGTGCACGGTATTGCCGCTGACTCCAAGGGGAATATCTACACGGGAGAAGTCGATTCGGGAAAGCGAGTGCAAAAATTCAAACGCCTGCCTGATTAGGAGACTGGCTAGAGAAAATCGGTATGACGCTGCGTCGCTTCTCTTGTATCAACGGCAGGCAACGTTTGTCATCTTGAT
>CAZZMV010000201.1:0-3583 GCA_964655425.1 uncultured Bifidobacterium sp.
TTCAGATATTCAGCTTATGAAAAATCCAACGCGGCAAGTGCTGGACTATACGCATGATAAGCCGCCATTTTGCCGGCACATAAACCTCCGGCTCGCCTGCAGCAATCGCCCGCACGATGGCGAGCGCCACTTGATCTACTGAAGCCATGCCCGTCGACGGCAGATGCGCTGTCATCGGTGTTGCGGTTGGCCCCGGCTTGATCAGCACTATCTTGACACCGCTTCCCGCAAAACGATGCTGCATGCCTTGTACGTAGCGATCGACCATGCCTTTCGCCGAGCCATACACATAATTTGCCTTGCGCCCGCGATCTCCGGCAACTGAACCGATCACAGCCAGGGTTCCTCGGCTTTGCTTGCTGAGTTGCAGTGCGAAGGCTTCGGAAAATAGCACCGGCGATACGCCATTAATTTGTAATGTTGCGTGGGCGAGATGTAGATCCTGCTCGCAAGCGCGCTGATCTGGTAAGTCGCCATGTGCAACCAAAACAATATCGATCGGTTCTTTGGCGACCTGTTGCGCAAGGCGATTGATTGCATCAACGTCCAGAAAATCAAGCTGCAAAGTTTCGATACTTGATTGAGGACTACGCACACGAAGATCAGCGGCAACACGATCAAGCTTTGTCAGGTCTCTACCGACCAGCACAAAATCGGTACTCTGCTGCGCCCAAAGCCTTGCACAGTGCTCTGCAATTGCCGAGCTCGCGCCAATGATGACAATACGTTGATTGCTCAATTCAACTCCCGAGTAATCGGCGCGACATTGCCGAGCTGATGCCCGGATCACGCAGCGGCAAAAATTCATTCAGGCGCGGGTAACCGGCTTCAAACACCGCCCTCGGCATGCGTGCATCTTTGGCAGCGTACAAACGACCACCAGCTTCAACCACAATCGCATCCAGTTGCTCAAATAGGCGCAGCGTTTCGTCACCCGCATCCGGAAAATCCAGCGCCAAGGTCACACCGGGTTGCGCGAAACTCAGCATACCGATCGACTCACGCTGACCGAAAGTCTTCAGCACCGCTAGAAAAGAACCCATACCTGCGCGCCCGATCGCATGCAGCAATGCTTTGATACCCGCCACACCTTCGGCTCTTGGTAGCACGCACTGGTATTGATAAAAGCCCCGCGGCCCGTACAGCTTGTTCCACTCATGAATACCGTCGAGCGGATGAAAAAACGCTTGGTAGTGTTGCAGGCTGCGCGCCTGAGATTTTTTCAGGTGATAGTAAACCGTATTTAATGGCCTCAGCGATAAACGATTCACCAGCGAGACGGGTGGCACGAATGGGCAACCAAAACCAGTACGGGGCACAGGTTCAGGCTGTTCTGAATCGACATGGTTGGCACGCATGAAGATGCCGCGACCTGACCGATTCAGGCAATCGACCCAAGACACGGTGTACTCCCAATCTGCTTCTGATGCATCCGCCAGCTCGAAAAACTCATCGAGGTCTCGATACGGTAGCGTCTCCACCTCAAGCCACGGACCCGGTACACGACGTAGCTGCAGCTCAACCTCGACAATCACGCCCGTCAGGCCTAGCCCACCCACCGTCGCGGCAAACAGCCTACCGCCGGGCTCGCAGTGAAGTAGTTCACCATCAGTACGAGCCAGCGTGAAACCCAGCACGTGATCACCAAAACTCCCTTGACGATGATGGTTCTTCCCGTGCACATCATTAGCGATAGCGCCACCAACGGTCACAAACTGAGTACCGGGCACTACCGCTAGCATCCATCCGCGCGGCACCGCAAGTCGCTGGATATCACGGAGTAGCGTGCCTGCTTCGCAACGCAAACGACCGGTTGGCTGATCAAAGGCGATGAACCGATCGAGCGGTCGCATATCCCACAGCGTGCCTTCGGGGTTGAGACAAACATCGCCATAGCTACGGCCCATACCAAAAGCGAGCCCCGGGCGCTGTCCCGTAATCGATGAATGGACTTTGCTTCGGTCAGCGAGCGGCAGCATACGATGCTCGACAGCACTCAGTCGCCCCCAGGAACTGACCGCTACCATACCCACCCGCGTGAACCCGCAATTAACACACCAAAGAACAGCACCCCGGCGAGCAATCCGACACGATCACGCATTGCAAAGACCAGCGGGTCGTCATGCATCTCACCGCGATGGGCCTTCATCCAAATACGGCTGATCCAATACAGGAGTATCGGTACCGCAGCCCAGATTAGTTCGGGCGAACGATATAGCCGCACCACAGCATCGCTGTTCAAATACAGCGCCAGCACCACGACCGAGGCATAGCCCGACATCAGCCCGAAGGCTTGGACTAATGGCGTATCAGAAGTCAGATAGCCGCGTCCATGTGCGCGATCGCTTCCGGATTTTGAGTGAAGGTCGAGTTCAGCATAGCGTTTCACAAATGCCAGCGACAAAAAGAAAAAAGCCGAAAAGGCTAACAGCCAAAACGACAGCGGGATATTGACCGCGGCTGCGCCCGCAATCACACGCAGTGTGTACAGCATGGCGAGCGCCAGGCAATCAATAATCACCAGCCGTTTCAATACCAACGAATACGCACACGTCAGCGCAAAGTAAAACAACAGCCAGCTACAAAATGTCCAGCCAACTGGCAGCGCACATAGCAGAGCGCCAACCAGTAACACGGGTACGAGCACTACGCCCAAGACCACCGACAACTGCCCTGCAGCGAAGGCGCGCATCCTTTTACGTGGATGCTGCCGGTCGCTATCGAGGTCGAGTAAATCATTGGTCACGTACACGGCCGAGGCGCATAAACTAAACGCGACAAAAGCGAATAACAAGCGTGACAGCATCTCGCCATCTGGAATCAGATGTGCGGCCATCGGTGCCATGAACAGCAGCAGATTTTTCGCCCACTGGTGGGGGCGTAGCGTACGTAGTAGAGCCTCACCTACACGGTGTTCGGTATCAAAAATCTGATCGACCTGAGCGACTGCTTGCGCTTTGCGCTTCACTTCGGATGAGGCGTTGACGACGACAGCCTTTCGCGCGCGCTGCCAGACGTGCAGATCAACCGCAGCATTGCCGGCATAGTCAAATCCACCAACACCAAAGCGGCGCTCGAGCGCCTCGGCTTTGCTGCGACCACCGAGGTTGGTACTGCCATCACTAGCAAGTACTTCGTCAAAAATGCCGAGATGATCTGCGATTGCCATCGCAACATGCTGGTCTGCAGCAGTACACAGCACCAGTTTGCGGCCTTGTGAGCGCTGTATGATCAACCACTCGATCAACGGCTGATGATATGGCAGCGTCGCCGGATCAAACTGCGACAGTGCTGCTAATTGTTGCTTGACGACTGCCTTGCCCTGCAACAGCCAGAGCGGCAATTGCAGCAGAGCGAACGGATGCTCGCGTAGCGCGCGCAGTGCGGCATCATGCAAGGTATCTGAGCGAACAAGCGTGCCGTCGAGATCGACCGCGAGTGGTATGGCCGACGTCATACGGTTGCGATCTGACTCTGTTCAGCGCTGCACTGCATCGACCACAGCCAATGCAGTCATATTGACGATACGACGTACCGTCGCAGATGGTGTCAGTATATGAACCGCGCGCGCACAACCTAACAG